>QYQB01000158.1 GCA_007280275.1 bacterium | reverse complement strand
ATATAGGAATCTTGAACGTGCCGTGGATTCTCTTTGTCTGGCCAACCAACTACCCAGAGCTTTGCAAATGGTTCGGATTCCTTCAAAGATTGGAAAGCGTCGACCATTTCTCCTATTCCTTTTTCCCATAACAATCGAGTCACACAAATAAAAATCATATCGTCCGTGGACACATTGGACCCAATTCTTAGCTTGGCTCTGTTCGCTAGCGCTTTGTTAAAGAAAGAAGTGTCAACGCCACTTCCTTCGATCACAACCACCTTCCTATTCCATAGTTTCGCAAATAGTATATCTTTCGCATCGTCCTCGTTTTGGACGATTACCTTGTTCGCTCTGAAAAGCACTATCTGAAAAGCGATCTGGCTCAGAATTTTCAGTAACAGATAAGGAAAGGAGAAATTCGAAAATGCAACGCCAAGCCCTGTGATGTGAACAATTACTTTTCTACTGTTGAAACAATTTGCCACGATATTCAGCAGGTTGGGTAGAAAACGAAAAGAGTGAACAATATCGATATCGAGTCTATTAGTAATCTCTCGGCAAATCCTGACTAGTCGGATCAAGTGACGCACACCCACGTCTCTACGATCAAGATCATATCCTATCGCGTTGATACCTTCGCTTTGAATCAACTCCACATACTCGCTATTCGGGAGCAAAGCATAAACATCCCACCCCTGTGCGCGGAGATACTTGCAGAGAGGGAGCCTAGTGCTGTGGAAGTCTGAACCATGATTCTCTATGAGTAAAATCCGTCTCACCGTTGGCGAATCCAATTGTTATACCATTTATACAAAGAGAAGATAAACCAAATGAAATGAGGATTAAATCTGTGCTCCGAAGCAAGGAACGATGACACTGCAAGGCTACAAACTCGTTGACTAAGACGAAATGTCTCATAGAACTCCTTGTCATTCTCCATCGCAATCAATTCAGATTTCAGAACTCCCTTCAGCCATTTTGCAATGGGCACGGTAAATCCTTGCTTGGGGCGTTTGATCAACTTTGGAGATACATATTTGCTTAGTATTTTCCTTAACAAGTACTTGCTCTCTCCATGCCCGGGGACCTTCATCTTGTCTGGTAGAGCAAATGCAAATTCGATAACTCTCGGATCAAGGAAAGGTTCTCTTGCTTCAAGGCCTACATACATGGAAGCGCGGTCAACTTTGGTAAGAATATCGTCCGGCAAATAGGAACGCAAATCTTTCAGCCCCAGATAGCCTATTGACCTGCCGGGATAGTTAGGATGGACGCTATCCATTCGCGCTTCCCAAGGCCCCAGAAGTTGTTCCAAGTAGAAGCCATCCACATATGATGACGTACTATCAAATAGGTCATCCAAATCTTTCGATAGCAAGGTCAGTTGGAATTTCAAGTACTTGTTGTCCATTTGCGAGAGCGATCCCATCTTCATTGTTGATGCCATGTGTTCAATGAAGGCCGGATTAATTCCCCGGGTTAGCGTATACAGAAGTTTTCTCACAGAAAGGGGGATCGCCAGCAACTTCGACAAATGACGATAATAGTCGTACTTTATATATCCCCCGAATAACTCGTCCCCTCCATCTCCCGATAATGCCACTTTAACATTGGCTCGGGCAAGTTGGGAAAGGAGATAGGTCGGTATGGCTGAACTATCGCCAAAAGGTTCATCATAAATGTCTGCCAAGAGGGGAATCACGCCCTTGAAGTCATCCTCCGTGCAAAGCATAGCGGTATGATCGGTTCCTAGTGTTCTCGCGATCTCGGATGCCACATGAGATTCATCGAAATCTCTGTCCTCAAAACCAATTGTAAATGTTCGAAGTGGTTGTGATCGGCCTTTTTGAATCAACGCTGTGACCAAAGATGAATCAATCCCTCCACTCAGGAACACACCAACATCAACATCGGCGACCATTCGCAATCTGAAACTCTCAGTGAGAACATTTTCAAGTTCTTCGACGATGTCGCCTTCTGATCTCTTGTCCGTTGCCGCCTTCTCAAAGACATCTTCAGCTTTCCAATATCTTGAAATGCTTGTTCCCGCTGACTCATTGATTTGAAGAATAGATCCCGGCGGAAGGGTTTTCACATGCGTGTAGATAGAGTCGCCGCAACGTAAATATCCTTTCTGAAGATAATGGGGCAAGACAGAATGATCCAAGCTCTTGTCGAACGAAGGGTGCTGATGAAAAGCCTTGATCTCCGACGCAAAAAGAAACAGACCATCCTTTAGATACCAGTAGAGAGGCTTAACACCACATCGATCACGACACAATAATAACGTTCTTGTTTCTTTGTTCCACAAAGCAAAAGCAAACATGCCGCGGAAAGTCTGGAGTGCACCTTCGCCCCACGAATCAAATGCCTTGATTATTACCTCAGTATCCGAATTCGTTCGAAAAGAATACCCCTGAGCCTGTAGACGCTTCTTGATTTCCAAGAAATTGTAGATTTCTCCATTGAACGAAATTGCCCACTTGCCACTCTCCATGGGTTGAGCCCCAGAAGGTGATAAGTCTATTATGGCGAGTCTACGATGACCTAATCCCAAGCAGCCATCCACAAAAGACCCATATCCGTCTGGCCCCCCTCTGTACATGGCATCACGCATCTTCGATAGAACCTCTAGGTCACCGCTATCGAGTCCACGCGTTTTGCGAAAATCTATGAGGCCCACTACTCTACACACGGTTACCTCTCAAGAATCTTGTTCAACGAAGTCAGTTGAGAAACCGTATCTATTGACATCCATTTCTTCGGATATACTCTGGAGCAGTACATTTGTTCCTTCAAAATAAGTTGATGCCATACAGAGTAGAAATCTCGACTTTGCATAGGGTCTGTCAACTCATTAATCCTGTACGGATTGACGACTTGGATGCCCGAGCAATAGACGTCTGATCTCTTGCTGCGATCTATTCCCATGACGACATTGTTCTTGTAGAAGATGTAGTCACCCTCTAGGCCCTCTACGGGGGGTACGGGCACAACCATACACGCCGGTGATCCATTTCGCAAGTAGTCTTCTATCAACAAATCAAAATCGAGTTCGACAACGTTGTCGCAGGTTAGAACGAACATAGGTTCATTCAGGTGTCGCAGGAGGGTATTGTAGATCCACCATGAATTGCTCTGTCCTTCCGTGTTTATCACCGTAGCAACTCCATGACTTATCACATGGTCAGCCAGCATAGCCCCTTTGTATCCAACAGTAATATGAATATACTTTATGTGGGCACGGAGATTTTCTATCCCCTTTGCGATTAGAGTGGTTCCATTGAAGGGAGCCATAGGTTTGGGTAAGTCCGCGGTTAACGGCATCATCCTTTGCCCTCTTCCAGCAGCCATGATCAAAGCATTGTCAACTCTTTTTTTCATTTCTCTTCATCCGGTGGATAGTTTATTATACTCATTATCTCCTCATCCGTCAACCTGTCGGCATTGGCCGATGACTTGATTTCGTTAAGCGGAAAAGGCACTTTGTCATTCATTGATATGACATAATGCGTGACATTGTCGATGATTTTCTCATATGTCAGTGGTAGTTCCAATTCGCCAATCAAGAATTCGTCGATCCTTTCACCTGGCCTGCCGGGAATTCTTTCCCATCTACCGCCCTTTTCTCTTGTCCAAAGCTTCAATATGTCTTCAATCATGGCTGCCTTCATTTTGCGCGACAACACTTTGCCCTGAAATTCATCGATGTTCCTCAGAGCCGTCAAAACTAATTGCACAGCCTCATCAACCATAAAGAAATATCTTCTCATTTCGGGGCCGGTGGTCCCAATGACCCCACTGTCTTCATGCATCTTCTTCCAAATTGGCAAAACCGACCCGGTCGACCAAGCCACATTGCCATATCTCACACAGCAACACTTTGTTCCGCTTTTCCCGTTCATCAGACAGAACATTTTCTCCATCAATGCTTTAGTCAAACCATAGATGTTTCTTACGGGAGGCGAGGCTTTATCCGTAGATATGCCAACTAGCGTTTCCACCTCGCATTCGAGTGAAACTCTCGCTACGTTTTGAGACCCTCTGACGTTGACATCAACGCATTCCATTGGAAACTTCTCTGAAAGATCTACGAATTTCGTAGCTGCAGCGTGTATCACAATGCTTGGCTTGTATTCCTGAAACACATCTCTGATGGATTCAATGTTTACGACGTCAAGAGGCACCACTTCACAGTTGGTCAGCCTCTTGGCGAGGAAATTCTGCTTGTTGTTTCTTGCAGCCAGAATGACATCGTATTCATCTCGCAGGGCAATCCCAAGTCTTTTTCCAAGAAAGCCTGTACCACCGGTAACCAGAATTCTTTTTCTCACGCGATTGTCCTCTTCTCGTAGTTTCTCTACGCTACTCTTGCACTATGACTGAACTCGAGTTAGTCACAAGCAAGAGAGCCAAAAGTTCCATTCAGTACTGATCGGTAGATATTCAATAGATTGTGCTCCACGATGAACCGACTCGAATATTGAGCCAAATGCTCTCGAATACGTTTTTGTGTCTCCTCTTTGTAGAATGAAACGATGTAGTTCTCTGCATGCAACACCTTGTCTACTATGTCATCGACCGAACCATCTGTAAGCAGGATCGAATCCTTTCCAAGCGTCTTCTGAAAATCTTTATTATACCGCGTTGCCGTGGTAATAACCGGTAGACCACAAGCCAGATATTCCAAGGTCTTCATGACAAATTGGTCTTGATAGCACTCCCACGGTGGAACATGGCTTAGACCTAGGTATGCAGTCTCAATTTCGTTGCGGATCAGCTCTTGTGGCATATTTGTTAGAATGACGCGATGTTCGCAACCCAGCTCCACGGCCAGGGCACCCAACTCTCGTCGGTAGACTTCATCTCTAGCCAAACCACCGCCAATGATCTTCATTTTATATTCTTCTGGCAACCGAGCAATAACTCTTATTAAGCGATCCAATTGACGTTCCGGACGAACCGCCCCGTGGTACATTAGCACTTTCTCATCATTGTTTTTTGGTGGCAGTCGATTTGGATAGAACAGTTCGCTAGGATAGCCAACAGGTAGCAGGATGACACGCTTCCTAAAGAATGGGCGCAACTTTCGGGCCAAAGGTTCATCCGTGAATATCGCACAAGAATAAAAGAGAGGTTGAAGTCGTTTCAAGATATCGACTACTCTGTTCTTCAGACGGTCTCGAGTCACAGATACACTCAAACGATTCATCACAAATCTGGTTCTCTTCGCAAATAATGGTAAAAGCTCGAAGCCCTTGCCAGGGAAGTAGTGGACTATGTCGAATTTCCTAACGATCGGAATAAGCTTCCTATATTGCTTTGCAATGCTTGGCTCATCAATGACGAAGACTGGAAAAGCAAATGCATCCGCCCCTTTGGTCTCCGACAATTTTCCGATAACAGCAACCGCAACATCTATTCCTAAACGATGGAGATTCTTTGCATATTCTTTCCCAGCCGGCGCAGAAAACCCAGGAAAGAGTCCATGTACCAAGATTAGAACCTTCACGTTGCCTCGCTTCCCAAGAACACGATCTTATGTCGAACATGCCTGCGGTGATCAGAAC
Source organism: bacterium (assembly GCA_007280275.1). Classification (GTDB taxonomy): domain Bacteria; phylum Bacteroidota; class Ignavibacteria; order UBA10030; family UBA10030; genus UBA9647. Next base: position 2,130 of record QYQB01000158.1, on the reverse strand, counting down.
ACCGATAAGCGGCGTACTCGGGCCGAACTGCATACTCTTCTGCGTTACTCTGTCATCGTTCTTGCGTCCAATATCATGTCGAATATCTCACAGTTCTAGATTCACCCGCTTCTGATGCGGCTTAGGGCACCAATAGATATCGCCCACAGATCAATATTCGGAAAATACATGAGATAGGAATAATGGAGCATATCCGCGGCGTAGGAGATTGACATTAGTAGGCAACCCAATGCGAACAACCGGTTGAAAAGCGAAATGTTCTCCGTGTTGAAAATCTTCACGCAATGCAATATTGCGCTACCGAACAAGCATGAAAAGATTACTAACCACAAAAGTCCAAATAGCAGCGTAAAATACAATAGGCGAATTTCAAGATTTTGGAAAACAATACTATTTACTGCTTCAGAAGAACCAAGTATGATGGACACAAAAGGCTCCTGCAACCAACGGGTGAATACCCCGACAATAATGTCTCTACTGAATATTATCGCCAGAGTGGAATCTCTTGACGAATCGGTCCGAAATCCAGTGTCAAACAAATCCAATAATTTCGACAGTAAATCGGGATTGGTGCCTACCACTGCGATAAACAGAAGTACGGAATAAAATAATCTCTTGTTGGTGACCAATTTAAATGGTAACACATTTAGCATAAGGATGACGAGAGCAATTGTAACAATTTGAGTCCTAACTCCCAATACAATAAGAACCGTGAAAGATAGAACAAAAAGCACGTCTTTTAGATGTTGTCGAAAGCCTACCATTAGAATTGGCAAGTATCTGAACTCTTCTTTCCTCTTGTTCAAAAACATGAAGGGTATGAGCACAGCAAAAAGAGCCATGAAAAAAGCTGAAGTCGCATGCGGCCACCCAAGAATGCCCAGGATTGGTGAATCTTCAGGGTTCACGTACCCAACATCGGCTGATATTGCTCCGTACATCGTTGCAGTATTACCAATAAATCTATACAATTTAGAGAATTGATAGTTGTACCACGGGAATACGGAGTTTGGAATCCCGACGTAGCGGGCCAATTGTTCTAAGAACACGTTAAGGATGAGAAATATAAAAACAACATAGAGAAAATTGTAGAGCCGCATGCGAGCCGCATCTGAATTGAACGTCATTCTTGAGACAAAAAACAAAACGAAAGGGAAAAAATGGTTCCGAAAATCCCGTACGATTCTCTCAAAGCTGTTCCCTTCTGCATAGAATGAGACGACCACAATCAAACCATAAGTTAGATAGATCTTCACCCATCTAGATATGTTTTCGAAGCCATCTCGCTTAATCTCCTGTCCCTTGCCTACCAAAAGGACCCACATGGCAAATGTCAATACAAGCAATATGTCGCGCCAATACGTTGTATCGACTACAAGCTCTCTAAGCGGTAACTGAAACACCAGGATGACAATGTGAGCAAAAAGCAATATCCTTATCCATCTATATTCTCTTGGTGGTTTCAATGCAGACTGTCTGCTTTTTGTTCTGGATTGTGACACTTCTTAACATCAGACACTGTGGCTCCTTTGAAAAGCCCAATGCCAATTGTAAGAACTGCATCATCGAAGGTAGCAGTAGTGTCCAACTGTTGGACTTTGGAATAGCTGTAAGTCGCTATTTTACTGGACATTACAGGGGAAAAGAGCCCTCGACATTTGGATTTGGAATGGCTATTTCACTATCCTTTGAGATCCATTTCACATTCAGAGGAAGCACATGAATCCCGGCCGAACAATATTTTCTCGGGTAATGGATTTCGTGCCAATGCACGAGTTTCATCAATGCGTCGAAAGATATCAAGGCTCATACAAAGTTCAAAGGTTTTCACGCTGGGACCATTTCCTTTGAATGGCTTTTGCACAGTTTACGTATCGTCAAAGTCTTGGACATATAAAGAGCTGTCTAGATGCTCAAGTCTCAAGGTTGTATCATCTTGGTTTTCGAAGTGGAGTTCACCCCCATTTAATGGACAAAAAGCTAAGCCAGTACCTGATGTGATTGTTCAAAAGCTACTAGAAGCCATCTCAAAAATAGTACTTGTACTTTGTAATAGTGCTCTGTACTTTCGTACATGGCACGACGAGACGAACTATCAGACATCCAATGGGCAACCATAGAGCCCTTGTT
>QYQB01000246.1 GCA_007280275.1 bacterium | reverse complement strand
TCCCCTCTCTTGCGAGGGAATGCGGGCTGTGAGAGGGGACTTGAGGGGTGAGTGCTTTGTTTTGGAAGGGCTGGAGTCGGTGCCCCCTTAAGTCTCGGTGGCCTGCTGCGGACTTGTTCAAAGTCTTTCCAAAACACAACGCTGGACCCTGGTATTCTATTGGCGCAGAATGAGGCGGGCTACATTTTCGATGTGATACGTGTGGGGGAACATGTCTACGGGCTGGAGAGCTGCGATATCGTACTTTGCAGCCAGCGCTTTTACATCTCTCGCCTGGGTTGCTGGATTACAGCTAACATACACAATCCGCTCTGGGGCAATTTCCAGTATCTCCTCCACCACTTTGGGGTGCATGCCGCTTCTGGGCGGATCGATGATCATCATATCAGGCCCGGGATGCGATGTGATCCATTCGCGGTCTTTCGTGAGACGATCCTTCAAATCACCCAGAATGAACGTGCAATTCTCAATGTGGTTTGCCTGTGCATTGCGGTTTGCGTCTTGCACAGCGCTTTCAACTGATTCCACTCCAATCACCTGCCGCACTGCATTCGAAACAAACAACGCGATCGATCCGGTACCAGAATACAGGTCCCACACGATGTCTGTCTGCTTGAGCGCGGCCAGGTTCTTCGCGACTGTGTAAAGTCGCTCAGCCTGCTGTGTGTTCGTCTGGAAAAACGAGCTCGCCGAGATTCTGAAGCGAAGATTCCCGAGTCTCTCATTGATCACCCCATCGCCCGCATAGACCCTTTCCCGGTCACCAAATGCTATCTGTGCCTTCTTCGAATTGATGGTGTTGACGACCGTCGTGATCGAGGGAACTGCGGCAAGCAAATCAGCCGTAAACTGCTTCATAAGGTCCGGCCGGTCTTCAAACGTCACGAGATTGACCATTGTCTCCTTCGTCCGTTTGCCCTCACGGATGACAAGAAACCGGAGGTACCCCGCATCCGCATCCGAGGAGTAAACGGGGAGGTTCTCGCGGCGGGCAAAGGATCTTGTGAAATTTAGGATTTCGTTGGAGAGTCCCGACTGAAGATGGCATTCGGTGATTTCGAGAACTTTGTCGTACCGTTGAGGAACGTGAAGGCCCAAGAAGAGTTTTGAGTTTGGAGTTTCAAGTTCAAAGTTGGGAGAATCAGGCGAGTTATCCGGAGGAGATTCAAGCCACTCCTTGGCGGCAAAGGAGTATTCCATTTTGTTCCGATAGAAGAAGACTTCCTCGGAGCCGATGATGGGAAGGACATTGGGATTGGCAAACCCCCCGATGCGTTCGAAGGCGTCGACGACGTGTTGTTGCTTGAATCGAAGCTGCACCTGATAATCGACATGCTGCCACTTGCACCCTCCGCATGACCCGAAGTGCCGGCAGCGAGGTATCACGCGGTGCGGCGAAGGTTGCTCGACTGTGACGACCTTCGCTTCCGCGTAGTTCTTTTTCGACTTGAGGATGCGGACCCGCACCGTATCGCCGGGAACAGCCCCATCGACGAAGACCACAAAGCCCTCATGTCGAGCGATTGTCATGCCCTCGAAGGCGGCGTCGTCCACCTGCAGCACGACTTCATCACCGCGCTTCAACAAGTTTTGCTTGAGTGGTTCCATTTGAATCTCTGGGATTTGCGATTTCCGATTTTCGATTAGGTTTGTCCGATCGACAATTGCCAATCGGCAATCGACAATACTCTTACATACTCAACCAATAACTCACTTTCAGCAGAAGCACATTGTCCACGGGCAATGCGAACGTGTTGTTGAAGCTCTCCCCGAACGAGCTGCGATACGTTCCGCGCTCGCCACTTCTCGACTGCGACCAGACAAGATAGGCCGTGCTGCCTGGCAAGTATTCCCACCGCAGGACGACGTTCGAATTAAAGGAAAGATCGTTGAAGTCCGGCCGGGAGTACTGGGCATACGGCTGGAATTTGTCCGGGCCCTGCATCTGCTGGAAATTCTCGTACTTGCCTTTGGCAAAGAAGAGCTGAAAATAGACCTGAAGTGTGAGCTCCGTCGAAAACACATACGAGCCACGCGTCGTGAGGCTCCATTCATCGGCCGTCCGCTCCGCAAAAATGCTCCCGTCCGGAGGTCCCGTGAGGTTTGCCACCCATGCAAATTCGCGATCGCGGATCCCTCGTTGAAGATCAAATCTCAAAGAAATATTCGTGGCCGGTTTCAGCTCCAATTCACCTTTCAGCTGAAGGTATTTGCCAGCTCTCTGGTCGCTGCCGATCGAGATCTCCAACTCGCCAAAAACATCCTGCCGCTGGTCCGATTCTACCATAACAAAGAGATTCTGCGTACCCGGTTTTCTGAAGAGACCCCAGCCGCGTGTTTCCCGATCGTCGTACTTTCCGCGGTCGATTTCGGCATGCGCCACGAATATCCAGTAGCTCGGAAGCGTGAGCTCGCCTTCGAGATTTATCGAATGATTGAGTTCGGCGCCGTCGAAATTGCGCCGCAGGTGATACACGGAACTCAGCGACCAGAACCTCCGTGATGCGGTCACTTCATCATCGCGATAGAGAATCCGACCAATCCAGCCGTAGTCATTCGGCCGGCGGAAGTAGCCGATATCATTGATGTTGTATCTTTTCGATGTAAAATCGAATGAGACAAAGCCGCGCCAGTGCGGGCCGCCGTCTTTGCTGAAATTGAACTTGCCGGCCGTGCCGTCAACACGACCGTTGAAAGGACTGGTGGTGCGCGAGCCAGCGAGAAATCCATCGACGCGATACATGCTCTCAGCAAACTTCAGACTCCAGTCCACACCGGTTGTCATTGCCGGCAAGATGCCGTCACGGTTCACTGACGTGAGGATCATGCCGATATTCGAGTTTTCCAAGACATCCTGCCGAAGACGAATCAGACTGTAGTTCGTGAGCGGATCAACAATCTTCTCTGTTCGCTCTCCGGAAGATGAGACCAGCGTCGCAGTTTCCTTTCTCGTCACCGCCTCGAGCACACCGATCGAAAGCCCGCTGTTCGTCTTGCCGGAGATCTTGGCTGCACCCAGGATGGTCGCAAATCTCGGCTGGTTCAAGACATACCCTCCCTCCGGCGCTTCCACCTGTAGTGCACGCCCGATGCGGCGGGAATAGAAAAGCCCCGGCCCGAAATCTCCTCCGAACGTCGTGAACTGAATGATCTGCGAACCTTCGATAAAAAACGGACGCTTCTCCGGGTAGAACGTCTCGAACGTGGTCAGATTCAGCACGGCCGGATCCGCTTCCACCTGGCCAAAATCGGGGTTTATTGTGGCGTCCACTGTGAGACCGTTTCCCGGCCGGTACTTGACATCAAGACCGGCATTGGGCTTGATTTCGCGCCCGGAGGGGTAGCTCTGGGATTGAGGGACGAACCGACCATCCGCCAGTGCATATGGTATCAATTCGACGTTTGATGGAGTAGGGATCCTTTCAATACCGACGAGATGACCAAACTTCGAGGCATGGCCTCCCTCACTTTTGCTCCTCAATGCCCACATTTGCAGCTCGTTCAGACGGGCGATTCGGCGGTACAGCTGCAGGCCCCATTCATAGGATTCCCGCTGTGGAAAGCGTAGTACCCGGAAAGGGATCTTGACTTCCGCGATCCATCCGCGATCGGTTATTCTTGTCTTCACATCCCACACGGCATCCCACGAAGCGTCTTCCAACTGTCCATCTCCGTACTGCAGGATATCGACCTTCACTCCGGCCGCATTGATCGTGAATTCGAAGTTTGTCTGATGGTCGTGGTACGTGTCGATGCGAATGGAGATATTGTCGGACAACACCTCGTCGTCCCGCCGGACGAGGCGAGCGATGATCTTCGACGGATCCGGGTCATCCATGGTACAGCCGAAATAGATCGCCTCGTCGTCATACAGAATTCGGAACTCCGTAGGCATCGTCCCCGGCGCACCTTCGTTCGGGTCTTGCTGTAGGAAATCTTTTTCAGGCTTCGCCAGTTTCCATTCGGGCTCATCGAGAACACCATCGATCCTCGGTGCTACCGGTGTACGGACAGCGATTGCTTTCTTGGGATTGCTTCCGCCGAGGGCCGAAGAGAGAACAACGATCATGAGGCAATAAATGAAACACAGTAATCGGATGAGCATATGCGTTATTGGAATTGTGATACCTCGCTCCGTGTGTTGGTCAGTCAGCGAAGCAAGTGTGGTTTTCGATTCCCGTGTCTGCAGATCCACCTACTGGACGGGCGGTCACATACTTAGCCAATAGCTGACTTTCAGCAGCACCACGTTGTCCGCCGGGAGAGCAAAGGTGCTGTTGAAGCTATTCGCGATGGTGCTCTCGTATGTCCCGCGTCCGCCGAAACGCGCCTGCGACCAGACCAGATAAACCGTGCTGCCCGGTAAATACTCCCACCGCAGAACGACGTTCGAATTGAACGAAAGCTCATTGAATTCCGGGCGCGAATACAGGGGATACGGAACGAACCGATCGGGGGCAAGCATGATCTGGTAATTGTCGTACTTCCCTTTCGCGAAGAAGAGCTGAAAATACACCTGAAGGGTGAGGTCTGTCGTGAACACGTATGATCCCCGCGTCGTAAAGCTCCAGTTATCCGTCGTGCGGTTTGCGAAGACGGAGGAAGTGGATGCCAGGGAAGATGACCAGACGGGGACAACGTTGTCGGCCCAGGCAAATTCATTCTTCCGAAGCGCGCGCTCCAGATCAAACTGCAGCGTCACGTTCGAGGCAGGTTTAAGTTCCAGATCGCCCTTCAACGACAGGAACCGCCCCATTCGTTGGTCGGCCCCCCAGGTCATGACGAATTCTCCGACGGCGAGCTCGCGTTTGTCGGATTTCACATCGAGGCTGATGCTCTGCGTGCCGGGTTTTCTGTAGAGTCCGTTCCCACGCGTCTCACGGTCATCGTACTTCCCGCGATCGAGCGTCGCGATGCAATCGATAAGCCACCAGTTCGGAAGCGTGATCTGGCCATCAAGATTGATGGAATTGATGATTTCCGCACCGTCGAAATTGCGGCGAAGATGGGCCATCGAGCTGAGACTCCAGAGGCGTTTGATCGAAGTGACCTCATCGTCCCGGTAGAGGATCTGCCCAACCCAGCCGTAGTCATTTGGCCGCCGGAAAAACCCAATGTCATTGACGTTGTATTTCTTCGCTGTGAAATCGAAGGACAGTGAGCCGCGCCAATGGGGTCCGCCGTCCTTGCTGAAGTTGAACTTGCCTGCAGTACCGTCGGCACGCGCGTTGGATGCATTCGTCGTTCGCGATCCTGCCAAAAACACATCCACACGATACACGCTCTCCAGAAACTTGAGGCTCCAATCCATGCCAGCCGTCATCGCCGGCAATCGGCCATCACGGTTCACGGAGGTCACAATCATGCCGATATTCGAATTCGCCATCAGGTCCTGACGAAGCCGGATGAGGCTGTAGTTCGTGAGGGGTTCGACCACCTGCGTTGTCCGATTGCCGAGCGAATCAACCAGCGTTGCGGTTTCTTGTCTCGTGACTGCTTCGAGCACTCCGATCGAGAGTCCGCCAGCAGTCTTCCCGGAGATTTTCGCCGCACCAAGGATCGTGGCAAATCTGGGTTGGCTCTCGATGTATCCGCCGGGGGGAGGATCCACGCGCAG
>QYQB01000098.1 GCA_007280275.1 bacterium | reverse complement strand
TGCCGCTGCAACGTCCAGGATCTTGAAGATGCGATCATCCGAAACCTTGAAGTTCACCCGCAGTCCGTCTTTCCATGAGTTCAGGATTCCTGCCTGGACAAGGATCTTCAGATGCCGGGAGAGATTCGATTGCTCAAGCTCCAGCGCGGGCGCCAGCTCGCAATTGCACATTACATCTTTCCGGAGCAGTTCAAGAATCCGGATTCGGTTCGGGTGGGCGAGCGCGACGAGGATTTCCGCCTTCAAGTCTGCTGATGTCTTCATGGACGTTCCTTCGGATAGAGTATATGAGTATACACTCATATATCGTGCCACGGGACAGGTGATGGATTACAGCCAAAGCGTGCTATGAGTGGGCCACCGATTCCCAATGGAGAGAGGCAATTCTGAGACTTGGTAGAATCGATCAAAGGGGGCACAGTTGAAAAAGACTCTCCGCGTCGTTACGACGGTTGAGTACTTTCTGGAGGACTAGTGGGAAAAAGAACAGTTCTTCGACAGCCCGCCTGTGTTCTTCGACAGTTACACTGTCGAAGAGGGACCATGCCGGAGTTTCACTCCAGGGAACCTGATTTGCTTGTCGACGACCATTTCGTGCTGCAATCTCTTAGACACATGTCCTGCTCGAAAAGATCGAGGCCTGACACAAGGTCTGAGAGTGCTACTCTCGCATGGGTTGTGAGGCTGCCAAAACCTGTGTTGAGGCTATCCTCTAAGCCATATTTGTCATTTCGAAGGAGCGCCCGCCTGACCGACGTAGTCGGGCAGGAAGCGACTGAGAAATCCGAATAAAGAGAAAGATTTCTCCCTGCCTGCCCGCCGCACATGCAACTTGCCAGACTGCTGATGCAGTCATGCAGGCGGGCGGTCGAAATGACAAAGACACTTTTTGGACAGCCTCAAGAAGATCGGTCGAGTCTCTCGAACAAGACACGTTCTACTATTTGAGAAGAGTTCACTCACCTTCTTCATTGCACTTCAAAGCAATTCTTCCTTCCTTGATTACCCCAAGACGGAAGAACGCTGATGATGAACGAAGACGCCCCCCACAGATGATCGCACGTAGAAGCACCCGACCGGACCTCCTATCGGCCTTTCTCGCCCTAATTTCTCTTCTCTGTCTCAGCCCCTTGGTGAGCGACGCCCAGGTCCCTCTCCGGCGCAAAATCGGTCAGATGGTCATGGTAACCTTCGTCGGCGATTCGCTGGAGAAATCCTCTGCCAGCCTCGATACGATGAAATCCGATCTCGCGAACGGGTTCGTCGGCGGGACAATCTTTTTCACGTGGAGCAACAACCTCAGGCGACCGCAACAAATCACTCACCTGACGAGCGAACTCCAGCGGCGATCTTCCATTCCCCTGCTGATCGCGACCGACGAGGAAGGAGGCCAGGTTGCTCGTTTGAGCAGTTCAAACGGCTTCGCAAACACCCCTTCTGCTTATCAGATGGGCACAGTGACCAACTCGGAAGTATACACGCGATCAACCGCCTCCATGATGGCAGGATGGTTTCAGCAAACAGGCATCAATGTAGATTTTGCGCCCGTAGTGGACGTCAACGTCAACCCGACAAGCCCAGCGATCGGAGCACTTGGCCGTAGCTTCTCCTCGAACCCGGCCACTGTCGCATCGCACGCGGGATGGTTCATCGATGAATTCCACAAGAAGAAGCTTCTCACAACCTTAAAGCATTTCCCGGGGCATGGGAGCGCGAAAACCGACTCTCATCTTGGACTCGTCGATATCACAAAGACCTGGGCCGATAGCGAGCTCACCCCTTATCGCCAGCTGCTCAGTGCAGGTGTCGTCGACCTGATCATGACGGCCCATGTGTTCAATGCAAACCTCGACAGCGTTTATCCCGCAACCCTTTCCAGGAAAACTGTGACAGGGATCTTGCGCCAAAGCCTCGGGTACCAGGGTGTCGTCGTCAGCGATGAAATGAGCATGCAAGCTATTGTCAATTACTATGGATTCGATGAAGCGATCGCATTGGCAGTGCAGGCAGGCGTCGATATTCTCCTCTACAACAAGAATCAGGACAGCAGCGGTTTCTCCCTTGCAAGGCATGTTGTCGATTTTCTGGAGCGGAAAGTACTGGATGGCACAATCGCGGCAGCCAGAATCGACGAGTCGTACAACCGCATCATGGCGCTGAAACAGCGGATTGTTACCGGTATCCAGGGCATAACGCTCACGTCGGTTCCGACCGATTTCGATCTTGGCAACTTTCCGAATCCCTTTAACTCATCGACGACCATCTCCATCCAAATGCCCGAGCGCCAACACGTGAGCCTGAAGGTGTTTGATCTGCTCGGTCGGGAGATTGGGACGCTTCTGGATGATGAACTCCCCGCCGGCACACGACTCATTTCATGGGATGCGAAGAACTTGTCTTCCGGAGTCTACATTGCGCAAATTCGAACAAGCAGCCAGTTGAAGTCGATCAAGATGCTCCTCATGAAATAAGTGTGTGCTTTTTCAGTTTCTTCCAAGCCACGATACTCGTGCCGCTTCGTCCCATCAAAGATTCGCGTATTCCTTGCGTCCGCCTCCTTTTTTTCGTAATGTCGATGTGCTTCGTCAACAAGACACATCTTCTGGCCAAGCATACCAGTGCCATCGCCAAAAAGAAATATTGTGTTTTCCATCGCAGAGGCGCGGAGATCGCGGAGAACCGCAGAGAAATATCAAGAACTCTGCGTTGCTCTGCGGGCTCTGCGTCTCCGCGTTGAAAGACTTGTATAGACAGCTAGCTTACTCGAAAGATACAAGATCACTTTCTAGAATCGGCACTTGGTTCACCCATTCATTATTACAGACAGGGTCCCCTCATGAAACGCTCTGCGATCTTCCTGCTTATCCTTGTGCTCCCTGTATTGCTCTTCGCGGATTCACCGCGGGGGTACTACCGCTTCCCAGCCCTCACGTCCGACAAGATCATCTTCACTGCTGAAGGCGATCTTTGGAAGGTCGATCTGGGCGGCGGTATGGCTCAGCGTCTGACATCTCATCTGGGTACGGAATCGAACGCGGCAATTTCACCCGACGGAAAGCTCGTCGCCTTCTCGGCTCAATACGAGGGCCCGACGGAGGTCTATACGATGCCCGTCGAAGGAGGATTCCCCACCCGGAGAACCTTCGACGGTGAAACTGCAATCGTCGTTGGATGGACACCGGACGGCAGGATCATCTATCAGAGCACGCACTATTCGACACTGCCTAATCGACAGTTGCTTACAATCAATCTCAGATCGGGAGTGACAGAATTGCTGCCGCTCAGCCAGGCAAGCGACGGGTCGTTCGATGAGAAAGGCTCTACGCTGTTCTTCACACGGCTTCCGTTCCAGGGAAGTCATACGAAACGCTACAAAGGCGGGACCGCTCAGAACGTCTGGAAGTACGAGCTTGGCAAGCCCGAGGCGATTCCGCTGACTTCCAATTTTCCGGGCACAAGCAAGACGCCGATGGCGTGGAACAAACGAGTGTACTTCGCGAGCGATCGCGACGGCACGATGAACCTCTGGTCGATGAACGAGGATGGAAAGGATCTGAAGCAGCACACGTTTCACAAGGGATGGGATGCCAAGTCTCCTTCGCTTCGCAGCGGGAAGATTGCTTATCAGATCGGTGCCGACATCCATGTCTTCGACATCGCGGGCAACACCGATCGGTTGGTCTCTATCACTCTCTCGTCCGATTTTGACCAGGAACGCGAGAAGTGGGTGAAGAAGCCTGCGGACTACCTGACGGCAACAAACGTCTCGGCGAATGGGGACCGTGTCGTGTTGACTGCGCGTGGGCAAGTGTTTGTGGCACCGGCGCAACAAGGAAGATTGGTGCGTGTGTCGACCAGGAGCAAGGTTCGCTATCGCAGCGCCCAATTCATGCCCGACGGCAAGTCCATTCTTGTTCTTTCTGATGAAACGGGCGAGCTCGAATTCTGGAAGGTGCCAGCGAATGGCGTCGGAGACCCCGAGCAGCTCACAAATGACGGAAAGGTCTTCCGCTTCGATCCAGTAATATCACCCAACGGGAAGTGGATCGTGTTTGACGACAAGAATCAGAAGCTCTGGCTGTTCAATCTCGAAACGAAGAAGATGGCCCAGATCGCGTCGTCCGAGTTCGACGGATTCAGCGGTTATAGCTGGTCATCCGATAGCAAGTGGCTGACGTTCGTTCAAACCGCAGCGAACACCTTTTCGCAGATCATGCTCTACAACGTTTTGGACGGGAAGACAGTCGCCGTGACGCGTGATCGTGTCGAGAGCTACAATCCTGTATGGAGCACCGATGGAAAGTGGATCTATTTCCTCTCCGATCGTGTCTTCCAGTCGCTCGTTGCCAGTCCGTGGGGAGCCCGCCAGCCCGAGCCGTTCTTCGATAAGACCAGAAAAATCTACTGCATTTCCCTGAGGAAAGACGGGCGATCCCCGTTCCTCCCGACGGACGAACTCGTCGCTGCGCAGGCCGAAGAGAAAGAAAAAGAGAAAGACAAAGAAAAAGAGAAGGATAAGAAGAAGGAAGCAGACGATCAGAAGAAGGAGAAAATCAACGATGTCATCATCGACCTCGACGGGATACAGGACAGAGTCTTCGAGGTCCCATTGCCGGCAAGTAAATACCGCGAGCTCTCCATCAACGACAAGACCCTGTTCTGGACCGAGTCCGAGGTGTCCCTGGGTTCCAAGACGAAGCTCGTCGCATTGGAAATCAAGAACAAGGATATCGCATCAAAGACTCTGCTCGATGATGTGGATGGGTACGACCTCTCCCGCGATGGCAAGAAGTTGATGGTTCAGAAATCAGGCGACATCTATGTGATCGATGCTTCGACATCGCCTCCGTCGGATCTCCCCAAGAGCAAGGTGAATCTTGACAGTTGGACGCTGACGATCAGCCCGCGCGAAGAATGGCGCCAGATGTTGCTGGAGACATGGAGACTCGAACGCGATTACTTCTACGACCCGAACCTTCATGGCATCGACTACAAGGGCCTGCTCGACAGGCACCTGCCGCTCGTCGACCGGGTGACCGATCGTGATGAGCTCAACGACCTCATCACAGATCTGGTGGGCGAACTTGCGGCCCTGCACATTTTTGTGTCTGGAGGCGACAGGCGGCTTGGGCTCGACCAGATCAGCCCCGCATCACTCGGCGCGGTCCTTGTCCGGGATGAGACCAATGGAGGGTACCGGATTCAGCACATCTATCGCTCTGACCCTGACTACCTCGAGGTCTCTTCGCCACTTTCGAAACCAGGGCTCACGATCAGCGAGGGAGATATCATCAAATCGATCAACGGAATCTCGACACTGTCGGTTGAATCCCCATACCTGCTTCTGAGGAATCTGACGAACCAGCAGGTGTTGCTCAGACTGAAATCTTCCGGATCCGGCAGAGACTACGACGCTGTTGTGAAGCCGATCTCCCAGGGTGATGAATCGAATTTGCGTTACAGCGAATGGGAGCACACCAGGCGCCTGCGCGTCGAGGAAGCGGGCAAGAATGACATCGGGTACGTGCATCTTCGTGCGATGGGAGGAGGCAACTACACCGAGTGGGTGAAGAACTTCTACCCCGTCTTCGACCGGAAGGGATTGATCATCGATGTTCGCCACAATCGCGGGGGCAACATCGACTCTTGGATCCTGGAGAAGCTTCTCCGCAAAGCATGGTTCTATTGGAAGCAGCGGACCAGCATGTCGACCTGGAACATGCAGTACGCGTTCAGGGGCCATCTCGTCGTCCTCTGCAACGAATTCACGGCATCGGATGGTGAGGCATTCGCGGAAGGATTTCGCAGACTCGGACTCGGAAAGGTCATTGGCACACGCACCTGGGGAGGAGAAATCTGGCTGTCAGCGAGACCGTGGCTGCAGGACAGAGGAATGGCAACTGCGGCAGAAACCGGAGTCTATGGTCCCGAAGGCGAATGGCTGATTGAAGGACACGGTGTCGATCCCGACATGGTGGTGGACAATCTTCCAAGAGAGACGTTCAACGGGAAGGACACGCAGCTCGATGCAGCAATCAAGTACTTGCAGGAACAGATCAAGCTACACCCCGTGGAGGTACCTCCTGCTCCCAAATTCCCGAACAAAGCATTTGAATACAAGTAGAGACCGTCCAATAAGAAGCAAACGTCATTCTGAGCGGAGCGAAGCGGAGTGAAGAATCTGCTTTCTTGAAGGGGACTTCTGGGAAAGCCTCACCAAACCTGAGAGACTCAGATCAGTTCGAGGTCCCCCTTGCCCATGTAGATGAGTGTAATGCCCGCCTCATGTGCGTACTTCGTAATTC
>QYQB01000020.1 GCA_007280275.1 bacterium | reverse complement strand
CCAGGGAACTGCGCCAGGGGCAGGATCAAATCGCGGCAGTGACGACGACAATGGATGAACTCAAGAAGCGGGCTGAAGGGGATTCCATGATGCCTGATTTGATTCGGGATCGGATTAAAACATACAGTGCATTATGGGGGCAAGCGTCAAAACTATATGAGGAAGCTGCATCGCTTGTTCCGAAGATTTCCTTCCGATATGCTCCACCGGACTCGTCAGCGATCTCCCGTCTCGTCCCCTCCTGGGAAGGGGATTTGAAAATCGTAAAGTCCCTTCGTGATACAGTTGTCGTCCTGGACTCGACAGTGAATTCCCTATCTCTTCATATTGCAAACGATGACAATCTCATATGGAACACCATGGCTGCGGTCAAGTCCGCCGTCGGCAGTATAGACACGCAACTCAAACAAACGGATTATAGCAAATTCCTTTTGGATGCTTACAAAGATAAGATCCTGAGCGCTTTCAAGGAACAGACGGAATTCCAGATTCATATACTCGAAAAGATAGCCGACGTGACCCAGGCAAGCCTACTCGATACATCATTCGCCGGCCCCAGCATCTTGAAGTCAGACATCGTTATCGTATCAAACTCTGAGGCGCACATCCTCTATCGCAACTATAAGCGGAATCTTCGCTTCATGCCCGCCCTTGACCCTGCTGAACGGATGGGGGTTTTTCGGCTCCGCTACGTTCCGTTTCCCATTGTCGGGACGCAATCGAGTCCGAGGATGAATCTGCGGAAACCTATGAGTCAAACCTCGCCGACAGTATTCGAGATTGGGCTCGCGTTCGGCGACGCAATCGTGCCAGGAGATGAATTTGTTGTGCCGGAGTTTTCGTGGCGCAGACTTGGAGTCGCGTTTGCAATCACCGAACGGCTCTTTTCCGATTCAGCCGAAGTCATAGGTCTAGCCCTGACGTATGATTTCAATTCCTATGGAAGCATTGGCATCGGCGGAAACTTCGCTCGGAATGAAGTACACGGCTACGTGAGCTTTGGCATTAACAAGAAAGCATTTGGGGCTGTCATAGCGGGGATTTCGAAATTGTTCGGAAAGTAGAACCTGGGGCCGTTTGTTCAATTTCTTCAAGCGAGAGAAACTTCGCGGCAGGTGAGTTACTTCTCCGGGTTGTTTCCATCGCTTCGATGACCGGTTCACTGAACGCGACACAGCTCAAACAAAGGGAGTTGCTATGATCGTCTACTGGATTGTTAACTTGGGTGCTCTCTCGGGCTCCAAGCTCTTGCGAAAGGGGCTGGCATTCCGGCGGACTTCGTCCGGCTTTGAAATCCGCTTTCCACTTTCTGAACGCGGCACGATGCCGATCGAGAAGGAAGTTGAAAATGCAATAGCTCGATCTGAACGGACACGCCGTAGATCGATCGCTATACCCGTTCGAAAGGTGTTCTCTTTCATGGGGTCAGCGAGGCCGGGTAACTGGCTGATTCTGTGCGATCGCAGCGAAAGGATCACTGCGATTGGCCAGATCAATGGCCGCACAATGTGGAAAAAGCAGGCAGTGGTCATTTCAGTGGTGTGGCATTCGCAATCCCGAATCAGTAATGCCGGGCGAAGTGTGATCCGGAAGACCGCGCTGGTGGAGCGGCTCTCAGACCAGGAAATAATGAGGAAGCGGTTGAAGGCTCCCCTTAAGCTTTATCCGGGCAAGTTCCTGAATTCGCTCGACGATCGAGGCAAAATGAAGATGGCACTCAAGGAGTTGATGCTTCCTGCGGCGTCGATTGGGGAGAGGCCTGCGGGAACCATGTCCAAGCCTCTGACCTACCCCTCGGGTGCGTACGATGAGATTTCGCAGGAGTCCGTTTTGCTCGGTGACCCGGGGGAAGTGATAGATTTGTTCTATGCGACGAGCAGGACAAATAGTGGGGACCCGGACATCAACGCGCGCTACACCGGCGACTATGGAGCGTTGCTCTACGGAATTTGTAGGGTGAACATTCCGCCTGGGCACGTCCGAGGTGAGCTCGAGCGCCCGAAGTGGTGGAAAGCGCGATTTCAGGAGAGCGAGAAGCGTGATGTCATGCTGGTTGAGCTTGATCAGCTCGATGCGCCTGCCTTCTTCTCAGCGTTCTCCAATCGCCTTGGGGAACGAGAAGGAAAGGAAGCGCTCCTTTTCATACACGGCTACAATGTCGAATTCAGGGAGTGCGCATGGCGCACAGGACAAATTGCCCATGATCTTTCGTTCCCGGGAGTCAGTGCATTTTATAGCTGGCCCTCCTCGGGAAACGTGCGGGGATATCCGCATGACGAACAGATCGCAAGGAATTGCATTCCGCACTTGCAGGGTTTCATCAAATCAATCCTCCAGATGCCGGGCATTGAGAAACTGCATCTTATTACCCACAGCATGGGGACATACATCCTGACAAACTCGCTCAAAAACCTTGTCGATGACGCGACAATCAAGAAAGAGCTCGACCTAATTCACCAGGTCATCCTCTGTGCACCCGACATCGACAAGACCGAGTTTGAGGATCAGATTTATCCGAAGTTTGTCTCGCTCAATAGCCGCCGGACTGTGTACGCTTCAGACAAGGACGAGGCCTTGAAGGTTTCCCAGGCAATCCGGCAGGGTTTGCCCCGGCTGGGTGAATCAGGTTCGAACCTTTTCGTGGCGCCAGGGATCGATACTGTCGATGCAACGAACGTGAGGACGGATCTTCTGGGCCACGGCTATTTTGCTTCGGCGAGAGCACTCATACTTGACATCTATAATCTTGTAAGGAATGAGCTTGAACCTAAAAGACGGAATCTCGCCCCGAGGACCGCGAAGGGCGGATTGACCTACTGGCTTTTTCCGGAATAATTCATCGACCTTCTGAAAAACCGGAGTGTATTCCTTTTCAAAGTTAAATAGTGACGGGAAAGCCGTTCGATACGCACAAACATGAGGAATCAATGCCATCCATGAAACCCTACACCCTGTACTACGCGACCAACCGCCACCACATCGGCGATGACTTTTTGCACCCGACGGGCTACGACTCGAGCTTCAGCGACGATGGCCACGAAAATCTTCGGTTCGGATACCTTACCGTCCAGGCCGACGAAGCGAAAGTCCGGCAATTCCTGGATGCCAAGGTCGAGCCCTTGAACGCCGGTGATGGCATTAAGCTTGCCGACTATTTCAAGACCATGGCAGGAAAGGCGACCATAGAACCGTACAAGGAAAGCTTGAAGAAACATGTTGCCGACAGCAAGCAATCACTGTCAAAGTTCGGCTCATCGAAGTTCTTCACGGATCTGAAATCGGAGATGATGAAGAGCACGGATGTGCTTGTTTACATCCACGGATTCAATGTCACGTGGGAAGAGGCGGTCGGCTCCGCGCTCGCGCTGCAGGAGATGATCAATAAGCACAAGGATTTGAAGCAACAGGTCATGGTGGTGCTCTTCACCTGGCCGTCGGAGGGGAAGGCAATTCCGTACTACTCATATCTGGTCGACCGTGCCGATGCGCGCAATTCCGGATATGCAGTGGGGCGGGGATTCCTCAAGCTTCGCGACTATTTCCAGCGGCTCCGGGATGACGCGAAGGCCGGAAACGATGAGTTGTGCAGGCAGGATATCCATCTCCTATGCCACTCGATGGGGAACTACGTCCTTCAGAATGCGCTCGACCGTATGCTGAAATTTGTTCAGACCCCATCGCTCCCACGTCTGTTTGAGAACATTTTCATGTGTGCGCCCGATGTGGACGACACGGTCCTGGAACCTGATCAGGCCCTCGGCCGGCTAAACGAGCTGACGCGCAACATCAACGTGTATTTCAACCGCCAGGATAAGGCGATGATGATCTCGGATTCGACCAAAGGAAACCCGGAGCGACTGGGCTACAACGGCTCAGCGCGTCCGTATCACGTCCATTCGAAAGTCAACCAGATCGATTGTACACCTGTCGTCCCGGGCGGGCTCCTCGACGTTGAGCATAGCTACTATATGCTCGGAGATATCACTCGCGACATCGTTCAGACTCTTGCCGATGTTGCGCAGGATTCCACAGATCGGAGGCGCGAAGTGAGCACAGAGCTGCCGAACACGTGGA
Source organism: bacterium (assembly GCA_007280275.1). Taxonomy (GTDB): domain Bacteria; phylum Bacteroidota; class Ignavibacteria; order UBA10030; family UBA10030; genus UBA9647. The sequence continues at coordinate 15,403 of QYQB01000020.1, read as the reverse complement.
GGATGAAATGAGTTGTGATGCTGACGTACACCCCATCGAATGTTGCGCTTCTATGTATGCTGGCAGGATTAATCAGCGGCTGTTCAAGCTTGATTACTCACGAAAAGCTGCCCGCCCCTGAAGTCAAACCGCGGGGGCAGGGTGGCACGCACCTAAACCAGAGCATCCTTTACCGCACGGAAAGCCCGATCGCCTCAATGTTCCGAAGCCTTGTGGCGTACTTTGCATTCATGGCGGGGGTGCTGGCGACAACAGTGGCACCCTTCACTGCAACAACGCCGGAACAGTATGTCCGTTTCGCTGCGGCTGTTTCGTTCTTTGCGTTTATTGTCGGCTACGACCCCACGAGATTTCAAGGGCTCATGAGTATGCAACTGCCGGGTCGATCCGCCGAGAAAGGAAAAAAAACCGTAAGCTGACCAACTGAAGCAATCCACATCGATCATATCGCACTCAAATCTCCCTGAGTCTGCAAATGCACGAAAGACCTGAGGGGCATGTCGCGTACCAGCCATTTCGCACTTCGCACCTTCCCTTCTTGCGCCTTTCCTCGCCACCGCCTATCTTTCTCGTGCCCAAATTCTCATCTCCCCTTCGCGCGCTACTTCCGAATAGTGTGCCAAAAGAAAGGATCATGTATGTTCTCTCTTGGATTGTCTGAGTTGTTCCTCGTCTTCGTCTACGGATTGCTTGTTATCCTGCCGTTGTGGAAAATCGTAGGAAAGGCGGGCTTTCACCCAGCCCTCAGCCTCCTGATCTGCGTCCCTGTCGTAAATGTGGTGATGATATATGTTTTTGCATTTACCGAATGGCCCAGCCTGAAGCGGGAACGATGAGCTCTGAACTGGGGTTTGAATTATCAAATCCCCAGCGCGGTTGTTTTCTATTCGAAAAGGAGAGGAGGCGCGTTGACATACAGAGACCTGTCGGAAATTTTCAGCGTGAAGGAGCGCTCACTTGCAGGGTTAGAACAATCCACCCGGGATCTCAGTGTCGAGCAGCTGGGCTTTAAACCGATGGGTGGCGGATGGTCGATGGCAAACACTCTCGAGCATCTGGCTCTGGTCGAAGGCCCGTTGGTTCGGCTGATAACGACATTGACAGACAAGGCCGCGGCGGCAACCGGACCAAATCCACCGCTCCATTCTTTTGAGGTCTCACTTGAGCCATATCTCGAGCGAAGTCGGGTAGAGAAATATGTCACCCGCGACAAGTTCGCGCCCGCCGGCAATGTCAAGGCGGCCGATTCACTGAATGTCCTGCGGAATGTCCAGGCGGAACTTCTGAACCTCCGTCCGCGACTACAGTCGGTTGACCCCACGCTTGTCCGGTTTCCTCACTGGATTTTCGGCCCGCTTGACCTGGCCCAATGGCTGGCGTTTGTCGGAGTTCATGAAGAGAGGCATCTGGGACAAATAAATGCAATCATCACAACTGCGGAGTTCATGTTGATCCCGACGACGGGGGATACCTGAGAGGCGCTCTTGGTTCGTGAACAGGTATTAGAGGTGATCTCAAACATGCAGCCTCTCTCACCAATATCATTCCCGATAGGAACTTTCGGGAATGACAATGAAGGACGGGAGTGACAGGTGTTTTTGAGATGAGGTCTAATGGAGAGGAATCGAAATCGACGATGAAGATCAGAGCGATAGTATTCGGTGCCACAGGCATGGTTGGCGAGGGAGTCCTCGATGTAGCTCTCAGACACCCTGATGTTGAATCGGTGCTTGTGATAGGCCGGAAGCCCTGCAATGTGAAGCACGAGAGGCTGCAGGAGATCGTCCACAAGGATTTTTTTGATTACTCGAGCATCGAGGGTCAGCTCAGAGGCTTCAACGCATGTTTCTTCTGTCTCGGAGTATCCTCTGTCGGGAAAAAGGAAGAAGAATATACCCGGCTCACGTACGATCTCACGATGAGCGCGGCGACGGTTCTGGCGAAGCTCAATTCCGACATGACATTCTGTTATGTGTCAGGGACGGGAACTGACAGCAGCGAGAAGGGGCGTGTGATGTGGGCGAGAGTCAAGGGGAAGACGGAGAACCATTTGATGAAACTTCTCTTCAAAGCGGCTTATGCATTGAGGCCGGGATTCATCAAGCCGATCGATGGCCAGAAGCATGCGTACGGGATTTCGAAGGTGCTCGGAGCTGCGTATCCCCTCTTGAAGACACTGTTCCCGAAGTATGTGTGCACTCTGGAGGATTTGGGTTTAGCAATGGTTGGAGTGGTGCGTGAAGGATACTCCAGGCAGGTCCTGGAAAACCCGGATATCGCAGAGCTCGCGCGACTGGGCAAAATTCACGAACAGCCGGTTCTGAGCTCGTGAGCGGACTCTTTCTTCGAGTACCGGTACAAGAACATCACGTGCCCTCTCGTGTGCACGGACGCGGGCAGAGACCAGCCCGCCATGCGGCCCGCCCGAACGACTTGGTCGGGCCGGGTCTGGCGGGGAGGAAAGCTGAGGGGTGAGTGCTCTTGAGAGTTAGGCTGCCTGACGTGGGAGCCTATTGATTACCGCGTTTTCTTCCCCTAGATTGAAACCCGATCATCCCTCACTACTCACTCACAGGAGTCAGCATGCGGTTTCTCATTCCTCTCTTGTTGTTCCTTCTCATCATCTCTGTCATGCCCGCACAGGAGATATTCTCTCCGAAGGATCCCGGAGAGACTCCAAACCGGTCGTACGATGTGCTTCACTATAAGATCGAAGTCACGCTGCACGACGCAGCCAAATCGGTGGATGGGAAAGTCACCACCACTCTTGTGCCGCTCCTCCCGGCATTGAGGACCGTCGTCTTTGACGCCGGCGATATGAAAATCAAGAGTGTGAAGGATTCAAAGGGGAAGGAACTGAAATTCACATCGACGCCGTCGAATGTGTCGATCGAGCTTGGAAAACCGCACTCGTACCGCGATACGATCGTCGTGTCAGTCGAATATTCCTGTACGCCAAAAAAGGGGCTTACGTTCAATAACACCGATGGTGCAATCCCCGGCAAGCGCCCGCAGATCTGGTCGCAGGGGGAAGAAACGACGAACCACTACTGGTTCCCGTGTTATGACTACCCGAATGATAAATCGACCTCTGAAGTGATCGGGACGGTGAACGCGAAGTATTCGTTCCTCTCCAACGGCAAGCTGGTCGGCGTCAAGGAAAACAAGAAGGACAAGACGAAGACGTTTCACTGGAAGGAATCCAAACCGCATTCGTCGTATCTCGTCATGATAGCGGCAGGGGAGTATACGATTCTCCGTGACAACCTCGGAAAGCTCCCCCTTGAGTATTGGGTGTACCCGGACGACACCACCAACGCGCGGGCGAGTTTCAAATACACGCCGGCGATGATCAAGTTCTTCAACGAAACAATCGGATTCGACTATCCGTGGGAACAATACGCTCAGATCATCCTGCAGGATCACTTCGGCGGGATGGAAAACACGTCCGCCACGACACTCTCGGATACGTGGGCGGTTCCGGATGCACGCGCCCGGATCGACAACCCGTCCATCAGTCTCCTCGCTCACGAGCTTTCGCACCAGTGGTGGGGGGATCTTGTGACGTGCAAGGACTTCCGCGATATGTGGCTGAACGAGAGCTTCGCCAGCTACTACGATCCACTCTTCCTCAGATCCTTGTTCGGGCAGAGTGAATTCGACTACACGATGTACCAGAATCAACAGGCCGGTGTTGTCGTCGACACAACACGGGGGCGCAAGCCAATCGTCAGCGTCGAATCGTACGGAGAAAACGTGTACCCCCGGGGATCGGCTGTCCTGCATATGCTCCGTTTCCTCATCGGCGACGATCTCTACCAGAGGGCGATCAAGCATTACATTACCAAGCACGCGTTTCAGCCCGTCGAGACGAACGATTTGAAGAATGCCATCGAAGAGACGACAGGACAAAACCTCCAGTGGTTTTTCGATGAGTGGGTCTACAAGGCCGGGCATCCGATCTTCGACGTGTCGTACCAATGGAACGAATCGTCGAAGGAAATTGCCTTGTCGGTTATGCAGATGCAGAAAATGGACAGCCTGACGGGCGTGTTCCGGATGCCGGTTGACATCGAGATCACGACGCCAATGGGGAGCACAACGCACAGGGTCGAGATATTGAAGAAGGATTCGACGTACGTCCTGCCGTCGCCGTCCAACCCCCAGCTCGTCGTTTTCGACAAGGGGGGGTGGCTGATCAAGGAACTGAATTTCAAGAAGTCGTTCGAGGAATGGAAGTTTCAGGCTGTTTCCGCGAAGAGCCTCGTCGATCGTTACCTGGCTGTTCAGGCGCTGGCGAAAATGCAGAAGGAAGGGGATGTCGTCTCCGTGTTCATCGATCGGATGTTGAACGATCCGTTCTGGGGAGTGAGGCGTGAAGCGGCTTCACGTGCCTCGCAGATGGTCGGCCGATCCGACTCTCTCAGGTTGCTGCTGAAACCGGCCTTGATGACTGCGGCAAAAGACGTTCGCCCGGAAGTGCGGAACGTCGCAACCGGTGCGCTGCGGTGGTACCGTGGAGATGACGTAGTCGCCGCACTGAATGCAGCGTTGAATGATTCAAGCTATCAAGTATTCGGTAGTGCGCTGTATGGGCTCGCGAAGGCAGACTCCGCCCACGCGCTGCCGGTTGTGAAGAGGTACCTCAATTCTTCTTCTCACCAGAACGTTGTCGCCAACTACGCCCTCAATGCGCTCGGCACGCTGGATACGGCCCAGGCGGTCACTGCTGCGCTGGAGATGATACAGAATGTGAAATCTGCCCCGTCACGATTTACCTCACTCTCGACGCTCCGGCGGTACGGGAGAGGAAGAGCGGACGCTATGGCCGCGGTGAAGGAAGTTCTCAGCGGTCAGGGCGATTCAATCAAGGGCTTTGCAGCGATGGTGCTCGGGGATATCGGTGATGCGTCCGTTCTTCCGGCCCTGGAAGCGGTGGCGAACGACAAGGATAATCCCGCATCCGGGTCGGCGAAACAGAGCATCGAGAAGATCAACAAGCGGCTGAAAGACGCAAAGCAATAAGCGCACGCGCGATCGCGTGTCGCATGGAGAATGTCGATGCGGGTATCAAAACGGAAAGTGAAAAGTATTCGCAAATCTCTCGCGATGGCGATATTTGCCATCATATCCTGCGTCGGGCAGACGCTTGGTCAGACTGGCCCGAGACCGTCCACCGGCATGAAACCTCTGACAGAACTTGCCGCGGGAAGCTACAAGGGATTTCCGGGTGGACTCTATCCGGGGGCTCTGAATGCCCGACCACGAGTGCACGACTCTGCGGGACAAGTGCTCGCCCGGCAAATCAAACCGCTGAGTCAATCCGGTCTTGTCGATCAGGTGAACGGTAAAATCGTTCTGCTCTCGATTGGCATGTCGAATACCACGCAGGAATTTTCCGCCTTTCGATCTGTCGCACAAAACGATCCTGCAAGAAATCCCCAGCTCACCCTGGTAGACGGCGCTCAAGGGGGGCAAACTGCGGCGATCATCTCCGATGGGACCGCGAACTTCTGGACTGTTGTGGAGCAACGGCTGGCTTCTGCCGGAGCTACGACCAAGCAGGTACAGGTGGTTTGGCTCAAGGAAGCAGACGCTGGTCCGACGCAGGCATTCCCGACTCATGCCATCACCCTGCAGCGCGAGCTTGAGACCATAGCCCGTTTGCTGAAAGCAAAATACCCCAATCTGAAAATGACGTATGTTTCGAGCCGTATCTACGGCGGCTACGCGACCACGAGCCTGAACCCCGAACCGTACGCATACGAAAGCGGCTTTTCCGTCAAGTGGCTGATCGAAAAGCAGATCGGGGGTGACACGTCGCTTTCGTATGGTGGCCTGAATCCCCGCTCTCCATGGATTGCGTGGGGGCCGTACCTTTGGTCCGATGGTATGATCCCAAGGGCGGATGGACTTGTCTGGGAATCCGCTGATTTCCAGGCTGATGGTACGCACCCGTCGACAACAGGACAGGTCAAAGTCGCCAACCTGTTACTGAACTTCCTCAAGTCGGACCCGACTGCAGCTCCGTGGTTTCTCAAACCATCAGCGACCGCCATCAGGAGGGAAAGTCAGCACTCTCCTGAAGGCATCTTCCTTTTTCACAATTATCCAAACCCGGTCAACCCAACAACGAATTTTGAATTTCGCATTTCGAATTTCTCCGCCAAAGGCGGATCCGCCTCCGGCGGAGGATTTGTCTCCCTGAGAATATTTGATGTTCTGGGGAGAGAAGTCGCTTTGCTGGTGCAGGAACAAAAGGAAGCCGGCTACCACTCGGTCCGCTGGAACGCGTCAGGTCTGCCGAGCGGCACCTACCTGTATCGTTTGTCCGTCGTGCCATCGGCACGACGAGACCTCGTCCCGACCGAAGATCGGAACGGGCAAGCCGGGGATTATGTCGCGACGAGGAAGATGACCGTGACGAAATAAGGACGCTGAACTGGTAATGCTCCTCCGTTTGGATGTTGCCTTTCAGTCTGAAGACATGTAATTTTGATCCGCGGATTCTACAAATCCGTACCCCCCAACGCACCGATTGCGGCAACTGATACTCCGCCTTTCAGCAGGTGTTCAGTGAAGTTCACGACTGCCCATAGGCAAACGCTTCGAGCAGTCCTCGACGGGACATACACGCCTCTCGATGTTCGGGAGTTTGTGCAACTGTGCTATGTGCTCGCTCTTCCATTGATCCGATCCAAGGTGCATCACGGCAAGCTGAACCTGGAAATCCTGGGGCTGGCAGAGTCCGATATTGTGTATGACTCTGTGGCAGACCTGTTCAGGCGCGACAGTTCCGGGAATTTCGTTCAGGTCAAGACCTTCTTTGTCAATCAAGGGATCGACATTCTAACGTGTGAACCGGACGAAGTAGTCCTTGCCTTGCGGCGCCTTGTGTTCGGAAAGGTTCACCAGGCGATCGTGCGTCTCCACCGCGAAGCAGATCCGACGCTGGGGAAAATCCTGCGCAACGTGATGCTCGAGCTCGAAAGGAACCAGCTTTTCGAGCATCAGACCAGGTTCGGGGAAGTGTGTCTTGTGGCGACCGCAGCAGATCCATGCCTGCATCGTCCCCCCATACCCTCGGAGTACTTGCGGCGCCACTTCAGCCAGATTGTCTCCATCCGTGATTCGATTCCGATGATGGTCGAAAAACTCCACCGCGTTCTCCTGGAGCAGGAGGAATACCAGCGTGTTGTTCCATTCCTCACCGTGGGGTTGCTGTTCAAGGAAGCGTACGCTCTGGGTGCCGAAGCTGAGAAAGCGGAAGAATGTGCGGTCGAACGTCAAACCGTGAGCGATGATGTTTGCAAGGTTGCGGATCTCGTGTGTCGGAAACTGTCATTGAGCAGTAGGCAAACATACGTGGGAAAAGGAAAGATATCGGAGCATGTGTTCGAACTATACATGAGTGTCGTCAAGGAGATTCTGTTATCAGAATTCTGGGATGACACTTCGAACGGCGTAGCGTACTATGAAAGGCTCCGGGTTTTAATGCCGGGGCTGACGAAGGCAGCGTACACGCGTCGGCACCGGGCCGTTCTGGAATACCTGGCGAAGAGGGCCAAAAACCAGATGAGAGAAGCTCTTCGGAAAATGTAATCGGCAGCGGTGATGCAATGCAAGTATAGTAACATGAGCAGTAATCCATAAGGTGGCAATCAAAAGATGAAAAATGGGAACAGAAAAAACGAGCACCTCGATGAACGGACCATCGAGTTGTTCGTAAATGAGTCAAGACTCGTCGCAGATCGCAGGGCCGAAATTGCCCTGCATCTGGGTCAATGTCCCGGCTGCAATGCCATGCACGAAGAGATCTCCAGATACTATGATGAGGTCGACAAACTGCAGGGCGAGCAAGCTATGAAAGCTTCCCATGCACTGTATGCTCCTGACCGGGCCATTCGCCCAAGGCGCTATGAAGAAGCGGGCACGCTGGCGCCGCAGAAGGCTGCCATTCCTCAGGGGTTCGTACGATCAGTACGTCAGTACCCGGTTCGCTGGACGGGAGGTTTCGTTCTCATCGTTGCTGCACTCGCTCTCTTGCTGCCGAAGATTCGCAACGTGGACTTAAATCCAGCTTACGCGAGGGCAAAGGACGAATTCCTGATCACCTACAACAATGAGGGGGACGAGTTGTGGAGGAAGCACATTGGTGGAGAATATGACGTGAAGAAAGGTCCCTCGTGGATTGCAGCACGACCGGAGGAGGCTCTGACGACGGCCGATGTTGACGGGGATCGTAAGAACGAAGTGCTCGCGGTTTTCGGATGGATGTCACCACCCGTGCAGTCCCCCACACCGAATACGATCATCTGCTTTGATGCGGATGGATCGGAACGTTGGAAGTACGAGGTCCACCGGCAGGTTGTCATTGGCGGTGTTCAGTACTCAGATGACTATAGAGTGCAACAGTTGATTGTCGGCGATTTCGACAAAGACCTCAAGCCCGATATCATCATTGGCGCCAGCCACAATCCCTGGTTCCCATACGTTATCGTCCATCTCAATCCCATTGACGGGTCATATATCAGTGAATACTGGCATCCGGGAATTGTCCCCTATTTCCTCCACAAAGATCTCGATGGAGACGGCATCGAAGAGCTCATATTCGCCGGTCAGAACAACAGGTTGGGAAGAGCCTGCATGTTCGTTCTAGACCCGAGAAAGATAGAAGGGTATGCCCCGACTCCCAGCGAGTACGTTCCACTAGGAGTCCCGAAAGGCCGGGAACTATACTATGTGGTGTTTCCCGCAACCGATCTGATCAAGGGATGGATGGATATCGCAAACCAGGTTATCAAGACCAATCTCAGGGCGGACGGGACAATCGAAATCTCCGTCCTCGAGCACATCGACGAGTACAAGCCGGAGATCTACTACTATTTCGACAAAGAGTTGCGGTGCATCCGGGTGCGTGGGTCAGATCATTTCACGGCTGCATACAAGATGTACAAGGATCAAGGGAAGATCAAAGGGGATTTGACCGACGACTACTTTGAGAAGCTCCGGCGGAATGTGTTGTACTGGAATGGAAAGTCATTTGTTCATGAACCCACAATGGTGAAGCACAATAAAGAGGTAGCGACGAAATAGGATTGAGTCCTGATATTTGGGTGAGTTGACCTCGATTCGAGATTAGCACGCAGCAAACCTGAGAATTTCATTTGAGAGGCCGAATTGTCGAGCCGCAACGGCGAGGCGATTTGGCCTTTTAGTTTTCTTCGCCCGATTTCCGCGGCAGATGCGGGATGAAGGTAATCTCATTCAGAGAGGGTCTTTCCCTTCCTGGGCAACGCCCTGCTTGCCCCGAGAAAAAGTCAACCTGATTACTTTGCCTGGGAGCCTGTATGGGAATTTTGCGGAAGCTCTTCCCACCGGAAAAAAGCGAACATGGCATCGGCAAAATCCCTTCTCCCGGCCGCCAGGGAGCCCTCATTCACATTTTTGTATTCGATTCTGGACCTGCTAACCAGGAAGAGCCAAGGTACGCAAGCACGCTGGTGAGATCGCTCCTGCCGGAAGCAATGGCCTACCAGGACGTGCCTGTCACATTCACCCGGGACGATTCCATGCCGACAGAGATTGGTCGGGAGCAATCTCATGACATCGAGTCGGTGACGCATTACTCCTTTGCGTGGCAGACGATCAGGCGCGTGAACCCGGGGCTGGTCGAGGGGTTGAAGGTAGGGGTTGAGCGATACACGTTTTCGTGGGAGGAGTACAGCAGTGACCCAGGGAATCGCGGGATTCTATTCGCATTTTACGAGCTGATGGAATGAAACCAAAAGTTCGCTCAATGCTTTTGCTCACGCGACATTTGTCATTATGATGGTTCGCAAAAGCATTGCGTTGTTTTCCGAGACGTTGTGCGCGATTGCCCCCTCACCAAACTCAAGAGATTAATGATGAAAACTCTAACATTATTCCTTCTACTTATGGTCGGCTTCCAGGACATCTTCGCCCAAAGTGGTTGGTTCTGGCAGAATCCTTTGCCACAAGGAAATCGCCTACAATCTGTAAGGTTCATTGATGGCAATATTGGTTGGACGATAGGAGATCTTGGTACAATCCTTAAGACCACAAACGGAGGAGCAAATTGGATAAGTCAGACAAGCGGCACTAATGTGGAATTATTTGCGATCTATTTCGTCGATTTAAATACTGGTTGGATGGTTGGAGGTGACGGCACTATCCTTAAGACTACCAACGGGGGAACGAATTGGACAAGCCAAACAAGTGGTACAATTGGCAAATTGTCTTCACTTTGCTTCACCGATTTGAATACTGGTTGGGTGGTAGGTAATGGTGGTGTAATCCTTAAAACAACCAACGGAGGATTGAACTGGATAAATCAAACTTCCGGAACAAGTTATAGTTTAACTTCGGTCTATTTCACTGATTCGAATATCGGCTATGTCGTGGGAACTGGAAATACAATTCTCAGAACCACCAATGGCGGAACGAAATGGGCAGGTCAATCACCCGGTGGGCGGACATTGGGTTCAGTCTATTTCACTGATTCAAATACCGGTTGGATAACTGGAACAGACCAAACGATCCTCAAGACCACCGATGGAGGAACAAACTGGACAACCCAATTCACTGGCACACGTGACTTTCTTTGGGCAAGCTCTTTCGTCGATTCAAATACTGGGTGGGTGGTGGGAGGTAGCGGAACAATCCTCAAGACCACCGATGGAGGAACAAACTGGACAAGCCAAACAAGCAGTACGACTACGGAGATCTCCTCAGTTTTTTTCACGAGTTCAAATATTGGTTGGGTGACTGGATATGGAGGCATGATCCTGAAGACCACCGATGGAGGCATAACCTGGGTAAGTCAAACGTACGGATCGCCCAACACTCTATCATCAGTCCATTTCACAAATTCAAATACCGGCTGGGTGGCCGGGGGCAGTGGTACCATCCTCAAAACCACGAACGGAGGAGGAAACTGGACGACCCAATCAAGCGGTACAAGTAGCTATCTCTATTCAGTCTATTTCGTCGATTCAAATACTGGGTGGGTGGTGGGAGGTAGCGGAACAATCCTCAAGACCACCGATGGAGGGATCAATTGGATGAGTCAGTCGAGCAGTTCGAGCAACAATGCGTATTCTATCTGTTTCACTGATTTCAATACTGGTTGGTTGGTGGGAGGAGACGTCTCGGGAGCAAAGGGTATGATTCTCAAGACCACCAATGGCGGCGCAAATTGGATAAGTCAACTGAGTGGAGCGAACTACCGGTTCAGTTCTGTCTATTTCACCGATTCAAACAACGGCTGGGTTGTGGGATTTGGTGGTACGATTCTTACGACAACCAATGGAGGAACGAATTGGAATGGCCAGCCGATTTTGGACAATCTGTACTTGTACGATGTCTACTTTGCCGATTCGAACCATGGCTGGGTGGTGGGGGGTCTCTATGTAGGAGGATTATGGCAAGAACAAATCTGCAAGATTACGAATGGAGTGAAGAAGTGGATAAGTCTGTCGCCCAAAATAGGCTACAGTTTAAGCTCAGTTTATTTCATCGACCCGAATAATGGCTGGGTGGTGGGAAGTGTCGGAACAATCCTCAAGACAACCGATGGGGGGACAAATTGGAAAAGCCAAAGATCCGGTACCAGCAACAATCTATCCTCAATCAACTTTACCGATGCCAACACAGGAACGGTGGTGGGAGGTTATGGCACAATTCTTCGCACCGCAACGGGTGGAGTTACTTGGGTCGAGCCCAACCAGCACGCAGGATTGCCGCGGGGCTACTTGCTAAGCCAGAACTATCCCAATCCGTTCAATCCCACAACAACGATTCAATTCGAAGTTCCCAACAGGTGCTTTGTCTCCTTGAAAATATTCAACACCCTGGGGATTGAAATTGCTACTCTTGTCGCATCCGACCTCTCCCCCGGAAGATACAGCTCAACATGGAATGCGGCAGATGTTTCGACCGGTGTGTATTTCTGCCGGATGCAGGCCGGGGAATTCGTCATCACGAAGAAGCTTGTCCTCTTGAGATAAGTGGATGAATTGAATCCGATCGCGTACACGTAACGCGATACATCTGAGCAGGGGGAAAACCCTCACTGCTCTGCGGGATCGGTGCGGGTCGTCTCGATTCCTCATCAAGAATAGAAAGGAGCATTTCTCATGAAGATGTCGGCATCCCTTCTCATCATACTGCTCTGTTCAGCCATCTCACTCTCATGCAAGAAAGAGCAGTCCACGGCACCCGTCGATTTTTCGCCGGCGCAATATGCTGGAGTATGGACCGGTACTACTGATCAGAGCCTTCCTGTCTATTTTCGAATTACCCAGACGGGACTCGTCGACAGTCTCACGGTCCGCATCCGGTTATATATTGGCTTGTCGACGTGCACAGGGACCTTCATCAAAGACTCCGTTACCACAGTTCAGGGCGGGGCCTTTGTAGCCCGTGTGATGTTGCCCGGTTCGAACGTCTCCACGAGGGTTCGGACTACACTCTCCTCTTCGACCGGGGGGAGCGGGACGTACGACGGATACAGCGGTTCCTTCTCGATCATATGTGGCTCCAGTTTCACGATCGGGACGGGAAGCATTATGGGTAAGACCACCTGGCAGGCATCCAAGACCGGGCAATAGATTCCTGCGAAAGGGAAGCCTGCCCGTCATCATTCCGATCTCACGAATAATTTGAGAGAAAGGGGAAGTACCATGCCTCGAACATTGTTTGTGGCTCTTGTGGTCATCCTGCTGTTCTCATTGCTAGCCGGATGCGCTCCCTCGAATCTTGCGCTTCACCCGGATTTTTGGCAAACCAAAGGCCGCAAGATCGGCGTCGCAGTCGCCACGCCTCCTATGGCGGGCGCACATCGGACAGGTGGGGAGGGATTGCTCGACATGGCCATCAATAAGGCGGCAACGAATTCGCTCGAATCTCACCTCCAGAAGATCGATTCGAGCGGGTTTGAGGATATTGCAGATCGATTTGTCGAAGGCCTCAAGAGGAAAGGATTCACCGTAAAGAAACTTGAGAAACCGATCGCGCCTGCAAAACTCGCAGCGTTCTCACCGAAGACCTCAGGCAGATTCCACGAAAGAGATCTCAGCTTCCTGGTTGCGGATGAAGACCTCGACGCTCTCGTACTGCTTTCGATTGATCGGTGGGGGACCATCCGAAAGTACTATGGTTTCATTCCTCTGGAATCCCCAAGTGGTTTCTGCGCTGGAAAGGGTCAGCTCATCGATTTGCGCTCGAATGCTTTGGAGTGGAGCTATGTGACGCCCGAGGGAGAGGGGAGCGTTGAAGTTGAGGGGAGCTGGGACAAGCCGCCGTATTTCCCCGGCGTAACGGCCGCTCTCAGAAAAGCAGTCAACAGGGCGAAGCAAACCGTCGAAAGCGATTTCTTCGACCTCACATCGCCTCCTGCGTCCACGTCGGAGCGGGTGCGGTATGCACCGCAGGGGATCTATAACCGATCAAGCGTATCGTTCTCCATTGGATACGGATTCTTCAGTCCGAATGATGAACTGCGGGCAGATTGGGCAAACATCTCCATTATTGGGACTGATGTGAGAGTGGACGAGGGCAACTTCGGTGGATTGGGTGTCGAGGCACGCGTCCTATTCTGGACGCCCTTGCTCGATTCAAGGCTTCGGCTGGGTGGGGAGTATTCGTTGCAGATCCTGGCATCAGAACCCACAGGGGGCACAATAGAGTACACATACGCCGGACTCCCGATAGGCTCATCGGCAGCCGAAAAAGAGTTCCTGGGCCACAGCATACAGGTGATCGGGGATTTCAAGATAGGATCCTTGTCGACTGTAGACGTGTACGGGTCCATTGGGCTTGGAGTCCTCTTCTTCTCGGGAGAAAAAGCACGTTCCATCACTGCACCGTCACCAACCGGGACGTATCAGACGTACTACTTTCCCGAAACGAGAACTAGTCTGCCGATGGAGATGGCAGGTTCGGCGCGGCTATATGGATCAATACCAATCACCGGCACCGTAACCCTGGATCCCGCCTTGAGATTCTTCCAGAGCTTCGGCAACGAAAAGGCATACCTGACGCAAATGAGCCTTGGGATCGCGTATGTCTGGTGAGGTTCACTAATCTGTGATCTGAATATGCAGAAAGAAGATACAAGCTCGCCCACGCGTGATCGGGAGAGCTCAACCGTCACCTTTACGCCAGGGGGAACAATGCAATGAAGAACAAGATGGTCTTGATGGTGGAATTCGCCGCACTCTTCCTGCTCGTCGCCCTGTATACTTCGTGTGACAAAGACAATCCGGCGGATTCGTCAGCCCCGTCCATTTGTTTCACTGTCTCGGGTTTCTCCGTGAGTGTCAATCACATGTGGAAGAGTGGTTCGGTGCAAACTGAAAATGTGCAGGGATTAGTCTCTTTCAACTCGACGATATCTTCGGGAGGAGAGTCACACAAACTGGATTGGACGAATATCAAGAACGACTACACTACCTACACGGTGACGAGTTTCAATGTAAAGATCGACGGGGTTGATTACAGCTACCCGGCCAACAAATGTAAGTGACCGGACCTGCAACCCGGTCTAACATCGACAATCTCCATCATGTATAAGAATCCTCGTCGTCCGGGCTCCTGGCTCTGAACGCCTGGAAAAGACCGGCGGCGGGGATTTTCTGCTCTTTCTTCGCGTGCAAAGGGTATGACCCCGCTCACTATAAACTTCGCTGCCTGTTGCCTTTCTCTCTGATCTGCCGTAGCTTAGTCCAGCAGGTGCGCAATTCCGACCGATCTCCCGACTGGCGGACGTCGGTATCGGACATTGAGAGTTTTTCATTCTCGTCCTGTTCTTCGCTCGAATACGAACCACGTTTATAACCATTGCCCAACCACAAGGAGGTTCTATGAAAAAGGGATTCTTTCTGATCCTGCTGCTCGCTATCATCGTTTCAACCGGCTACGCACAACTTGGTGTTGGTCTTACGAAAGGCCTCGTCGGCGGATTGAATCTTGCGACTGTCTCAGGCGATGACGTTTCCAAGGACGTTAAGAGCGTCTCTTCCTACGCGGCTGGAATCTTTCTTGAGCTGAACATACCGGGTCCGTTTTCGTTCGAGGCGAACGCCCTTTATAGTATGAAGGGGGCAAAAACGGAAAGCGGCAGCATTACGTACACTGACACGTATACGTACGTCGACGTGCCTGTCCTGCTGAAGTTCAATTTGCCCTTCCCGGCTGTAAGCCCCTCAATTTATGCTGGCCCGATGTACAGCACTCTCCTGAGTGCAAAGAAAAAGCAAGAGGGGGGGCTCCTCCCCGGTGAGCGCGATATCAAGGATGCGATGGCTAAAAGTGATCTCAGCGCCGTGGTCGGAATCGGACTTGGCTTCACCGCCCTCAGAATCGATGCTCGCTATAGCAT
>QYQB01000269.1 GCA_007280275.1 bacterium | reverse complement strand
GTGTATGCGATCCATTTGCCATCCGGGGAGATAGCTGTCCCGCCAACGCGCTTGATCTTGATCATCACCTCGGGCGTCCATCCCTTTGGTGTGTCCTGGGAATAGACAGGAAGTGAAAAGGCAATGACCAGGAGGAGTGCCAGGGTGAGAAAAAAGGAAAGGCGTTGGGATGCGTGAGCCATCGGGACCTCCATTTATTGACAGTCGGATTGAGATGTAGAGAGCCGGTCAAAAAGATCTGCCACCCCGCCTGCCAACTTAGTTCTTCGGGGCGGGCAGGCAAGGCACAAAGTCACAAAGGTTCTTGAAAGTGAAGAAAATTCAAAGATCTTCTTCGTGTCTTGGTGACTTTGTGGCAAAGTTGATGTTTTCGTCCGCGCTTCTAAAAGGAATGTAAGGAAAGCTTCGGAAGAAAGAAAAGGCGGATACTAAGGGCCCGGGTAAAGATGAATAATGAACACCGCCCGCCTGACGGTCGTGATTCAAGAAGGCGGGCAGGAACCTTCGAACCGCAGAATGTTGAAGTGCGACAAGCCACTTCAAGAATCGTTATTCCTTGTTCCCGCTACGTCGGAAGAACGACTTCCACCACAAAGTCGGTGGACAGGCGATATTCACGTAGCCGAGACACAAAAACCACAGATTTGCTGATGGGCTGAAAGTGTTGAAAAACAGCGCCACTTTAAAAGGTTTGTTCAGCCGCGGTTTTCGCTTTGTGTGGCGACGAAAGATGCGCAGATTAGCGAGAAAAAACAACCCCGCTGATGTTCCAAAGACAAAGCCAATTGGAAGTATTTCACGCTACAGGCTTGTCGGTACTTTTGGGACATTGACATTTTAGCAACACAATGGTATAATCGCACGCAATACCGATTGCACCGTGCTGCCCCTCCCACTTCGTGCTTCAGATATTGCAGTGTAAGTTGGTCTCTTCAAACCTCCTTAACATGGGAGAACCTCCTATGCTCCAATTCACCACGAAGTCAGCGAGCTTAAGATTGCTTGTCCTGAGTTTGGCGTTTGCGACTAATGTCATAGCGCAAAACGCAGACTTGGTAGTGCCGACAGGTTCGTTTTCGCCATCAACGATCAATCCTGGCTCGATTCTCACAGTCACGGCAACAGTAAAAAACATCGGAACCAATTTTGCCGGGTATAGCCATCTAACTGTATATATATCTCCAACCACAACTCTCACTGATGGCAAGAAGCTTGCGACCGTGTCTGTCGAAGCTCTAGCGCCAAATGCACAAAGCGAACTGAAAGAGTTCCTGATTCCTATACCAACTTCATTCGCCAGTGGTCTGTACTATGTAGGTTGGAAGGCAGATTCCTATGACGAAGTTGTTGAGAGCAATGAATCGAATTATTTCTATCTGCCAAACACTCGATTGACCATTCTCAGCACTCCAGTTCTGGAAAGACATTTTCCTTGCCCGCTCATTTTCATCCACGGCCTAAACAGCAACAGCAAGACTTGGGACAATCTGGCATCATGGCTAACTGATTATGGCTGGACAAATGGAGGCAGACTTGACTACTGTTTGAATTTCGATAACGACTTGACGAAGGCATCAGCTCAAGCCGACATATTCGACTTCACGATTGACGGGAATCTGAAATTGGGGGATTTTTATTTCGTGAACTTCGATGTAAATCGTGATGGAAGCGTTTTCAACAACACCATTCAAAGCAATCAGTCAGCAATTGTAAAACAGGGCATCGCATTGAAAGCGGCGATCAAAAAGGTATTGGCTGTTACAGGAAGTGATGAAGTTGTTCTTGTAGGGCACAGTATGGGAGGGCTTGCTTCGAGAGAATACTTGCAGAATTCGACCAACTGGCAAGCTGATGGCAAGCATCATGTTGCTAAGCTCCTCACTGTGGGAACGCCACACGGCGGAAGTAATGCGTGGACATTTGGTATTGTCGATGGATATTCAGAAGCTGTGAGAGACCTGCGCTGGTCGTACTCGAATGGAGCCAGCGGAGTATATCTTTTCGGTGGGAATGAAAGAGACATATCAACAATCGGGTTTTACACCATAGATGTCAACTGCAATGGCATTATCGGGGACAATATAGTCGGGCTCAATCAGAAGTCGTTGCCTAACGACCTTGCCTTTAGCTGCATTATTGGGACGGGTGGTTTATCAGGAGATGGAGTTGTTGACGCTGCAAGAGCAAATCTCAACAACTACTATGTGATCAAGGCTGACACATTTCTGACGAATCAAATTCATACCAACTTACCCAGTGATCTGGCTACCATGATGGAAGGCCTTGATGAACCACCATTCTTTCAGCAAGCATATGACGTGAAATTTGGAACTTACTATTTTGGCCTCGTGACATCACAGAGTGTAGGCAGCATCTTCTCACGCGACTATGATGATTTCAGACTTAGAACAAATTCAAAGGGACGGCTGGACATCAAAGTTCGCAATATCCCGGTTTGGAACTTCAGCGCAACGGTTTTTGACAGCACATTCAAACTGGTGGCAACAGTTCTCAGCAATGTCAAAAGCAGGATCGATACTTCGCTTCAATTGGGGCCTGGGTCATATTTCTTAGAGTTCGACGGACAAGCAGACAAGCTGAGTTGGTACTATCCATATGCATTCAATCTGCAATTTACACCAACGACTGGAATCGACAACGCAGACAATGTCTTGCCGACAGGCTTTGTATTAGAGCAGAACTATCCTAATCCTTTCAATCCTAGCACAACCATTAAGTATCAGATACCGAAACAATCTCATGTCTCTCTGAGGGTATTCAATGCACTTGGTCAAGAAGTTGCAGTTTTGGTGGATGGAGAAAAGGAAGCTGGATTCTATCAAGCCCGCTGGGATGCTGCACTGCCAAGTGGTGTTTACTTCTACCGTTTACAGGCTGCTGACTACTTAGAAACCAAGAAAATGATATTGCTGAGGTGATGCACTTCTGGATACGGAGTCATGAGAAGCCCCTGCTCAAAAGGCTGGGGCTTTTCTGTTTCGATCTTGACACCTCATTCTGGGTCCGTTACCATCCAACCGTTGTTGCCAACTCATTAGCCACTCGCGGTGAAGTCACCCCACCCCGAGCAAGCGGTGTGGGGCGAATTGCCATTCGCCCTGACGAGCACAACACAACGGAAGGAAATCGCAATAAAAACCACGAAGAACATTTCAGCTTCTGTCGCATTACTTCTTGGCAAGAAGCTGAACAAGATTCATGTCTTGAAGTTCAATGAGAAAAAATCGAAGCCCGGCAAACCAGTGGTCGATTGCAAGTGCTTGGCCTGTGGCAAGCCGTTCTCAGTGAACGCTTATCATGTCAACTATCAAACTGCAAAGTCTTGTGGTTGTGTTCGGGTCGACAACGAGAAATCCACAAACACAACAAATGCGAAGGATGCTAATCGAAGTTCTGTGAAACGATGACTTGACTCTCTCTGCTACTCAGGGTAACTTGAAGCCAGTTTCTATGTGAGACTGGCTTTTGTTTGCGGTTAGGACCACCAAAGCGAATTGGAGGTATTGCCGAATGAAAAAGGAACTGGCGAAAAATGAACCACCGCAAAAGGGTTCCCCGTGGTATAAGAAGATGATCTTTTGGTTCAATTTGGTATTTGTCCTCTTCATGGCATATTGGATTCTGTTCCCTGACCCACGGGGTGCACTATTCAGCCCCCGCACCCAAATGCTTTTTCCAGTCACAACCAAACAATACCAAGCACATGGTGTCTCAATTCACAATTCTTATTTGATGACCTTTCTCGAAGCGAACTTGGCACGGCAATCCAGTGAGATTAGTTCCAGGGAAAATACCAAGGCGCAAACTCGGCTTTTCTATGCGGCAATTTTGGCAGCTGTAATAGCGTTCTTCTCATTGAGAGGTGGAAACTCACACCCTGTAATTGTCGTAGTTCCGATGGTTCTAATTGTTTCTATGTATGTCTTGGAGATACATCAAGATGACCTCAACAGGAGAAGTTTTGACTATTATCACGCAGAGACAAATGCAATTGAAACATTGGTTGACTTGAACCCCACTGACACGACGTGGTATAGAAAAGAAGGAGATACTATTCAACACGTCGTAGACTCGGTCCACAATACGAGGGTAGCCAGAAAGATCCAGGCGGCTTTTCATCCATCATTAGACCAAATAATTTTCTACTTCATTCCATTGTTTCTAGTTACGAACCAGTACTATTACGTTATCCTCGTGCAAAGGCGCAAACCCGGTTCTCGCATTGAAGAGCTGACCCGTGACAAAACTCTAAACGCGAAGGTCAAGAAATCCTGAGTTCTTAATGCCAATCGAATTTGCCCCCGCCGTCAGGACTTTTTCTGTCCCGACGGTACTGCGGGCACATCGAATCGCGTGGGTGTCGGGAGGAAACTCCCGACACCGGCAAGGGAGACATCCGCTCAATGCCGTGTGAGTGTCAGGAGCGAACTCCTGACACCGGGACCAGAACTCGTGGAATTGCGGAAACTGAACGATGTAGCTACTTGCGATAAGCCTCTCTGCGGTGCAGGCAGTGAAGGATGACCACGACTGACTGTCCATCATCCACCAGGTATCGAATGCGGTAGTCGCCGATACGGATGCGAAACTCTCCTTCATACCCCTTCAACTTGACGCATCCTCGTGGGCGAGGTGCTTCCTTCAAGTCAGCGATTCTCTTGAGAACAGGATCACGCACGGTGGATGGAAGGAAGTCCAGTTGCTTCACAACTGGCTTGGGAATGATGATCTGGTAAGGCATCAGGGCTACTTCTTCTTACCGGCGAGGTAATCATCAAGTGTTACGTAGTTCTTTGCCGCATACGCCACTCGGGCCTCACGTATCTGCGCCTGAATGGATGGATCGCTCTCGTAGAGATCTTCCTCAGCTTGTTCGAGTTGCTCGTTCAGAGCCTCCATAATCTTTAGCTTGTCCGATGAAGATAGCTTCGCTATCGATTGGAGAAGGGATTCGAAACTCACCGAAGCGGAGATGCCTTCCTGGCTCATGTGTTTGTACCTCCGATTGTCATTGATTCGAATATGTCCTTTTTCTCAAAGAGAGTCAACCGCTGGCACAGAAGAGATCTTACCAGATGCGAGGGAAGAAAATGTCAGGGTAAGGCGTTGTCCCAATTCATGAGCCAACGCTGTTTGCTATGCGGCGGTCTTTTCACACAGATGCTCAGATAAGTGACCGGCACTCCGTGAGGGGCCGGGGAAAGTGACGGTCACTCCACACAGATGCTCAGATAAGTGACCGGCACTCCGGGAAGGGCCTGGAAAAGTGACGGTCACTCGCGTTTGCGATTATTCTCGGTGAAGTCACCTCACTCCGGGCAATTTGCGCTGAGAAGTGACTCAAAAAGTCAAGCGGCAGATTCAATAAGTGCTTGACATACTCACAGCAGGTCTGTATCTTGTCTCCCGACAGCACAGTGCCAATGCTCGATCAGGCATTTGCCCAGAAGGGACAATTCAAAAGATTGTCCCTTTTTTTGTTTCCGCTGATCTCAGTTCTTCTGTGGATGCACAGGGCCGAAAGCGAAGTAGTCCGTCTACGGGCAGGGACGAAACGCGAAGGAGAGTTGGTTTGGCGGATGTCCCGACGGAACCAATGCTGTGTGAGTGTCAGGAGCAAACTCCTGACACCGGATGAATCTTTGTTCCTTCTCCTCTTTTCCTTTGGGCCTTGGTGCCTCTGTGGCAGAAAGCGGGTATTCGTCCAAGCTTCTAGAAGGGTGGTCGAAAACATCGACATTGCCACGAAGTCACCAAAACACGAAGAAGATCTTCAAATATTATTCTCTTTCAAGAACCTTTGTGACTTCGTGCCTTGGTGGCACCACTTTTCGACTGGACCTCTAGAACTCTGCGCTTACGCCGATTGAAGGAAGGATGCCGATGGATGCAACATTTGTTTCCGATCGGCCGAGCCGCTCGTTGTACCGCGGCACGTTGAGAGGCTTGCGATTATAGATGTTCTGGATGTCGACGTAGGTAACGAGCGTCCATGAGCTGAACGACCAGCGCCTGTCCACGCGCACATCGAGGCTATGATTCGAACCGATTCTGGCCGAATTGTAGAACGCCGGGTTCTGGTAGCCTTCTGCATCGAACGGCGTGTAGGGCCTTCCCGTCGCATATCGGAATTTCGTGCTGACCTCCCACTTTTCGTTGAACACGTAGCCACCCCCCAGATTGATAATCCAGCGCTGGTCGAATGAACTCGGACGCTCGACCCCATCGAGCGCTTTGAACTGGGACTGGTTGAAGCTGACGCTTACTGTTCCATAGCACGGGATCTCGGAAAGTTTCTTCTGAACAAGCAGCTCGATACCGCGGGCAAGGCCTGTCCCCTTGCTGACAAGCGGGTCGAGACCGAACGATGAACAGCCGTCGTCGGAGCCGCCGAAACCCGCTCCGGTGTTCGCGAGGACGAGATACGGGCGCGAGATGCTCGCCGGGTAGTTCGCATACTGCTTGACGTAGGCTTCAACCGTCACTTTCGTGTCAGGCCGGACCGTGTAATCAATGCCTGCAACGTACTGCGTCACACCAATGAAATCGAGCTTGCGGTTTTGCTCGTTCGCCGCCAGCCAGATGTATGATGGCGCCTGAGAGTACTGCCCGATACTCCAATTGAGATTAAGCGTCGGAAAGAGCGCGACCGTGTACGAAAGCCGCGGGGAGAAGGAGTACTTGTCGATGAGGTCGAAGTAATCAACTCGACCGCCAAGAGTAATCCGTGATTTTCCAAGTACCTGGGACACCTGAGTAAAGGCAGAGCCTTTGAAGCCCGTCGTCTTGAACACCGCATCGACACTCAGCACGTCGCCAAAACGAGTCTCGAACGGGCGGAGGAAGACATCCGCCGTGAACCGGAGCACTTTCGCCTGCGTCCCGATCAGGAGCTCGGTGGAAGCAAACGGATGAAGCAGAATGTCGGCTCGCACTGAGGATTCGTGCTCCGAGGAGGTGTTGGAGAAAATCGAAACCAGGTTCGAGTCTGCTTGTCGAAAATCGTATTCGACATATGACTGGCCGAGCGTCATTGTCAGGTAGCCCTTGTCAAAGAGATGTTGCCACGAGATACCGCCGACGAATTGATTCTGATCGCTTCCCAAGACCCGGGAGTTCTTGAACCTTTTGTCCTCTGTGTCATTGAAGTACTTCACGTTGTCGAGCACCCCGACCGCAAGCAAACTCAGCTGGTCTTTCGGGCCGAATGAAACGCTTGCTTTGCTCAGAAAATCCCAGTACTCCGGCACGAAGCCAAAACCAGCAGCCTTGAAGATGAAATCGAGATAGCTTCGCCGCGCCGAAAAGAGGACAGACGCGTTCGAGCCCACCGGGCCTTCAAGGTTCAGCCCGAACTGGCTGGCGGAGATGGTTGCCTTTCCGCCCAGGGCATCCTTCCTCCCATCTCGGAGGTTGATCGTGAGCACCGAGGAGAGTTTGTCGCCGAATTTAGCTCCGAATCCACCGGTGGAAAAGGACGTGTTCTCTACGAAATCGAGATTGACGTAACTGAGCGGCCCTCCGCTAGCGCCCTGTGTTCCGAAGTGGTTGATGTTCGGGACCTCGATGTTGTCTAGGACAAAGAGGTTCTCTGACGGCGAGCCTCCGCGGACGATCAAATCATTCCGGCCCCCATCAACCTGAGCGACTCCGGGAAGGATCGAGATAGCCCGGACCACATCTTCCAACCCACCGGGAAGCCGTCGAATTTCTTCGTTCGATTGCATCATCGTGCTCAGGGGCGTGTCGGGGATTTTTGTGAAATACCCCGCAGTGATCTCAACTCCTTCGATCTTGATTTCGTTTTCCGTTATTCCGATGGACAACTTCAGCGGCTTCACCGCTGTGACAACGAGGTCTGTGACAGTCGTAGGGAGATACCCGATCAGGGATGCGCGGACACCAACCGTGCCGACCGGAACGCGGCGGATGTCAAACCGGCCATCAGGATCTGTGGAAGCTCCAAGAGAGGTTCCGAGGATAACAACATTCGCGCCGACGATCGGCTCTTTCGTTGTTGCATCGATCACCGTTCCGGTAATCCGGCCGAAGCGCGGCTCATCCTGCGCGAACGATGTGAACAAGGCGAAAACGGTGAGGAGAAATATAGATTTCAGAGCATTCATGGTAACGATGGTCAAGAGTATGAGTGGCGATGGTTTGGACGGCTTTTCGTCCTCTACGCCATGAACATCAAAGGGTCAGGCGGCAGTTCCCGCGGGGAGGAGAAATATCGTGCAAAACGTGCAATTCGTCAAAATGGGCCATTTGGGCCAATTTGCCGAGAAGCCTTCTCAAAAATGGTCACGCAAAGGCGTGAGATTCTCTTTTCTTCCTATGGGATTTTTGAGATTGGTTCTAACCTCGCGGGGTGCCAACGAATGGAGTTCAGACGATCAGAAGCTTGCCGGACTCCATGATCTTCCGATCGTCAAACCAGACGGTCGGTTTCTTCACCAATCCATCGAGGTGGCTGGCGACACGTACCGATCCGCCCATCGACTTGTTATCGCCGAAAGCGATGTGGATCGTCCCCATGACTTTTTCGTCTTCGATAATCAGCCCGGTCAGGATCGCCTTGTCGTTTGTGCCGATACCGAACTCTGCGACTGTGCGCGCGGCCTTTCCGTGCGGTTCAAGGAGCTCGATAAGCCGCTTCGCCTCAGCCCCGCCGGTGATATCGGTGGCGTACCCGTCCTTCACTACAATCGTGATCGGATGCGTGATCATGCCAACACCGGCCATGGAGCCATCGACGACGACGACGCCCTGTGATTCACCTTCGACTGGCGCGAGATAGGCCTCACCGGTCGGCAGGTTGCCCCAGAGCCCTTTTTCACGAAAGAGGCCGGAGCTTGCATGAGCTTTTCTCCCCATGATCGGCATAGTCACATCCGTACCCCCTGGTGCTATGACCCGCACGACGCTCGTCTTTTCGAGTTCATCACAAAGACGAAACGTTCGCTCTGCGATCTTGTTGTAGTCAGCGTTCATGCAACGGACCATGATCT
Organism: bacterium; assembly: GCA_007280275.1. Classification (GTDB taxonomy): domain Bacteria; phylum Bacteroidota; class Ignavibacteria; order UBA10030; family UBA10030; genus UBA9647. The sequence continues at coordinate 1,071 of QYQB01000269.1, read as the reverse complement.
CTTCGTTCACTCCCGGCAGCGTCGCAACACGAACGCCCTTCTCACTGGCTGCACGCCTGGAGTCGGTATGCGTCAGGGACTTCGACGTCGGACAGAGCACGACGTCTACCATCTTCATCAACTCGGCCACTTCCCGCGGAGGTTCTTCCCCGTTTGTCTTCCGGGACAGCATCTCGACGAGCATGACTTCGGCTCCCAAATCCTTCGATGCTTTCCAGAGCGCATATCCGATGGTCCGGAGAGGTTCATCCGTCACAATGAGCACCCGTTCACCGGGTTTTGTACCCATGCAATCGCGGACGGCGATCAGGGCGGCGGAGAGAAGCGGTGCTGAGATGTCCATGGTAGTCCTCGGGTTGTAAGACGTGAGACGTAAAACGTAAGACGAATCACGTGAGAAGTGAGACGGAAAACGATTACTGTGTTGGTGCCTTCTTGAAGCGAATCAGGCAGCTGAGTTTCAAGCGTTGCCATCAAAGACTTAGCTCCTCATCCGGATTGACTCGTACCAGTCTTTTCTTCTTGAGAATGGTCTTTTTCTTGATGACCCCTTCTTTGATCATAGCCTTAATCCAGTCCTGCAACTGGGGCTTGCGAACCTTCAAGATTTCGGCGAGCTCATCTACAGTCAGGGACTTTCTGAGGGCGTCAAGAATTAATGGTTTCACAGCATCATATATTGAAGCGGAATTCGCGGGAGTCTTTGAGCCATACTCAGTAGTCGATTCACGAACCGCTGAGTCCAACCGAGCACTGCCTGATGAAGCAAAATCCTCTTTCCCCGAAGTAAACAATGTGGCTTCTTCCTGTTGAGCTCCTGCCGTCTGACTTGCTGATGATCTTCGAAGAACTTCTCGAATGTCTTCTTTCAATCCTTCCTCGGGAAATCGAATTGCTCCCATCTTCAGAAGTGCTGCATTACCCGGAGGTGTCTCGGGGGTAATTCGTACGAAGAGAGGGCGGTGGTCCTTGTCCTTCAACTCTTCTTCCGCCCCAGCCCACGTGCCTCCCTTTTTGTGATCCGTGCTCACTACGACGGAGAAGTCCGCAAGCGCATAGATGTACTTATTG
>QYQB01000127.1 GCA_007280275.1 bacterium | reverse complement strand
GGCGGCGCTGGAAATCGCCAACGCTGGTTATCATGTGTATCTCGTGGAGAAAGAGCCAACGATCGGCGGGAGAATGGGTCAGTTCGACAAGACGTTCCCTACCCTCGATTGTGCAGCGTGCATCCTGACGCCAAAAATGGTCTCGGTCGGCCACCGGAAAGATATCACCCTGCTGACATACTCAGAGGTCGAAAGCGTCTCCGGATACATTGGCAATTTCAAAATTCGTGTGCGGAAGAAGGCCCGGTATGTCGATACCGACAAATGCACAGGCTGCGGACAGTGCTGGAGCAATTGCCCCGCGATTCGCATCCCGTCGGGGCGTTCGATCATGATCGGAGATCAGCTGATCAACGAGCTCTCGACACGTCCGAAGGAATAGGGGAGACCGCGATGGTGCTTTCAGACGTTCAGGATCTGCTTTCCTGTGAAGTGGTTACAGGAGGGGAGTACCTCAATCGTCCAGTGACGTACGGGTGTGCTTCTGATCTCATGAGCGATGTACTCGCGTTCTCGGGACCGGGAGCGTTGCTGCTTACGGGTTTGGTCAACGTGCAGACAATACAGACGGCGCACATTGCTGAACTCAATGCTATTGTTCTTGTGCGCGGGAAGAAACCGGATAGAAACGTTATTGAAGCGGCGCGGGAGAAGGAGATTCCGCTTCTGGCCACACCGTATTCGATGTACGAGGCTTGCGGTATTCTCTACAGGGCTGGAATACCCTCTACGATGGTCTGTCCACAGAGCCAGGCTTCTCCAAGAGTGCATAGGTGATGGGGCACAATGGAAGATCGATTTTCTCACTCCTTCACGATTCGAGGAAAACACTTCATTGACGCCGGGAAAGTCTCTACAGAAATCAAGAGGCTGCTGAAAGAACTCGGTGTCCGTGCGGATATCGTGCGACGAGTTGCTATTGCAACGTACGAAGCGGAAATGAATGTGGTTATGTACGCGAAGGATGCAACGGTCACGCTTGAGTTGACTCCCCGGGATATCAGGATCGTAATTGACGATCGCGGACCGGGCATCGCGGATATCGAGCTTGCGATGCAGGAGGGCTTCTCCACGGCAACATCGGAGATGCGCGAACTGGGTTTTGGCGCCGGGTTGGGGTTGCCCAACATCAAGAAGAATTCGGATGATTTCAAGATCGGATCGACGGTTGGCGCGGGGACGAAGTTGGAGATTACGGTATTCATCAACTGAGAACATGAAATCAGAATTTCGCTCGATACGGATCGACATCGACAAATGCCAGGGTCGGATGAAGTGCCTTCGCATTTGCCCGACCGAAGCGTTGCGTGTGCGGAATGGGAAAGCAACGCTGCTCGGTGACAGGTGCATTGACTGTGGGGAATGCGTCCTTCAGTGCCCAAACGACGCATTTGTCCCGCAAACGAGTTCGTTCAGCGACTTTTCATCGTTTAAATACACGATTGCGCTCCCCTCGCCAACATTCTATTCTCAGTTTGGGAAGGGCGTCCGGCCATCGACGATTCTCAGAGCGCTGAAGGCAATCGGATTTGACGACTCCTATGACGTGGCATGCGCTTCAGAGTCTGTCAGTATTGCAATCCAGGAGTACCTTGACTCGAATGCAACTCCGCGGCCGCTTATTTCTCCTTTTTGCCCGGCGATCGTACGTTTGATTCAAATACGGTATCCGAACCTTCTTGAGAACCTCATCCCGATCGAATCTCCCATGGAAATTGCTGCACGGGAGGCAAAGCGGCTGAAGATGCACGAATTGGGATTGAAGGAGCATGAGATTGGAGCGATCTACCTTACACCTTGCCCGGCGAAAATGATCGCCCTCCGCCACCCGCCGCGAAAGAAACACTCGTTCGTTGACGGAGTGATACCGATCTCTGACATCTACCCAAAATTGGTAAGCGCGCTCGCTCACTCGGATGATTCTAATGGCGCTGCGGAGGTACGCGGCCTCGGTCTCGGCTGGTCGATCGTGGGAGGACAGGTGGCCTGCCTGAAGGCAGAAGACGCCATTGCCATTGCCGGGTTGACAAATGTCATGAGGGTGTTTGATGAAATCGAGAATGGAAGGTTGAAAGACATCCAGTACATCGAATGCCATTCCTGTCCCACGGCTTGCGTTGGAGGCTCTCTTACAGTCGAAAACCCGTATATCGCACGCGGCAGAGTGCTTCGAATGGTTGAGAAGTATGGATCGGAACCGTGCCAGGACCGGCAAAAGATCCGCGAACTATATCAGAAGAATTTCTTTTCGTTGATCGGCACCATTGCCCCGAGTCCCGTACAGCCACTTGACGATGATATGTCGCGGGGCATACAGAAAATGCATAAACGGCAACAGATCTACGACATGCTTCCTAAGATCGACTGTGGTGCCTGCGGTGCCCCCACATGCATGACCTTCGCTGAGGATGTGGTGAAGGGTGATGCAGAGGCCGAGGAATGTGTGTTCCTGACGATGAAGACGTTTGAGTCCATGTCGACGAACTTGTTGGAAGTGGTTGGCAAACACAGTAAGAGAATCCATCGCGGTATCGAAAGATGAGACTATGAAACTCAGGGAAGTTGTGGAGAGCCTTCACCTCTCAGTTCGATCCGGTGAGGATCGGTTGGACCAAGCCGTGACGGGAGGATATGCGGGCGACTTGCTGAGCGATGTGATTGCGAACAGCAAGGCTGGCAATGTATGGATTACCATGCAGGTCCATGTCAATATCGTTGCGGTCGCTGTGCTCAAGGATCTCGCTGGCATCATTATCGTTCAGGGCCGACAGCCCTCAGAGGAAACGCTGAAGAAGGCGAAAGAGGAGAAGGTCGCGATCGTCGTCAGCGATGCTCCCGCGTTTGAAACTGGCGGCAGACTCTATACGCTCATTGACGGCAGTTCTTGACGATGCTACGGCGCATCAGGGCAGATTTGCACGTTCACACGTGCCTGTCGCCGTGCGGTGACCTTCAAATGTCTCCGCAAAAGATCGCAGCTCAAGCAGTCAGGCAAAACATAGAGGTTTTCGCAATCTGCGACCATAACTCGGCAGAAAATGTCCCCGCAGTAATGAAAGCTGCTGAGTCGAAGAACATCGTGGTACTGCCGGGGATAGAGGTGTGCACAAGTGAGGAAATCCATCTTCTGGCGATCTTTGACAACTTGAACTCGGTTTTTGACATGCAGTCGCTGGTGTTCAGCCATCTTGCCGGGATTAACGACCCTGAGGCCTTCGGCCTGCAGATCGTGGCGAACGAGTTTGACGAGGTCGTCGAGTTCCAGAACAGACTGCTGATCGGAGCCATCGATTTGCCGGTAGAACAGGTGGTGGATGAGATTCATCGGCGTGGCGGTGCGGCGATCGCCTCACACATTGACAGGGAGAGTTTCAGTGTGATCAGTCAATTGGGTTTCATTCCGGATACGCTGAGGTTTGAGGCTCTGGAGCTTTCGAGCCACATACGAAATGACGATGCACGGGCTCGATTCACTTCATTTTCGCATAGTCCGTTGATCAGGAACTCTGACGCCCATTTCCTGGAGGACATCGGAAAGAACACGAGCGAGTATATGATCGAAAAGCCAACGTTTCATGAAATTCTTATGGCACTGAGAAGTGAAGACGGTCGCACCGTCTGTGAGTCCTGACGATGGAAGATCTGTCGCTCCATATTCTCGATATCGCTGAGAACTCAATCGCCGCCGGTGCTCACAACATCAGCATTGTGGTGAACGAAGATGCAGCCCATGATCTTCTCACCATTGAGATCACAGACGACGGCAAGGGCATGAGTGCAGAGGTATTGAGAAGCGCTGCGGATCCGTTTTACACGACACGAACAACCCGGGAGATTGGGTTTGGATTAGCATTGCTCAAAGATGCGGCGGAGATGGCAAGCGGAGGAATGGAGATCCAATCCACTCCGAACTTGGGTACGAAGGTCAGAGCCACGTTCCAACTCAGCCACATCGACAGAAAACCGCTTGGCGATATGGTCGAGACAATCACAGCTCTGCTTTGTTCAAGTGTTGAAGTTCATGTGCTCTACGTGCATGCACGAGACGGGAACAAAGTTGTCTTTGACACGAGAGAGATACGGGACGAACTCGGCTCCATCTCGCTGAATTCGGTGAAGGCGATAAGCGTTATCCGTGGGTATTTGAATCAGGAAGAGGATACTCTCGCACACTAAGTCACAGGTGAATCGATGGACGCACAGGCTGTTGAAACCATACTTCAGAACCACCCAAAAGATCCAAGCTCGATCATTCAGGTCCTGCTCGATATCCAGAATGAACTCTACTATCTTCCCCGGGAGGTTCTGGAGCACGTTTCGAAATCTCTGAATGTGCCATTGAGCAGAACATATAGCCTTGCGACGTTCTACAAGGCATTCAGTCTGAAGCCCAAAGGAAAATACCCGATCGCCGTTTGCACCGGAACTGCTTGCCACGTCCAGGGGGCTGTGAGAATCCTTGAGCAAATAGAGCGTGAACTGAGCATCAAAGAGGGAGAGACGACGCCGGACAAGAAGTTCAGTGTGGAGACTGTGAGGTGTCTTGGTTGCTGCGGCCTGGCTCCTGTCGTCACTGTTGGCAAGAACCTGCACGGGAAAGTCCCTATGGCGAAAGTGTCCAAAATCCTCAAGCAATACTAATGGAGGGGAGTTCCGATGGGAAAAATAGCAATCGAGGACCTGGCAAAAATTCAGGAGGCGGCACGTTACAAAATCGCCCTGCGGCAAGGCGCGGGTCGTGTCAGAATCAACGTGCATATGGGCACGTGCGGGATCGCCGCCGGGGCCAGGGGGATTCTGACGGCGGTGATGAAAGAGATTGAGGCCAGGAACCTCCACGACGTGATCATTACGAATTCAGGCTGTGCGGGTTTATGCAGCCAGGAACCGATGATGACAATAGAAGTCCTTGGCGAACCGGCACCGGTGAAGTACGTTCTTCTGACACCGGAGAAGATCACAAAAATAATTGACATGCACGTCCTGAAGGGTCAGGTTGTGAAAGAGTGCGCTCTCGCTCTCGGTAGTGAAAGAACCCGTTAACAATTCTGCAGGAACAAAGGAGACGCTGACATGGCGTATAGAACGTACTTGATGGTGTGCGCAGGCACGGGGTGTGTCGCCAACCAGTCGATGAAAATCAAGGACAAGCTGGAAAGTGAGATTCGGAAAAGAGGCTTGCAGGACGAGGTGAGTGTGGTTACAACCGGCTGCAACGGATTTTGTGCCGTCGGACCGCTCATGGTTGTTCAGCCCGATGGGATCTTCTACCAGCTCCTGAAGGAGACTGACATCCCGTTTCTTGTCGAAGAACATTTCGTCAAAGGCCGACTGGTCAAGGAGCTGCTGTACACACCGCCGAGAGAGAAGGCCCCGATCCCGAAGATGTCGGACATCCCATTCTTCGCCGACCAAACACTGATTGTTCTTCGAAATCGCGGGCTCATCAACCCGGAGAATATTGATGAGTATATTGCGCGCGGCGGATACCAGGCTCTGGCAAAAGTGCTGACATTGATGACGCCCGATCAGGTTATTCAAGAGATCAAGGCATCCGGTTTGCGTGGACGCGGCGGTGGGGGATTCCCGACGGGCATCAAATGGGAGACATGCAAGAATGTCCCCAGTGACACGCACTACGTCATCTGCAATGCAGATGAGGGCGACCCCGGTGCTTTCATGGACCGAAGCACCATCGAATCCGATCCACACGCAGTGATCGAAGGGATGTTGATCGGGGCGTATGCAATCGGATCCAGGGAGGGGTACGTGTACATCCGCAACGAGTATCCCATCGCTCTGGAACGGCTGCAGGTCGCCATCAAGCAGGCCCGCGAGTATGGATTGCTGGGTCAGAAGATATTCAACAAGGACTTTGATTTTGAGATCCGAATTGTCCGGGGTGCCGGTGCATTCGTCTGCGGTGAGTCGACAGCTCTCATGGCGTCCATTGAAGGCAGACCAGGGGAGCCGCGGGCAAAGTACGTCCACACGGTCGAGCGGGGATTGTGGGACAAGCCGACATGCCTGAACAACGTGGAGACCTGGGCAAATGTCCCTCAGATCATTGAGAAAGGTGCCGGCTGGTTTTCCAGCATCGGCACCGGCGATGTTACATCCGATGCGTGGGGTGGGAGCAAGGGGACAAAAGTGTTTTCCCTCGCGGGAAAAGTGAACAACACCGGCCTCATCGAAGTCCCGATGGGAATCACGCTGAGGAAGATCATTTTTGATATCGGTGGCGGGATCAAGGACGGCAAGAAATTCAAGGCCGTACAAACGGGTGGCCCCTCGGGCGGATTCATCCCGGAGAGTCTGCTGGATCTCCCGGTTGACTACGAGGAGCTTACGAAGGTGGGCTCCATGATGGGGTCGGGTGGAATGGTTGTGGCCGATGAAAACAACTGCATGGTTGACATGGCCAAGTACTTCCTCGCGTTCACCCAGGCCGAGTCGTGCGGCAAGTGCGTGCCGTGCCGCGAAGGCACCAAACGCATGCTGGATATTCTTGAGAAGATCACCGTTGGTAAAGGGACGGAAGAGGACCTTGTTCTGCTTGAGGAACTCTCGAATATGGTCGTAGAATCGTCGCTGTGCGCGCTGGGCGGTTCGGCGCCGAATCCGGTGTTGACGACGCTGAAATACTTCCGGGAGGAGTATGAAGCGCATGTGAAGGACAAGCATTGTCCCGGTCACTCTTGCCGGGAGCTCATCCAGTACATCATCGATCCGGAACTCTGTCTTGGCAAAGGGCATGGCTGCCACGTGTGTGCAAAGAACTGCCCCGACGGTGCAATCGTCGGTGAGACAAAACAGGTTCATACCATCGATGTCATGAAATGCGGCAAATGTGGAATCTGCTATGATGTCTGCAAATTCGATGCAATCCATATCGAGTAACGAGTGAGAACCCTATGGTAACGATCAATATTGATGGAAAGTCCGTAGAAGTCCTGGAAGAAACCACAATACTCAAGGCTGCTGAGCAGGCGGGAGTTTGGATCCCGACGATGTGCCACAGCGAGCACTTGGAGCCATACGGAGTGTGTCGCCTTTGCAGCGTGGAGGTGGTACGAGGTAAACGGAGCCGTATCGTTACGGCGTGTAACTTCCCCGTGCGCGGCGGCATGACTATACACACCAACTCCAAAAAGGTACAGTGGCTCCGGCAGGTCATCATGGAGCTGATGCTCTCCAGGTGGCCACGTGTGCGGGTCGTGAAGGAAATGGCGGAGCGACTTGCCGTCAAAGAGCCGCGTTTTCCGAGCCTCGAGCGAGATGAGGCGGAGGATGCATGCATCCTGTGCGGGATGTGCGTGAACATGTGCAATGACGTCGTGAAAGCGGGGGTGCTGGGATTCGCCCACTCTGGCATCAAGCGTGAGGTTGTGTTGCCATTTGACGAGCGATCGGACTCCTGCATCGTTTGCGGTGCGTGCGCCCACGTGTGTCCTACGGGCCATATCAAGGTCATCCTTGAGGACTACCGTGGAAAGAAACCTGAGTTTACGCTTGGCCCCAAGACTCCGATCTACGTTCCCACGCTGCAGGCTGTGCCTCGCGTGCCAGTCATCGACGCGGAGTCGTGTATCCATTTCGAGACGGGTGGATGTGAAATCTGTGCGAAAGTGTGCGAGCCAAACGCGATCGACTACAGCATGCAGGACGAAATTGTGGAAATTGAGGTCGGACAGGTCCTGGTTTCTACGGGCTTCGATCTCTTCGATGCAAGTGCAATGGCGCAATATGGATACGGTCGCCTGGACAATGTGTACAGCTCGCTCGAATTTGAATCCATCCTCAATTCAACGGGTCCGACCGGCGGCAAGATCGTCATGAAAAGCGGCAAAGAGCCGAAAGCGGTTGGCATCATTCACTGCATTGGTTCCAGGGATACAAATCACCATGCGTACTGTTCGCGTGTCTGCTGCATGTATGCGTTGAAGTTCGCTCACCTGGTCCGAGATCGGACGGATGCGGCAATTTATCAATTCTATATCGACATGCGTGCGTTTGGCAAGGGCTACGAGGAATTCTACAACCGCCTGCTCGACGAAGGAGTCACCATGATTCGCGGCAAGGCTGCGGAAGTCGTTGAGGGGTGTTGGCAGGGAAACGGGGAGCCATCATTGAAGATTCGATGTGAGGACACACTGATCGGCAAATTCCGCGAGGTTCCTGTCGATATGGTTGTTTTGTGCAACGCCATCGAGCCCCGGCGGGACAGTGATGCTGTGAGAAGGCTGTTTTCCATCAGCAAGAGCCCGGATGGATTCTTTCTGGAGCGGCACCCCAAGCTCGATCCCACATCAACTGCAACTGAAGGCGTGTTCATTGCGGGCTGTGCTCAGGGCCCGAAGGACATTCCAGACACGGTCGCTCAGGCAGGTTCTGCTGCGGCGCGTATCCTCTCTGTCATCGCGAAAGGAGAGGTCGAGATCGAGCCGGTGCGAGCGATGGTTCAGGAAGAATACTGCAGCGGCTGCAAGATCTGCAACAACTTGTGTCCGTATATCGCCATCGAATTCCTTGAGGAGAAGAAGGTGTCGCACGTCAATGAAGCTCTCTGCAAGGGGTGCGGGACGTGTGTTGCAGCCTGCCCGTCATCCGCGATGACAGGCCACGGCTTCACGGATGCCCAGATTCTCGCTGAGCTCGATGGTCTGATGATCTAATTGTTGGTTGAGAACGAACAAACCGATGCTTCTCAGAGATCGGATTATTGGAAGGGTATTGAGACATGGCATTTGAACCGAAGATTATTGGATTTCTCTGCAACTGGTGCTCCTACACAGGAGCAGATCTGGCCGGTGTTTCGCGGATCAAGTCAGCACCAAACGTCCGGATCATCCGCACGATGTGCAGCGGAAGGGTTGACCCCGCGTTCATTCTCAAAGCATTCCAGCTTGGCGCCGACGGCGTCATCGTGATGGGGTGCCATTTGGGAGACTGTCACTATCAGGAGGGGAACTACAAGACGATTCGGCGATTGCCGTTTCTGAGGCGTCTTGTCAAGGGATTTGGCATCGACCCGCGCCGTTTGCGGCTCGAGTGGGTTTCGGCATCGGAAGGAGACAAGTTCGCGTTGTTGGTGAACGAAATGACAGAGGAAATCCGGAGCCTGGGACCCCTCAAGCTCTCGGTTCACCACGAGATTCAGCAGCCAGTTGCGCATCATTAGGTTGAACGAGATTTGACACAGGACATAAGGAGAAGGACATGGCGAAGCCGAAGTTAGGATTGTACTGGGCGGCAAGTTGCGGCGGATGTGAAATCGCTGTGCTGGACATTCATGAAAAGATACTCGACGTCGCCGCTGCATTCGACATCGTATTCTGGCCTGTCGCTCTTGACTTCAAGTACAGCGACGTTCGGGCGATGGAGGATAAAAGCATCGACCTTTGCCTCTTCAACGGATCAATTCGGAACTCCGAGAACGCAGAGATTGCACACATGATGAGGGCCAAGTCGAAGGTGCTCGTCGCCTTCGGTTCTTGCGCTTTGGAAGGCGGAATTCCAGGATTAGCCAACCTCACAACCAAAGACGCCATCTGGAATTATGTCTACAAAGAATCGCCATCAACGGTGACGAAAAACGGGGGGACCTACCCTCAAACTCATTCCATGATGCCAGAAGGATCGATCGACATTCCAGAGATGTGGGAGACTGTGAAATCACTTGATCAGGTTGTGGACGTCGACTACTACGTCCCTGGATGTCCACCGCAACCCGAACAGATCTGGGGAGTCATCGAGTACATTTTGAGTGGCAAGCCTCTTCCTGCCAAGGGGGCTGTCCTCGGCGCCACAGACAAGACCTGTTGCGACGAGTGCTTGCGTGAACGAAAGGAGAAGAAGCTGAAGAAGTTCTTCCGTCCGTTCGAGATCCAAACAGATCCAAACGAGTGTCTTCTCGATCAGGGCATTGTCTGCATGGGCCCAGCCACCCGGAGTGGATGCGGTGCGCTGTGTACGAAGGCAAACGTGCCGTGCCGCGGGTGCTATGGTCCGCCCCCCAACGTGACGGATCAGGGGGCCAAGATGGTCAGCGCCTTGAGTTCGATCATTGACGCACAGGATCCTCAGGAGATCGAGAGCATTCTCGATCAGATTGTGGACCCGATGGGTACGTTCTACAGATTTTCTCTTGCTCACTCGATTCTCCGGAGGGTTGAAAAGTCATGAGGCAAATCAAAATCGATCCAATAACGCGTCTCGAAGGTCACGGAAAGATCGACATATTTCTGAATGACGACGGCGAAGTGGCCAATACGTACTTCCAGATCCCCGAGCTGCGCGGGTTCGAGCAGTTCTGCGTCGGAAGACCTGTCGAGGAACTCCCCCGGATCACGACGCGCATTTGTGGCGTGTGCCCGGAGGCTCACCATATGGCATCTGCAAAAGCATGCGATGCCGTGTTCCATGTCGATCCTCCACCGACGGCCAAGAAACTTCGTCAGCTCCTCTATAATGTGTTCTTTGCGGGCGACCACACGCTGCACTTCTATGCATTGGGCGGTCCGGATTTTATCGTCGGACCGACGGCGCCTGCTGCTGAACGCAACATACTTGGAGTCGTGAAGAAAGTCGGGCTGGAGGTGGGCGGCAAGGTGATTGAGATGCGCAAGAGAACTCAGGAGGTCTTGAAGACTCTCGGTGGGAAACAAACTCACCAGGTCACGTCGTTGCCGGGCGGGGTTAGCAAGGGAATCACGTCTGAAGAAGCCAAGCACATAGAAGAACACTGCTTGTGGTTTGTGGAGTTCGGAAAATTCACCCTTCAGGCATTCAATGACATCGTCCTCAAGAACCAGCAGTACGTCGATCTGATTCTGTCGGATGCATTCTCACACAAGACGTATTACATGGGATTGGTCGATGAGCAGAATCGGGTGAATTTCTACGACGGAAAGGTTCGCGTCGTTGATCCCGATGGTAAGGAATTTGTAAAGTACTCCCCGAGTGAATACCTCGAGAACATTGCGGAAGAAGTCGAGCCGTGGACCTACCTCAAGTTCCCATTCCTGAAGAAAGTCGGTTGGAAAGGGCTCGTCGACGGGAAAGACAGCGGCGTCTATCGCGCGACTCCGCTCTCGCGGCTCAATGCGTCAGATGGAATGCCGACTCCGCTTGCTCAGGCTGAGTATGAAAAGATGTACTCCACGCTCGGCGGAAAGCCTGTTCACGCCACTCTGGCTACCCATTGGGCACGTGTCATCGAGCTCCTGTCAGCCGCCGAAATGGCACTCGACCTCGTCCGCGATCCGGAGATCACCGGCACGAACATCAGGACGATTCCGACTGAGATCCCTACTGAAGGAGTCGGAATTGTGGAGGCGCCACGGGGAACGCTGACGCATCACTACACAACCGATGCGAAGGGGATGGTCACAAAAGTAAATCTCATCGTCGGAACGACAAACAACTATGCTCCCATTTCCATGTCGATCAACAAGGCGGCTCGGGGGCTCATAAAGAAGGGGCAAGAGGTGACTGAAGGGACGCTGAATATGATCGAGATGGCGTTCAGGGCCTACGACCCATGTTTCGGCTGCGCGACGCATGCGCTCCCCGGACGCAGACCTTTCATTCTCCGGATTCGGGACAAGGATGGAGAGATCCTCAAGGAGATTAACCGGTGCTGAGTTGGCCGGGAATTCCCCGATAACAACGCTTAGCAGAGTACGGTGCACAACCCTCAGAACCCGATTCGCAACGAACAGCTGCCCCAGTCTGGCAGCTGTTCTCATTTCTGCCAAAGAACTCGTTGCAGAATGCTCGTGGAGGTGTCATCGTAGTTCCACGGGTGTAGTTCCACGGGGCCTCCGTCAATTGCCTCCATCGAGAAAGAGCAGTACCATTGGTCGAACCTAAGTACCAACGGCACCGTAAGATTCTTTTGTCTCGCGCCGAGTCACACTGAAAGTGCACTGCGGATGTCCGGAAGGGCAGACGGTCATTTCTGTCGGGGCGTCGCAGCGAAACGGAGGAAGCACATGTCCCACTCCAATACCAAATCCCGCACATGCGGCAAATGCAGCAGCAAGGCGCTGAACGATGCCGAATTCTGCTCGAACTGCGGAAACGCGTTCATCGACGGTTTGAAGTGCACGAACCACAAGGGCCAGGCCGCCGCCGGAGTCTGCATCATCTGTTGCCTAGCATATTGCGAACATTGTGCAACTCGCGTCAACAAGCGATTCTTGTGCCGCGATCACGAAGCGTATGAAATCTACGAGGGGATGGCCCGGGTCTACGGAGTCAGCGACGAGGCCGCAGCGCAATACGTGCGTCGTTGTCTCGAACAGGAGGGCTTGCATCCATTTCTCTACTCGCGGAAGGCGAGCCCAATATCTGGCGGCGGTCCTGACTATACCCTCTTCAGAGCTTCGGGTGAGTACGATGGTCACATTATCAACGAAGTGAAAATAATGGTACCCTGCCAGGAGGTCCTCCGGGCAGAGCGTATGTTGAAAACGCGGGAAACGAAACGATGATACACTGAATGATGAACTTTTGGAGGTGCCATCTATGAGCACGACTCAAACCGAAATCCATGATTTCATGTCGCAGCGTTCCCTGGCGGTCGTCGGCGTATCGAGAACAGGCAAGAAATTCGGCAACATGATCTACAAGACGCTGAAGCAGCACGGATACAAGGTGTTTCCCCTCCATCCTGAGGCAAAGACGGTTGAAGGCGACCCATGTTATCCGAGCTTCAGTGCGCTTCCTGAAAAGGTGGGTGGAGTGGTGATATGTGTGCCTCCCATTCAAACTGAACAAGTGCTGCCTCAGGCTCTTGAAGCAGGCATCAAGCGCGTCTGGTTGCAGCAAGGATCGGAGTCATTTGCAGCGATCCGCTACTGTGAAAAGAATGGAATAGGTGCCGTGCACGGACAGTGCATTATGATGTTCGCCGAGCCCGTTGGATCCTTTCATAAACTTCATCGATGGGTCTGGAAGCTCATCGGAAAATATCCGGCAGGCACTGCAGACACAACGCACACCGCGCACTAGCGGCAATCTAGCCACAATAGGAGATCAGTTCGCCATGAAGAAAATGGATCTGAAGAAGGATCTGAAAGATTTGTACTCCCCGTCTCCTAAAGATGCGGAGCTGGTACGGGTTCCCAGATTCAACTACCTTATGATCGACGGGTCAGGAGACCCGACCGAATCTCAGGAGTTTCGGGAAGGGGTGCAGGCTCTCTATGCCGGTGCCTATGCGTTGAAGTTCATGATCAAAAAAGAAAAGAAGGTTGACTATCCGGTCATGGCGCTTGAAGGACTATGGTGGGCGGACGATATGGAAGTGTTCATGACAGGAAAGAGGTCGGACTGGAAATGGACGCTGATGATCTTGCAGCCGAAGGTCGTGACGAAGGCCCTATTCAAGAAGGCAGTGAAGGCAGCGATTCAGAAGAAGGGCCTGGCTGCCCTGGAAAAACTTCGTCTTGAGAGGATGGATGAAGGGCTCAGTGTTCAGATCATGCACTTCGGGACATATGCAGAAGAGGGCCCGACGATCCAAAGGCTGCACGCGTTCGCGCGGGAACGGTGTTTCGAGTTGAAGGGAAAGCACCATGAAATCTACCTGAGCGATCCGCGCAAGGTCAGTGCGGAGAAAAGGAAAACTGTTATTCGGCAACCCGTCCAAAAGGTGGTGCATTGAGAAAAGCCGTGGCGTGTGTCAACAGTGAAATTTCGAGACTTCGAGGTGTCACCGATGCGCCAAATCATGGCTCGGTGTGTCTATGAATGCGGTTGAGATTGCACTTCTGTCGATCGTAACAGTCTCTCTCTTGGTCATTACGTGGAGGGTTTCCCTCAAGGCTGGCCGTTATCACGGCATCTATCGGTTCTTTTCGTTCGAGAGTATCTTGATTCTCGTGCTCCTCAACTGGCGCTACTGGTTCGATGATCCATTCTCGTGGCATCAGATCATCTCCTGGCTGCTGTTGTGCGGGTCAGTCATCCCGGCGGTTGAAGGATTCCGCTTGCTCAGAGTCGTTGGAAAGCCGGATGGTCAGTTTGAGAACACTACCCTACTCGTGAAGGTCGGAGCCTATAGATACATTCGCCATCCCCTCTATGCCTCCCTGATTCTGCTCGGGCTTGGGATATTCTTCAAACAGCTGTCCGGGATCGGAACTGTGCTTGCCCTGGTCAATGTTGGCGCGATGGTTGCCACGGCTCGTCGGGAGGAGAAAGAAATGGTTGATAGGTTCGGATCGGAGTATGCTGCCTATATGCAGGAAACAAAAATGTTCATCCCGCACATATTCTAGAAGCGCGGTCGCAAACATCTACTTTGCCACGAAGGCACCAAGACACGAAAAGAGATCACTGAACGTTCTTCACTTTCGAAGTCCTTTGTGACTTTTGCGCCAGAGGCGCATGAGCCTTTGGCTCAGTGTCTTAGTGGCACCACTTTTCGACTGGACCTAGAGACAAGCACGGCGGACAAATCGGGCTCATTTGATGTCGTGATTACCAATTGTAGGAAGGGATCGCAGATTTGTGTCATCGTTGGGAACAAGGCCTGCAAATCGGTCGCACTGTATATTTATTCTGTGCATTTACGACGTTGCGGATGGCACGAAAATTGAACAAATCTCGGTGCTAACTTGTTCTCGCATTTGAGAAAACTCGCCTGATTTGACCCTTGACTGAACTAATCCTGAGTCTGAAGACACATCACAACTCACCTGCATAGGAGGATTTGCAAAATGCCTGACACCCTTCTGATCAAAGATAGCCGCACCAACAAAGAATACACGGTGCCTATCACGAACGACACTATCAAGGCCATCGATCTTCGCCAGATCAAGGTGAAGGATGACGACTTCGGAATGATGACGTATGATCCTGCTTTCATGAATACGGCATCGTGCAATAGCAAGATCACGTACATCGATGGGGACAAAGGTATCCTGCGTTATCGCGGTTATCCGATCGAGCAGCTTGCGGGTAAATGCACATACCTCGAGGTTGCCTACCTCTTGCTCCAGGGCGAGCTGCCGACGAAATCCCAGCTCGACGATTGGACCTACAACGTCACGCACCATACATTGATCCATGAGAACATCAAGAAATTCATGGATGGATTCAACTACGATGCGCACCCGATGGGCATGCTGGTGAGCACTCTTGCAGCATTGTCGACGTTCTATCCCGATTCAAAAAACCTGTTTGATGCTGAAGCGCGCAAGCTCCAGATTTATCGCCTCATCGGCAAAATGCCGACCATCGCGGCATTCGCTTACCGACACCACCTGGGTCAGCCGTACGTCTATCCCGACAACGATCTGAGTTATCCGGGGAATTTCCTGAGCATGCTGTTCAAGATGACCGAGCCGAAGTACAAAGTGAATCCCGTCTTGGAGCACGCGCTCGATGTCCTTTTCATTCTTCACGCTGACCACGAACAAAACTGCAGCGCGAATGTCATGCGCAGTGTTGGAAGCTCGCAGGCCGATCCATTTGTGTCCGCCGCAGGAGCTGCCGCAGCGTTGTACGGCCCGCTGCACGGAGGTGCCAACGAGCAGGTGCTTCGCATGCTCCGCGAAATCGGGTCAAAGGACAAGGTCCCTGAATTCGTCAATAAGGTGAAATCGGGCGAAGGCGGACGATTGATGGGATTCGGGCACAGGGTCTACAAGAACTACGATCCCCGTGCGAAAATCATCAAGCAGACAGCGGAAAGTGTCTTCGAGGTCACGGGGAAGAATCCGCTCCTTGAAATTGCGATTGAACTTGAGCGTATCGCACTGCAGGATGAGTATTTCGTGAAGCGGAAACTCTATCCAAACGTCGACTTCTACTCGGGCATTATCTACGAGGCATTAGGGTTCCCGAGTGAGGTGTTCACGGTTCTCTTCGCGATTCCGCGAATGTCGGGGTGGCTGGCTCAGTGGCAGGAACTGCTGCTCGATCCAGACCAGAAGATCGCGCGTCCGCGCCAGGTGTTCCTCGGATATGACGCGCGCGATTATGTCCCAATGGAAAAACGGAAATAATTCGCAGGCACCAGGATCTGACGGCATTTGAAGTGGATAGCCGTCGGTACCAGGCGATGTTGTTGTGAGATGACCGCTATTGTTCTTCCATGAAGTTCGTGGAAGGTAGCGGTCATCTTCGTTAATGCACGGTCTTGCAGAATGGCTGTTTCTTCGAAATCCATCAGCGCTTGAGGATTGGTCTGATTTCCTTTACATCTCCCCGATTCGCACTTCGGAAGGAATAGCCTGCTGCCTGCCGAAAGCGGAGGGCTGGCTTTTGGGCGACGAAAACCATATCATCTGCTGTTGTTATTTCAGTTTGTAGAGACGGTGAGAGAAATTCTCACTACTGAGACTTGCCCCCTCAAATCGATGTTTTTTCAGGAGATCACTGTTGGCATCGTTGTTGCGGCTTATCCGTTGAATAGCCAAATGGACTCACAAGAAGATTCCTGAACTTGCACGAGCTATCCTTCGCAGAGAACATTGTAGAGATCATCCACAAGAGCGTGCCACGGGACGAACTGGAGGATGTGCGCATTATACGGCTGAAGATTGGGACGCTCTCCGGAGTGGTGGCGGATTCGCTGGATTTCTGCTTCTCCGCGATTTCGGCAGAGACACCCCTCGCCAACGCCCGCCTGGAAATCGAACAAATCCCTTTCAGTGTTCAGTGCAATTCGTGTCAGAAGACATTCGCCAATGATATCGGTATCGTGGTTTGCCCCGAATGTGGAGGGGTCGATACCAACGTGGTGGCGGGAAGAGAACTTCAAGTGACAGAAATCGAATTGGACGACAAAAAAGAAAAGACATCATGAGTATCATTACCGTAGAACGGAAAGTGCTGGAGAAAAATGATGAGATCGCGGGCCGCAACCGGGCACTGTTCTTATCCAAACAGATATTCGTCATCAACCTTGTGAGCTCACCGGGCTCTGGCAAGACGAGCATTTTGGAGCGGACCCTGGAGTACTTCAATCATCGAGTGAAATTGGCTGTCATTGAAGGTGACGTGCAGACCGATTTCGATGCGCAGCGCATCGCACGCTACGACACGCCTGTTGTGCAAATCGTGACGAATGGTGGATGTCATCTCGAAGCCAAACTCGTCGAAGATGCACTTGTCAATCTGGATTTGGATGGCGTGAAGCTCCTCATCATCGAAAACGTGGGAAACCTGGTGTGTCCTTCGAACTACGATCTGGGTGAAGCCCTGAAGGTGGTTGTGGCGAGCACGACAGAAGGGGATGACAAGCCGTTGAAGTATCCCGGGATGTTTCAGCACGCCTCGGCGCTGATCATCAACAAGGTTGATCTGTTGCCGTATCTCAATTGCGATCTGAACGCCTTGAAGAAAAACGCGTTGAGCATCAATCCGGCGCTGAAGGTGTTCGAGACATCGTGCACCACGAAGTCAGGAATCCCCGAGTGGTGTTCGTGGCTCGAACAGAACCTGTCGACGTCCTGAAATATGCTTCCCGGCTCGGACTGCATCAGGGATTTCTTGCTAATCATCCCAAGGTGATCTATTGCTGCTTCCAATAAATCAGGTTGTATATTTCATCGCAGAGACGCCGAGCCCGCAGAGAATCGCAGAGAAAAACGTTTAATAGCCTCCGCGTTGCTCCGCGTCCTCTGCGGCTCTGCGTTGAGAACCATTAGCTTCAAGAATACAATATCCTTTTTAGAGACGGCACTGTTTGAACAAACCAGCTCCATATCGAGCAGAAGAATCAAGACTCAGACTGAAGGTCAGCATCCGGGGCGCTGTGCAGGGCGTGGGGTTTCGCCCCTTTGTGTACCGTCTTGCATCAGATCTAAAATTACCTGGATCGGTTTCGAATACTGCCCAGGGAGTCTTCATCGAAGTCGAGGGCACCAAGGATGCTCTCGATCAATTCCTGCTTCGCCTGCAGCAGGAGAAACCACCCCGGGCGTTCATCCAGAGCCTTGAGTTCTCATTCCTCGATCCTGTCGGGTTTAGATCCTTTGAGATACGAGAAAGCGAAAGCACAGGACCGAAGACCGCCCTGGTTCTCCCCGACATCGCAACGTGTCCCGATTGCCTGGCGGACATCCGCGACCCCAACAATCGTCGGTACCTGTATCCTCTCACGAACTGCACGAATTGCGGACCTCGCTTCTCCATCATCGAATCGCTCCCTTATGATCGCCCGAACACGTCGATGAAACGATTCGTCATGTGCCCGGACTGCCAGAAGGAATATGATGACCCTGCGGATAGAAGGTTTCACGCACAGCCTACTGCATGTCCTGCATGTGGGCCGTACATGGAACTTTGGGATGGACAAGGAAAAGCTCTGTTTCACCATCAAGAGGCGCTTCTGGGTGCAGCAAAAGCGATCCGGGATGGTGCGATCGTTGCGTTGAAGGGGCTCGGCGGCTTTCACCTGCTTGTTGATGCGCGCAATGAAGAGGCGGTTCTTCGATTGCGTGAAAGGAAACATCGCGAGGAGAAACCCTTTGCCTTGATGTTTCCGTCGGTCGAAATGGTTGAAGAAGAGTGCTCTGTTTCGGACTATGAGAAACGCCTCCTCCTTTCTCCTGAATCTCCGATCGTTTTGCTTCAGAGAAAGGACAACAGGGAGCTTTACGGGAAGCAACTGTCGATTCTCGGTCTGGCAAAAGCTCTCGCGCCGCAGAACCCGAATCTCGGAATCATGCTTCCGTACACGCCACTGCATCACCTTCTTATGAGGGAATTGGGACATCCCGTTGTGGCGACAAGCGGCAACCTCTCTGATGAGCCAATTTGCATCGACGAGCGCGATGCACTGAAACGGCTGAACGGAATCGCTGACCTCTTTCTCGTCCACAATCGTCCGATCGTCAGACATATCGATGATTCGATCGTCCGGGTCCTCATGGGAAGAGAGCTTGTGATACGCCGGTCGAGAGGCTATGCGCCTCTCCCGATCCAGCTGCGCGGCGCTGGCGGTGCACCAGTCCTCGCTGTCGGAGCACACTTGAAGAACACCGTCGCAATTGCGGTCGAGGGAAATGCATTTATCAGTCAGCATATTGGCGATCTGGAGACGCATCAGTCACTGGAAGCATTTCGGAAAGTGAATTCCGATCTGCAGAGCATGTTTGATGTGAAGCCAACGGTGGTGGTTTGTGACATGCATCCAGATTACTTCTCCTCGAAGGAGGCCCGCCGTACTGGTCAGGATGTGCTTGAAGTCCAGCACCATCATGCACACGTGTTGTCGTGCATGGCAGAAAACCAAATTGAAGGCGAAGTACTCGGGATTTCGTGGGATGGAACGGGATACGGGACTGATGGAACTGTCTGGGGTGGCGAGTTCCTGATCACAAAGGGGGCAGGATTTGAGCGATTCGCCACCTTCAAAGCATTCCGGCTCCCGGGTGGAGAAAAGGCCATCAAGGAGCCTCGCAGGACGGCGGTAGGTCTTCTGTATGAGGTGTTCGGAGAAGATGTGCTCCGAGAAAGGGATCTGGCTCCCATGTCCGAGTTCTCGGTCGCAGAATTGAGCATAGTTCTCCAGATGCTGAAGAATGGAGTTCACGCTCCCTTGACCTCGAGTGCGGGCAGGCTTTTTGACGGGATTGCGTCAATTATGGGGCTCCGCCACCGCAATAGCTTTGAGGGGCAGGCAGCGATGGAGCTCGAGTTCGCACTGACCGGAGAAGCTTCAGAGCAAACGTATCGATGCGCGGTCCGGAGATCTCTTGACGAGGGACCCGGGGAGCAGAATGCGGGTCAGGGTCCTGCAACGCGTCCGTTGTATGTTGTCGATTGGTCCCAGATGATCAAAGATGTGTGGGCAGATTCCCGAAGGTGCGTGGTCACATCCCTTATTTCAAAAAAATTCCACAATGCACTTGTCGAAGCCATTCTGGACGTCGTGCGTGAAGCGGGTCTCAAGCGTATCGTTCTCACAGGCGGGTGTTTTCAAAACAGGTATCTCACCGAGCGTGCTGTTAACCGCCTGCGTGCTTTGGGATTTCAGCCTTACTGGCATCAGCGGGTACCGCCGAACGACGGAGGTATTTCTCTGGGGCAAATCTACGCGGCCCGAATCATCAACACGGGACAACACCGTGTGGGAAATGAACTTGTGAAGGAGGGAGCACAATGAATCTTGTCTCGGGACAAATCGAAGAGATTTACGTGCACGAAGGGATGACGATAGGGAAGGTGAACGTTCGGGGTGCCTTTCTCAGGGTCCCGTTAACCTTCCTGACGGACGCAAAGATCGGTGATACGATCGTGATCGAATCAGGCGTGGCTATCTCCAAAACTGATCCAGAGAGCCAGTCGAAAAGTGTCGCCACAAATACACGAAGACACGAAGAAGATCTTTGAAGACTTCATTCTTGTTCTCTTCTTTTTCTTCGTGCCTTTGGGCCTTTGTGGCAAGTATGGGTTTTCGTCCGGGCTTCTTTAACTGATAAAAGATATCTGACGGAGGAGTGTATGTGTCTCGCAATTCCCGGCAAAGTTCTGAGTTTTGATACCAGTGTGCAACCCACGATGGGAGTCGTGAGCTTCGGTGGAATCCAGAAAAGGGTGTGTCTGGAATGGACACCGGATGTGGCGCTCGGCGATTATGTTATTGTGCACGTGGGCTTCGCTATCAGCAAGATGGATGAGAAAGAGGCGCTGGAAACGCTCAAACTCATAGAAGAAATCGATGGCAGCCTCGATGAATTGAATCCACCGGACGATCAAAAGGAATAGAAAAACCCCACGTCGCGGTGTCAGGACTTTTGTCCTGACACTATTGCGGGCTTATTTTCTGTCAGGAGCAAACTCCTGACAGCGTGGCCAAGAGCAAAAAGGCTTTCCGACCGAATCTTCAGGGGCTTTAGCCCTTTCCCAACGAGCGGCCAACTTGATTGAATACCTCGTATTCTTGCCATGAACATGAAAGTTCCACTCTTTCGACTTGGGGTTCTTCTTCCGTTTCTTGTTTTCTATGCTCTGGGTCAGTCGGGTGATCTACCCTCCGAGCTTGGCACGCTGAAGCTCACGAAAACGTTGCAGGGAAACGAAGCCCGGGCCTTCATCAATCGGTTGCACGAGAAAGACGTTACGCCGAAGAACTCTGTGAGGGGCGAGTATGGCGGGGGGAAAGAACAAGCGACACTCTACGTCTCAATCTACGAATTAAGGTCCAAGGCCGCCGAGGCTGCGAAACGGATGACGCGCTTGATCAGCAAGGGCAATCGGGTGTTCGGTCAGTACAAAGAGCTCAAGCATGGTCAACTGATGATCGGACGGTGTGAAGGGCTCGGACAGATTCACTATTTCTTCCTCTACCGAGACAGAGTCTTCTGGTTGGCTGCTGATTCATCCGTTGCCGGTGCATCTCTCGAATCCCTGGTACGGTCGGTTGCAGGCAAAGCGGCGGGGCCGTGAAGCGTGTTGATGTCATTGACCAATCCGGGCTCATCCCGCCTGGTAAACTCGTGAATTGTACTAATTGATTTTCACGCAAAGATTGGCATCATTTGGCGCCCAGGGTTAAAGAAAAGCAAACCACGAAGGCACAAAGAAGAGATCTCTTACATCTTTTCTGCTGAGAGCTTCCAGGCCTTCGTGCCTTTGTGGTTCATCTTGTCTTTGTCAGGACCGGCGAAGAAAGCACAAACATCCTCGAGAACGAAGGTGAGGATGAAGCAGCTGAGATTGTCGGATACCTGAACGCGTTCTTTTTTAGCGGGGAGGACACGGAGGGTGAGGCGCCTGAGGTGGAGTGCCCCCCAAAAAAAGACCTTTCCTCATATGTAACCGGAATGAACATATCCCTTGCGATATGTCCGTTTTTTGTTATCTTTGTTACATACAACCTACCAGCCATCCGCCAGAGGCACATGAAATTCGATCCGAATCGACCGTATGACCTGCCGTTGCTCCCACCTGCGCTCAACTTCAAGCACGAGCAGTTCGTGGATGTCATGCTGAAGACACGCACGGAGCTCGGCGAGTTGAACGGCTATTCGTACTCGCTCCCAAATCCCCTGCTGCTATTGTCTCCTGCTGTCATCAAGGAGTCGGTGGCAAGTTCCAACATCGAGAACATCAACACGACGATGGAGGAGGCTCTGCAGGCGCAACTTTTCCCGGAAGCTGAGCAGAAGAAACCCGACAAGGAGGTACTTCGGTACAGGGATGCGATTATGTGGGGGTTCGAGAATCTGAAGAAGATTCCGATCTCGACGAGATTGATTCTCGGCATTCATAAAAAACTGATGCCCGATCAGAGTCCGGATTACCGCAAGACACAAAACCGAATCGCGAACAGCGCAACGGGCGCAGTGATCTACACTCCTCCACCAGCGAATGAGTTGCCTCAACTGCTCAACAACTGGGAGCAGTTCGTCAACAAGGATGATGACGGCATTGACCCTCTGGTCAAAGCGGCGATAGCACACTGCCAATTCGAGGCTATCCATCCGTTCGGTGACGGCAATGGTAGAACCGGTAGAATCCTGATGGTCTTGCAATTGATCCAGCTGGAGCTCTTGTCTCTTCCGATCCTCTACGTGAGCGGGTACATCAACAAGAACCGCAACGAGTACTACAGGCTGCTCCAGGCAGTCAGGACGGATGAAGGCTGGCACGACTTCATTTTCTATATGCTCAAGGGATTTCACCAGCAGGCAAGGGAGACCAAAATCACACTCTTGAAAGTCATGGAGCTGCTGGAGAAAACACGGAAACACCTCAAGGAGAAACACAGGAAAATCTACTCCGCTGAATTAGTTGAAGCCATGTTCGCTCTCCCTATCATCACACCGGTGAATCTCGGCAAGAAATTGGATGTGAATTATCGAACGGCCAGTCGCTACCTTGTGGAGCTTGCAAAAGGGAACGTGCTCAAAGAGAGTTACGTGGGCAAGTACCACCTCTATGCGAACAAGCCGCTGTTGAAGTTGCTGAAAACGTGACCATGTGTTGCGGCTTAACGACGGTGTTCAATTCAGAGATGGTCAACGTTTCTGTCATGACCTGCGAAGGAAGCACAAACATCCCCGAGAATGAAGGTGAGGATGAAGCAGCGGAGATTGTCGGATACCTGAACGCGTTCTTGTTTGATGGGGAGGAGACGGAATCTGATGAGGTAAAGATTGGATAGTGTTGAAG
This sequence comes from bacterium, assembly GCA_007280275.1. Taxonomy (GTDB): domain Bacteria; phylum Bacteroidota; class Ignavibacteria; order UBA10030; family UBA10030; genus UBA9647. The sequence continues at coordinate 3,886 of QYQB01000127.1, read as the reverse complement.
GGGGGGTGTTTACCTGTTCCATTCTACCAAAATCTAAATGAACCAAACTCCAGAGCAGATAGCCCGAGACAAGATCGACAAACAGCTGGTAGCTTGTGGCTGGGCTGTTCAAAGCAAGGATCAGATTAATCTTGCCGCAAAGATTGGCGTTGCTGTTCGGGAGTACATGACAGACGTTGGACCTGCCGACTATATCCTCTTTGTTGATAAGAAGCCTGTTGGAGTTGTCGAAGCGAAACGCGAGGAAGAAGGAGTAAAGCTCACATCCCATGAAGACCAGTCGTCTGAATATGCCAGAAGTAAACTCAAGTACCTCAGGAACGAACCGCTTCCATTTGTCTACGAAAGCACAGGGGAACTGACCCGCTTCACAGACTATCGTGATCCAAAGCCACGCTCACGACCGGAGTTCACTTTCCACAAGCCTGAGACATTTCGTGACTGGTTGAAGCAACCGAAGTCCCTCCGCGGCAATTTGCTTGATTTGCCTCCGCTGCTTACTCAAGGTTTGCACGAGTGCCAAATCAAAGCAAGTAACAATCTTGACGTGTCGTTCAAGGAAAACAGGCCGAGAGCATTGCTTCAAATGGCAACAGGCTCAGGGAAAACCTACACAGCGATTACGTTCATCTACAGGCTTCTTAAGTTCGCAGGAGCAAAGCGCATTCTGTTTCTCGTGGACACGAAGAACCTCGGCGAGCAGGCCGAGCAAGAGTTTATGGCCTACAGGCCGAGCGATGACAATCGCATGTTTACCGAGCTGTACAATGTGCAACGACTCAAATCGAGTTACGTTGCAACCGATTCTCAAGTCTGCATCAGCACGATTCAGAGATTGTATTCCATTCTACAAGACAAGGAGCTTGAAGAGTCTGCCGAAGAGGTAAATCCGGCGGAAAAGAAATGGCAGCCTACAGCCCCAATGCCGGTAGTCTACAATGCAAAACTTCCCATCGAGTTCTTCGACTTTGTTGTGATCGACGAATGCCACCGCAGCATCTATAATCTGTGGAAGCAGGTGCTGGATTACTTTGATGCTTTTCTCGTTGGCCTGACAGCCACACCTGACAATCGTACGTTCGGATACTTCAATCAGAACATTGTGAGCGAGTACAACCATGAACAAGCTGTTGCTGACGGCGTGAATGTTGGGTTCAACACATACCTGATTGAAACAAGCATCACGAAGAAAGGCGCAGTCGTCTGGAAAGGCGAGTATGTCGATTACCGTGAAAAACTCACGCGCAAGAAACGTTGGGAGCAGGTGGATGAAGATGTTGCGTACTCTGCACAGAAGCTGGATGATGAAGTCGTGAACCCGAACCAGATCAGGGCAATCATCCACACGTACAAAGAGCGTCTGCCGGAGATCTTCCCGCACAGGAGTGAAGTCCCTAAAACCCTCATCTTCGCCAAAACTGATAGCCATGCTGATGACATTATTCAGATGGTGCGGGAAGAGTTTGCGGAGGAAAACAAATTCTGCAAGAAGATCACGTACAACTCGGATGACCCCAAATCCACACTCGCACAATTTCGCAACGACTATTACCCCCGCATCGCCGTTACCGTGGACATGATTGCCACCGGCACCGATGTGCGGCCGCTTGAGTGTCTTTTGTTCATGCGTGATGTGAAGAGCCGCAATTACTTTGAGCAAATGAAGGGGCGTGGCACTCGCATCATCTCATTGGACGATCTCAAGAAGGTGACGCCCTCTGCACAATACACGAAAGATCATTTCGTCGTTGTCGATGCGGTTGGCGTAAGCAAGTCTCTAAAAACCGATAGCCGTCCGCTCGAGCGCAAACCCGGTGTGCCGTTCAAGGACTTGCTGGCGGCAGTGGCTGTGGGCGCTCGGGATGAAGATCTGTTTACAACTCTGGCAAACAGACTGGTGCGGTTGGGAAAGCAGATTACCGAAAAGGAGCACGCCCTGTTCACGGAGAAGGCTCATGGCAAAACCGTTACTCTGGTCGTGAAGGAATTGCTGAACGCGTACAATGCTGACACGCTCGAGGAAATCAGGGAGAAAGTTGAAAAGCAAAGAGCGGGCGCTTCTCGCGATGAGATTCAATCCGTAATCACTATTGCCCATTCCGAAATCATAGAACAGGCTGCCACCACGTTTACCGGCGAGCTGAACAACTTCATCGAGAATGTGCGCAAGGCGCATGAGCAAATTATTGATGTCATCAACCAGGACAGGGTGGAGTTTGCCGGTTGGCAGGAACACTCCAAAGAAAACGCTGCCGGGCTTGTGAAGGATTTTACTGGATGGATTGAGGTGCACAAGAACGAGATCACAGCACTGCAAACATTCTACAGCCAGCCGTACCGGAGACGTGAACTTACCTACGCAATGGTAAAACAGTTGGTGGAGCTCTTACGAGCTGACAAGCCCGCTCTCGCTCCGTTGCGAGTCTGGCAAGCGTATGAGCAGCTGGAGCAGGTAAACGGCTCGCCTAAGAATGAGCTAATTGCTCTGGTTTCATTGGTTCGACGAGTATGCGGTATTGATACTGCGCTCACCTCGTATGACAAGACCGTGGACAAGAATTTCCAGGCGTGGGCGTTCAAGAAGCAAGCCGGAGTCCTGAAGTTTAACGAAGAGCAAATGCAATGGCTGCGGATGATTAAAGACTATGTTGCCACGTCGTTTCATATTGAGAAGGATGATTTTGATCTTAGTCCTTTCAATGCCGAGGGTGGACTTGGGAAGCTGTGGCAACTCTTTGGCGAGCAGACTGATGTCATCATTCAAGAATTGAACGAGGCGCTGGCAGCGTAAGATGAGTGAGAAGTTTTTGAACGTCGAGAATTTGCCAGGTAGCTGGTTGAACCCAAAACTGGAAGAAGTTGCAGAGATAGTGATGGGTCAATCACCACCTTCAGCAACGTACAATTCTGAGCGGAGAGGCCTGCCTTTTTTTCAAGGCAAAGCTGAGTTCACAGAATTGCATCCCGTAGTTAAAAAATGGTGCAGTGAACCGAACAGAATTGCAGAGGCAAATGATATTCTAGTTTCTGTTCGTGCACCCGTTGGCGCTACTAACATAGCCAATCAAAAATGTTGTATCGGACGAGGGCTTGCGGCGGTCCGGTATTCTCCCCAATACAAATTTCTCTTTTACTTTTTGAGACTAATTGGGAAAAGGCTTGATGAGAAAGGGACTGGCACAACCTTCAGAGCGATTTCGGGTGAAGTTCTAAGAGAAACCGACATTCCATTTCCTCCTCTCCCCGAGCAAGATCGCATCGTAGAAAGCATCGAAGCCCTCTTCAGCGAGTTGGACAACGGCATCGAGCAACTCAAAACAGCACAACAGCAACTGAAAGTCTACCGACAGGCCGTGCTCAAGTGGGCGTTTGAGGGGAAGCTTACAGAAGAATGGAGAACCCATCAACCTCAATTACCATCAGCCGAAAAACTTCTTGACCAAATCAAGACCGAACGGGAAGAGCAAGCCAAAACCACCGGCAAGAAACTGAAACCTATCGCTTCGCTCACCGAAAAGGAATTGGCCGAACTACCGGAGTTGCCAAAAGAGTGGGGTTGGAAGAAGTTGGGTAATGTTGTCGATTGTATCGTTCCGAACAGAGATAAGCCAAAATCCTTCTCTGGAAAGATTCTGTGGATTACAACTCCTACTCTTGATGAGGAAAGAATTGAAATTGAATACTCACGGGTGAAACAAGGTCTGACAAAAGAAGAAGTAAGATTATACAATGCTAGAGTTATCCCTAGCAGGCTGCGGAAAAAGTCGATATATGGTAATTTGTACGAAACAAAGTCTTCTGTGGTACGTCTAAGTGATTGTTCAGTGAACATTCATACACAGGAGAAGAAAGATCATGCGCGGAGTCGATACGAAGCAAGCCCGAT
>QYQB01000016.1 GCA_007280275.1 bacterium | reverse complement strand
ATTCAAATGCGGTGTCTTGATGCGAAGGCTCTGCGAATAAGAGCCAGCCACGTCCTCTTCCTGTTTGAAACTGATCACTCCGAGTCTTGAGCAGGAGTCGAGACTTGCGAGGGTGATGTTTTCCTTCACAGACAGGTTCAGAACGAGCCCCTGCGACTTCCTATCTTCGGTCAGAAATCCCATTCTCTGGCTTATCGCCGCACGGGGAGAGCCGATCTTCTGCAGTTTCCCTCTGACGATGATCTGCCCGGAGGTCGTCCGGTCCACTCCGAAGAGAGCCCGTGCGAGCTCGGTTCTGCCAGATCCCAGGAGGCCGGAGATACCAAGTATCTCACCTCGGTGCAGGCAGAAGCTGATGTTCTTCAATCCGCCTTTCGTACTGATGTTGTCCACACGCAGAACCTCTTCGCCGATCTGCGATCGTTGTCGTGGATACTGTTCCTTCAATTCGCGATTGACCATCATCCTCACGAGCTCAGCCCTGGAAGTCTCACCAATACTCCTTGTCCCGATGTGTCTTCCATCGCGAAGGACTGTCACCCTGTCACCAATCTCGAAGATCTCTTCCATCCTGTGAGAGATATAGATGACCGACACACCTGTCGATTTCAACCTCCGGATCGTATCAAACAACTGTTTGATCTCGGTTTCGGAAAGAGCTGAAGTCGGTTCATCCATGATCAGGATGCGGGCTTTCAGCGAAAGGGCTTTTGCCACTTCAATCATTTGTTGCTGGGCGATTCCGAAGTTCTTGATTGGCTCGGCGCAGTTGATGTGAAGGCCGAGTTCTTTCAGGATTAGCCTGGCGTTCTCATGGAGCGATGCAGTGTCAATAAGTCCGAGGAAATTTGTTTTTTCCTGCCCGAGAAAGATATTCTCTGCTGCAGTGAGGGACGGGACGAGGTTCAGTTCCTGATAGATGATTCCAATGCCGAGCTTCTGCGCATGCCTGGGAGATTCTATTGAGACCTTCGCCCCCAAGAGTGTGATCTCTCCCCCTGTGAGAGGATGAGCACCGCTGAGAATCTTGACGAGAGTGGATTTCCCGGCCCCGTTTTCTCCGAGGAGGATGTGAACCTCACCTTTCCGTAGTTCAAAATCGACGTCGTCCAGCGCGAGAACGCCGGGAAAGGCTTTCCGGATGTTCTGCATTTTCAGGATAACGTCATCAGCCATAAGTTTACGCTGTATGGAGGGGATGCCCCGCCCGATCCTCTCGATCGACGGTGACACAGATTGTTATGCAATGTGCTGGTGTGATACGGTGCTGTGGATACCGATGACAGCCCTGCTATAGCGTCCGCAGGTATTCGATTGCATGCTTTGCCGCCAGATCAGAGTCGGGCAAGGGGAGAATCTCGGCAGAGACGAAACCGGTATACCCGATTTCCTTCAGCGTATCGAGGACCGCCCTGAAATCGACGTGTCCGGCTCCGGGATACCATCTGTTCGAATCTGCAACGTGAAAGTGAAAGAGACACTCTTTCGCCGCGCGGATGCTCTCCGTGATCGATGCTTCTTCGATGTTCATATGAAACGTATCGAGGAGGAGGCCGACGTTTTTCATGCCGACTTTTTCGAGCAAGGCGAGACCTGATTGGACAGTGTTAATGAGGTTCGTCTCGTATCGATTGATCGGTTCTATGGCGAATTTTGTGTCCTCATTTAACGAAGCGCACTCACGCAGCGCGTCGATAAGCCAACGCTCGGCAGTTTCAGTACCAACGTTGCCCTCCTGCTTTCCGCGTACCAATCCAATGATTACGATTGCGTTGAGCGTGGCCGCGAGCATTGCCTGCGATTTGATCCTGGCGATTGCCCGCTCTCTGATTTCATTCCTTGGATCGGTGAATGAAAGTTTCTCTTCACCATACGCCTGCCCGGTCCCGAGAGCGGGAACGGGCAGGTTGTGTTCTTTGAGGATCGAGGACAGAAAATCGAAATCGAGTTGACCCGGATCCCTGACAGTGAGTTCTACTCCGTCGTAGCCGAGTTGTTTTATCTTTGCGATGTTTCCGGCGAGATTGCCCTTATAGGCAAGTGCCGAGAACGATGACGGTTGTGTCGAGAGAACGATGCTGAACTTCATCGGATTACAGTCCCATTTTCCGGATTGCATAGATCGGTCGCCATCCTGGAGTAAACGGCTCTTTCAGATATGGCACCATTTCCTCTTCAGTACGCATGGTGGTTTTCTCGATCGGCGGCAGCTTGCCTGACGGGAATGCCTCCAGCAATTCATCATGAACAAGGGTCAGGTACGAAAGGATTGCCGCGATTGTTCTTTTCGCTTTCTGAGCTGTTCCGATCGTTGGACGGCCAACAACGCCTTCCGGAATCGAACCCATTTCTGTGGGGAAGTGACCCTGACCTTCTGACCAGCGGGAGGGACGTCCGAACGGATCGACTGCTTTGTCGAAGTGCCCGTCGGGGAGATACGGCGTGACGGTTGTCTCCTGCGCGTACGACATCTCGACATACTCCTTTGCGAGCAGGAGAAGGACGGAGGTCTCCGCTTCGTCAGCGTGCACGAAGTCGTCATCCCAGTCCCCGCCGCGCGCCTTTGTCCGGAAGAATTCCCGCACCGCCCGGTGCCAGTCAATAGTCCTGAAAATGCCGGGCAAATTCCAGGTCTTCTGGAGTTCCTGAATTGCGGCCTCGAGCAGCCAGGAATGCCCGTGATTATTGATCAGGACGATCTTACGGAATCCGTCGTTCCAGAATCCGACCATGACATCGATCAACATCTTCTTCAGCACTTCGTCTTCAAGGTGAATCGTGCCCGGCATGCCGACGTGGTGGTGCGGATGTCCGCCGAAATTCAGAGGCGTCCAGGTGAGATTGACCGGAGCCCCTTTCTTTGCCGTGAATCGTCGGACGCCTTCGAGAAGCTGTGTCACCATGAACGTATCGAGTGCGGTGACGGTGTGAATGCCATGGAGTTCGGTGCAGCCGATGGGAATAAACAGGATGTCGTTCTTCTTCCGATTCTCCACGACGTGTTTGCGAATGGTCGTCTGTATGTACGTCCCCGGCTTTGCCAGCTCCGACGGTGTCGGAATCTCATACCCTGCGAGTATCTGATCGATCTCCGTGTCGCTTGCGTCCCAGATCTTCTTCTTCAATCTGCCGACGCTCGTATCTTCAAAGGAGATGTCTCCCCGATTTGCTTTGATCCAGTTTGCCATTGTTTGCTCCTCGTGTGCAAATTAGTCGAATTTCGTGACGGTGATCTTGACGTCGTCCCGGTCGGTCTGCAATTTCACCAGGCTTGGTTCCACTTCGTCGAGCGATATTTTCTTCGTGATCATCGGCGAGACATCCATGCCGGATGAGATACAGCTGATAACGTTCGGGAACACGCCCTGACCGGAATGGCCCTGGGAGCCGACCACGTTTGCACGGCGGACCTGAAGGACCTCTCCGTTCAGCGGAATTCTGTCGTCTGCGCGGGCTACCACGACAACCGTTGCGTTGATCGCTCTTCCTTCCCAGATGATGCGCTCGACATCGGGCCAGACAACGCTTGGCAATCCGGTCGCTTCAAGTATCAGCTTCGCGCCATGTCCGTGCGTGATATCGAGGACCGCGTCTGCAACGTTGTCCGTCTTCGGATCGATGACGTGCGTTGCTCCGATCGATAACGCCATTTTCCTTCTTGCCGCTGACGGCTCTGAAAGAATGACGGCATTGGCACCTGCTCTGCGCAGGATGGCGCACGCTGCTGCTCCCACCGGTCCGGCTCCAAGGATGACCACGTTTTCACCGGGTTGAATTCCGCCGCCACGCGTAATGACTGCCGTGTAGGCTACCGACGTCGGCTCGACGAGGCTTCCGAGCTGCCACATTTTTTCTTCGCCGTACAGTTTCCGGAAATCCTCGATGCTCCACAGGTACCGGGCATCGACCACGATGTGTTTCGCGTACGCTCCGTCAATCGAGAAGCCGATTTCCTGCAGGCTTTCGCAATGATTCGGGAAGCCATCGGCACACGGCCGGCAGTAGCTGCACCACATCATTTCTTCCGAGCAGACCCCTTCGCCGACTTCGAGTTTGCGGCCGGTTCTCTTGTTGATCGCTTTGTCGCCTGCCATGACGACGGACCCGCAGAACTCATGCCCGAGTGTGCAAGGGAATGCGGTCAGGCCGGGATAGAAGATATAGCCGTCTTTGTCCTTCTGGTACATGTGCACGTCGCTTCCGCAAATGCCGCAGGCTTTGACCTCGATGAGGACTTCCGTCGGTCCCGGCTCTCGGACTTCCTTGTTCACAATCTTGACTTTCGGATTTCGCCACACGCGGCTGCCGAGGTACGTCAGTTTCTTGTCGATGTCCTTCTTCCCGAGTATGAATCCAGGCTTCGGGTCCCAATCTGCAAAAAGTGATACAGTTCTCATGACAGCTCCTGTCGAAATGTGATGTCGTTCATTGTGTGAATCAGAAATCTTTGACGTTGACGATCCTGGATTCCTTGAGGGACGCTGTCGCGGCAACCGCAACCTGCAATCCGGCGATTCCATCCTGGATCGTGATCATCGGCTCCAGGTCGTTCTGGAGATTGTTGAGGAAATCATTCAACTGCGAGACGTAGGCATCACAGAACCGTTCGGGGAAGTAGGGGACTACGTCGTGCGTAACTCCCTCGGCCGTCATAACCAGTATCGGTGTTTCACGCAGGTAGCCGATCTTGAGTGTCCCTTTTGTCCCCAGAACTTCTGCCCGGATATCGTATCCATAGATCCCGTTTCTGCTGATGTCGATCTCGCCGAGACAGCCGCTCTCGAATTTCATGGACATGATGACGTTGTCGGTGTCACCTGTATCCTTGACTTCCGGATACGCCAGCACCCCGCCGATCGAGTACACAGATGAAATTTCCCCCATATACCAGCGGGCGATGTCGATGTCGTGGATAGCCATATCCAAGATCTGTCCGCCGCTGTTGTGCGGGTAGAGGTATTCCAGCGTCGGCAGGTAAGGGTCTCTCGAGGAGCCGCGAAATACGACAGGAGTTCCGATGACGCCTTCGTTGATCTTCTTTTTTGCTGCGGCGAGCCCTTTGTCGAATCGGCGCATATATCCCTGTTGATAGAACACGCCGTGTTTTTCTATCGCCGCCTTCATTTCACGGGCATCCTTCAGGCCCAGGGTCATCGGTTTTTCGCAGAAGATCGGCCTGCCTTTCGCAGCCGCATCGAGGACGATTTCCTTGTGATTGGCGGTCGTCGCTGTCACGATGACGGCCGCGAGGTTCTTGTCAGAGTTGATTTCCTGGTGGCTGAAATATGCCTTGTCGATGCCAAATCTTTCCGAGCATTTCGTCGCACGTTCGGGGACGATGTCGGCGACAGCGACGAGGTTTGCACCTGTAACCCGCGTGGTGAGGAAATCGGCATACATGGTTCCCAGCCTTCCGGCGCCTATAAGGCCAACGTTGATTTTCTTTCTCACTGTGTATTCCCTTTTCTGATTGGCGAACCCTGAACGAGTGTCCGCGTGGTGAAACAATTGTTGAAGTATCTTTTCTACTTTGTGAACAGCGTCAGCGTCTGCCGCAGCGTATAATCGCCGGTGAACTTCTGATCCCGGTAGAATTCGGCGATGCCGGTTCCACCGCTGATCTTTATTCTCATGAATGTGCTTGGTCTCCACCCGCAGTTCTTCCAGAATGTTGCCGTATACTCTTTTGCTGTCACATCACTACTCTGATACTTGGTGTAGAACTCATTCAAGGCTTTCAGGGTCTCTGCGTCCGTGAGGTCGCTGTCTTCTTTCCCCGGTATCGGGTTCAGAGTATAGATGATGTTTTTGAGTTCCTTCTTGTCGGATTCGAGGAAGTCCGCTATCGACTTCGATTGATTGATGCCGGCTTTCTTTCCTTTTTCAATGGCCTGTGCGATAGCCTTGAACAGGATTTCGGGAGTGTACGTGTCTTCATATCCGTAGATGTGACCATCGTTCAGAAGCCAAAGTCCATTGATGCTCGCGTACGATGCGGCGTGAGTATGTCCGCTGACATATGCCGTCACGTGATGCTTTAGGAGAAGCTGCTGAAATTTCAACGAGTTGTCCGGGAATTTGTCAAGCACTTCTCCGACATGACGCTGAGTCCCGTTGTCCATATCAAGGACCGAAACGATCGGCTTGTGGCCGAACACGATAGTGTGTTCTTTCTTATTGTGCTTGAGGGCCTCCTCCAGCCAATTCAGAAGCTCGGGGATGACGTCGGCCTCTGTTGCATTGTCACTCTTTCCATCATAGAAAAGAT
>QYQB01000079.1 GCA_007280275.1 bacterium | reverse complement strand
GGCGTCTTCGCGGCAACATCCGACCCGAAGCAACCTCTCGTCGCACCGAAAGCTGAAGAAATTCCTCCCAACCTGAATTTTGCACCGCTTGACAATGCCATCGACGCCCTCACAGCAAGCGCGGGACGATATTCAAAAGCGGTGAAGAAGTTCGGTCAGAAGCCGGCCGCTGTTCCGGCCTCCCTTCTCGCCGAAATTAACCAGAAGTTGATTCGCTCCGATCGACTTCTCACAAGCAGCGAAGGACTGCCCGGACGTCCGTGGTTCAAGAACCTGATCTATGCCCCGGGATTCTACACCGGTTATGGCGTCAAGACCATTCCCGGCGTCCGGGAAGCAATCGAGCAGAAGCGATGGAAAGAGGCTGAAGCTGAAATTTTCCGTGCCGCTGCAACGCTACGAGGCGAGGCAGTGTTGATAGGCTCGCTCGCTACCGATCTTGAACAAGCACTGCAAAGCCGTTAGACGCATGCATATACCGATCGAGACAATTCAGCATTGGATTGACCTCTACGGATACGCGGGCTTATACCTCTCGCTGGTGTTCGGCATCATCGGTCTGCCAATACCGGACGAGTCGCTTCTGACGCTGTCAGGATACTTCATTTTTACGGGGCGATTCCAGTTTCTTCCTACATATTCCGTCGCAGTATTGGGGAGTCTTACAGGAATTTCACTCAGTTATGTGATTGGTCGGACAGGTGGCTACCGCCTCATCCACAGATATGGTCCGCGATTCCGCCTGACGGAAGAGCGGTTGAACGCAATCAACGGCTGGTTCAGTCACATCGGAAAATGGACACTGATGATTGGATACTTCATTCCCGGTGTTCGGCATTTCACGGCGGTCGTGGCTGGCGCGTCTCAACTGAGGTATCCTCTCTTCGCGCTTTTTGCCTATACTGGAGGTCTTCTCTGGTCTCTGACTTTTCTCACCGTTGGTTACTATCTCGGTGAGTCATGGTCTGTGGTTTTGCAGACAGACTATCGTATTCCTATGACGATCGCGGCCGTGCTCGTTGTTACCGTACTCGGAGCGATCTGGTACTTCAAGCGTAGATAGTCTCAATCGTAACATCATATTCCGAAGGAGGTCGCATGAAAGCTCTCACCATTCTTCTTGTTTTGCTTGCTGTCGCCCACGTTGGATTCGCGCAAGGACCGGTGACCGCCATCAAGTGCGGAAAGCTCATCGATGGAAGATCCGACACGGCCATCGAGAACGCTGTCATCCTCATTGAGGGGAACAGGATCAAGGAAGTCGGTAAGAACCTCGCCATCCCTGGAAACGCGAAGATCATAGACCTCTCGAACGCGACCGTACTGCCGGGACTCATCGACGCGCACACGCACGTCCTCCTCCAGGGAGATATTACCGCCGAGGACTATGCAGTTCAGATTCTTAAAGAGTCCATACCGTACAGGACCCTGCGTGGCTCCCTCTCGTGCAAGACCGCTCTTCTCAACGGATTCACGACTCTGCGTGACATGGGTACAGAGGGAAGTATGTACGCTGATGTCGATTTGAAGAAGGCGATCAACAACGGAATCATTGAGGGCCCTCGGCTCTTTGTTTCAGGACGTGCGATCAACTCAACGGGCCATTACCTGCTCTCAAACAAAGAGTACGCATGGGAATTGAAACTACCAAAGGGACTCATCGAGATCACGGGCGCGAATGAAGCACGGCGTGCAGTTCGTGAAGAGATCTCCTATGGCGCCGACTGGGTCAAGATCTATGTCGATCGAAGCTACTACCAGCTGCCCGACGGATCGTTCCGCAGTCTGCAGAATTTCACTCCCGAGGAACTCAACGCGCTCGGCGACGAGACTGCAATGCACCGCAAGAAGATGTCCGCGCATGCCGTGACACGTGACGGCATCATCCCTGCTATCAGGGCAGGAGCTGCTTCTGTGGAACATGGGTTCGGGATCGACGACGAATGCATCAGGCTGATGGTTGAGAAAGGAACCTACTGGTGTCCAACAATCTACGTGAACGTGTGGGTCGCAGAAGGACGAGCGGCTGCGGGCAGCTCGATCAACAAGGTTTTCAGCGAGGTGCTCCCGGCGACCTTTAACAAGGCACTCAAAGCCGGTGTAAAAATTGCCTTCGGCACAGACGCTGGCGGCTTCGATTGGACCGAGAACGAGGCGAAGGAGTTCTCCTATATGGTGAAATGGGGAATGACGCCGATGCAGGCGATCAAGGCGGCCACGACCGTTGCAGCAGAATTGCTCGACATGAAAGGCAAGATCGGCGAGATCTCTCCCGGCGCATTTGCAGACATCGTTGCCTTGAAAGCGGATCCGCTGAAGAATATCAGCGCTCTGGAGAAAGTCGGGTTCGTGATGAAGGATGGAAAAGTGTATAAAGATGAGGCGAGTAAGAAGTAGAAAGTATGGAGTATGGAGTATGGAGTAAGCAGTAGGCAGTATACCCCGAGCGAGCGTTTTTCGCGACTCGAAGGGTAGGCGGTAGGCAGGAAACAAAATGGAAACGACGCTGACATGACAACAAAACTCATTCTTTCTGTGATGGTCATGACTACAATTCTTGGTGAAGCTCTTGCGCAAGACCGGTCGCAAGCCCGATCCATGGTTGTCACACGGTATGGCATCGTCGCAGCTGAAAGCCCCTTAGCGGCACAAGTGGGCGCCACAATTCTCGCAGACGGAGGCAACGCGGTCGATGCCGCCATCGCTACGAACGCGATGATGGGACTCGTTGCACCGATGAGCAACGGTATCGGCGGCGACCTGTTCGCGATCGTCTATGATGCAAAGTCAGGCAAGCTCTATGGGCTCAACGCAAGCGGCTGGTCGCCTGCGGCTCTGACGATTGAATTTCCGCGCAATAAGGGCTTGAAAACGATGCCCTATCGGGGAATTCATTCCGTAACGGTCCCCGGTGCTGTCGATGGCTGGGCGAAACTGCAGCAGCGGTTCGGAAAGCTCCCGCTCCAGAAACTCCTTGCCCCCACAATCCAGTATGCCGAGGAAGGGTTCCCGGTTGCCGAGCAGGTCTCAGCTTTATGGTCAGGAGAAGAGAAACTCCTGAAAGGCGAATCGGCTGCCGCACAGACATTTTTAATCGAAGAACACACTCCGCGGCTCGGCGAGGTGTTCCGGAACCCGAATCTGGCCCGAAGTCTGAAGGCAATAGTTTCTCAGGGACCTGACGCTTTCTACAAGGGAGACATCGCAAAACTCATCCTCGAATGCTCACGGCAGCACGGAGGTACGCTCACAGCAGATGACCTTGCGACGTTTTCCAGCGAGTGGGTTGAACCAATTTCCACGACCTACCGCGGATGGACGGTGTACGAGATTCCACCCAGCGGTCAGGGAATCGCTGCACTGATGATGTTGAACATCATGGAAGGCTTTCCTCTCGCCGGCTACAAACACAACTCGGCAGCAGCACTCCACGCGATGATCGAAGCCAAGAAACTCGCATATGCAGACATGCTGCGCTACGTTGCCGACCAGCGTTTCGCCAAAACCCCTGTGCGGGCGATGCTGGACAAGAAGTACGCTCTCAACCGCTCGAAGCTCATCGATACTGCAAAAGCGAATTGCAGCGTTGGAGCGGGGAACCCCCCAGCGCCGGGCGACGACACGATCTACCTCTCAGTTGTCGACAAAGATGGAAACATGGTCTCTCTCATTCAGAGCAACTACGAGAACTTCGGATCCGGATTGGCCCCGGAAGGAGCCGGCTTCGCTCTGCAGAATCGCGGTGCACTCTTCACTCTGGATCCGCAGCACCCGAATGCACTTGCCGGACACAAGCGGCCGCTCCACACGATCATCCCGGCGTTCATGGAAAAGGGGGACGTGAAAATCGCTTTTGGAATAATGGGGGGATGGAATCAGGCACAAGCACACGCGCAGTTTGTCGCGAATGTGGTTGATTTTGGAATGAACATACAGTCGGCGCTCGAAGCAGCACGATTCAGGAAAACGACCTTCGAGGGATGTGATCTTCAGATCGAAGCCCGCGTCCCTCCTTCCGTACGCGCCCAGCTCGAATCGATGGGACACAAACTCGAAGTGCGCGGAGATTTCTCCCCGGTGATGGGAGGCGGACAAGCGGTGATGAGGAACTTCTCGACGGGAGTAAACTTCGGAGGATCGGATCCAAGAAAAGATGGAGCGGCGATACCGGAAACCGTCAAGAAATAGTTTTGAGTTCTGAGTACAAAGTTTCAAGTTGGGTGGCACCGGGAGCTGATAGCCAATAGACAAATGTTCACTATTCACTTTTTACCCCCTCGCAGCTAGTATTACCAATGCGGCATGTTTTCACCAACATCATTTTCGATCTCGACGGAACGCTCGTCGACTCCAAGCGCGACATCGCCGGTGCACAGATTTTGGTGCTTCACCAGCTCGGCGTCGATTCGTATCAGCTCGAGGACATCTATCCGCTCATCGGCAAGCCCCTGACGGAGACTTTTGCGAAGCTTCTCCCTCCGAGCCTGCATCATCGGATTGCAGAGGCCGCTGAGTTGTACAAGACGTACTATCCGCCACGGGCATTGGAAACCACGACGCTGTTCCCTCACGTCAGGGAAACGCTCGATGTGCTGCGTGCAAAAGGGATTCGGCTTGCGACAGCCACCACGAAGCTCACTCCCGGCACACGACGCGTCCTGACACATTTCGGCATTGACAGCTATTTTGACCAGATCCAGGGAAGCGACAACATACCATTCAAGCCGGACCCGTTCATCATCAACAAGATACTCGAAGACCAATCGTGGGAACGGACAGATACTCTCATGGTTGGCGATACGGACAACGACATCCACGCCGGCAAGCACGCCGGCGTTGCAACCTGCGGTGTAACGTACGGCTCGCTCTCCAGAGAACAGATCCTGCGGCTCGAGCCCGATTTCATCATAGATTCATTTCCAGAATTGCTCCCGCACATTCTATGAAAAAGAATTAACCACGGATTACACTGATGGTATGGATTTCCACGGATCGTTATCTGTGTAGATCCGTGAATTTTCCGTGTGATCCGTGGCCAATCAACGAGGACCAAACCCCCATGCGATACTCTTACTGCATCGCACTGATCTTCTGCCTCATCCACTATTCCATCATTCCATGCTCTTCATCGGCTCAACCTTCGATTTCGCCTGCCGCGCGCTGGATCTCCCCCTACCCTGCCGGAGCAACGAACGAGAAAACCCCCTGCCCCATCCTTCGATCAACATTCAATGTGAACGGGCCGGTCAAGACGGCCACGGTGCGCATCGTCGGACTCGGACACTATGAGCTGTTTCTCAACGGCAAGCGCGTCGGCACGTCTCTGATCAACCAGCCCTGGTCGCAGTACAACAAGACCATCTACTGGCAGGAATTCGACATCAGCAAGCTGCTCCGGAATGGAGAAAACGTCTGGGGTGTGATGCTCGGAAATTCATTCTGGCATGTCACTGCCGCAAACGATACGGGGCGCTATGTCAAGACCGATGCCATGCCAGACTTCGCATCGGGATATCCGTATCTTCTCTGGCTCGAAGCAGATATTAAGCTAAAGGAGGGCGCCGAACAGATCGTCACAACCGATGATTCATGGAAGTGGCAGAGCGGTCCGCTCACATTCTCGCACATTTACGCGGGCGAAGATTACGATGCCCGACATGATCCGGCCGGCTGGAATACATCGGGATTCAAAGATGGTTCGTGGAAACCCGTAACAAGTGTTCAAGCTCCAGCAGCTTCACTGGAAAAATACACCGGCCCGGCAATGCAGGCGTTCGAAGTGTTCAAGCCGGTCAAAGTGATGTCGCCAATGCCTGGTGAATACACATACGTCTTTCCGCAAAACACCTCTGCACTCCTGCGCTTCACGGTGTCGGGAGTCGCAGGGAAAACCGTTCGCTTCAAACCGTGTGAGTATATGGATTCCACCGGCCACGTGAAATTCACGTACACGTGGGGAACAGGCAAAGACATATGGCATGACTACACCACCGGTGGCGGCAAGAGCGAGTCGCACCAGGTCCTCTTCTGTTACGTCGGGTGTCAATATGTGGGCGTGACGGGAGCCGTGCCCGAAGGTTTTCTAAATCCACAGAAACTCCCTATCATAAAGAAGATGGAGTTGGTTCATGTCCGCACTGCTAATCCGCTCGTCGGGACATTTACAAGCTCGAGTGCACTGCAAAACCGGGCAGAGCACATGATCGACTGGTCGATACGCTCGAACATGAGCTACGTTGCGACCGATTGTCCGCACCGCGAGAAGAATGGCTGGCAGGAAGAGAACTGGCACATGGCTCGTGCAATGAGCTACCGGTTCAATGTCGAGAACTGGTTTACAAAGATCGCGCGCGACCTCAAGGACACTCAGCTCCCCGACGGGCATGTCCCGACCAACTGTCCGAATTACCTCGTCGCCATTCCTCCGCACGGATACTGGAACGAGGCTCCCGAATGGGGAATTTCCTCCGTGCTCGTGCCGTGGCATCTGTATGAATGGTATGGCAACACAAGCGTGCTCAAGTCGAATTTCGAAAGCATGGGCAAGTTCGTCGATTACCTGTCATCGACGGCCAAGGATGGGATCATCAACAGCAATTTAGGCGACTGGTACGATTACGGACATGGGAAGGGAGACGGTCCATCGCAGTGGACGCCAAACGAGTTGAGCGCGACGGCAATCTGGGCTTTGGGTGCAAAGACCCTAGCCCAAGCGGCTTCGGTGTTGGGCAAGAACATGGAGGCCGTCAGGTACCAAATGCTCTTCGAGCAGATCAAGCAGGGTTTTCAGAAACGATTCTACGACTCCGCAACAAAAACGTTCAAGAATAACGGTTCCTGCCAAGCCGGACACAGTGTGGCGCTTTGTGTCGGTCTCGTGCCCACTGCCGATCGCCCGGCAGTGCTGCAGGCGATCGTGGATGACCTTGCAAAGCGGGATTACCAGCAGACAGTTGGCGAGGTGCTGCAGGTGTTCTTCATTCGGGCGCTGGCCGATGGGAACCGGAGCGATGTTTTGCATCGTGTCTATAGCAGAGTGAACCGTGGCAGCTACGGATATATGGTAAACCAGGGCTTCACGTCGCTTCCCGAGAGCTGGGATGCGCGGCCGGGCACGGGAAACAGCATGAACCATTTTATGCTGGGGCACTTGATGGAGTGGCACTACGCGTATCTGGCCGGCATACGCCAGCAACCCGGCAGCGTTGGATGGAAGAAGTTGTTGATCGCTCCGACGCCCGGATCGCTTGACAGTGTTGCGGCCTCGTTCGATTCTCCGTCGGGTATGATAAAGGTGGATTGGAAACAAGTGAACGGTTTGTTCTCAATGAACGTGGCGATTCCGAAGGGGATTGAGGCGGTGGCTGTTCTGCCTGATGGCACGAAGAGAGATCTGAAAGCAGGGGCGACAAGTTTCATGACAAAGATCAAAGAGTAGGCAATCGGACAAGGGAGCAACCAAGAGAGAGATCGTCACCCTGAGCGAAGTCGAAGGGTGTCGAGGCGGGTGCCGGACATCCGCCTTCTATGCAGGACAAAGCAGAAAACAGTCGCATGAACTACTATTTGTTAAGTACACTTGAGATATGTCTGACAATTGTCACCCCCCTCCTTTTCCTCTACCTTAGGAGCTCCTGGCCACAACGCAGCATCATACCGTGTATGGTGAGCATACCTGTTGCGTGGTATCCGGTCTATTCGCCGATACACGAATTGAGCCATGTGGCGGCGACACTTCTGATCGGCGGAAAGGTCACCTCCATCAAGCTCATACCGAGCTTTTGGCGCGGCGAGTTTGGACGTGCATGGATCACGTCGGAGGGAATCACTCAAAGTTGGCAGCAACTCTTCACGACAACCGCTCCGTACATCCTGGATGTCGCCTGTCTTGTCACGGGCATAGTTGTTTTACAGCGAACGTTCTCCAGGAGTCCATTCGTGGTCGGACTTGTTTTCATGCTCTTATGTCTCAGACCTGCCTTTGACTTCGTGTGCGAGTCCGTTGGCTTTCTCACCGGCGACAGGGGCGACTTCTACGCATTGCAGAGCATCATCGGACCCGGTCCGATATGGATGTTCATAGTATTCATGCTCGGATTATCTGTGCTGGCTGTCGTGAGAATTCTGGAACGCTTCGTTGGCTTTCCGGAGACTCTGACCGCTGCACCGAAGCTGTAGTCACGATTGTGCCCGACGGAGAGGAAGACGGCCCCTCACGCAACGCCCCGCCTCCGTTCTGAAAAACTCACAAACCCGGCTCATCAAAAGGAAATAACTGTTTCCCCCCCTTTTGATTCCCCTTGATATGTCTGCTCTTGTTCGGTAAGTTTAGGAGGGCCCTTCAAAAGAATACTCACGCGGTTGAAATCTAACCGCCAAGCAGCGCAAAGTAGGATTTGAGCTTTTTCGTTCTTCTTGGCGTTTCTTTGCCCACTTTACGGTTATGTTTTGATTTTAGGATATCCTTCATCCAAGATCGCTCCCTGGAAAGGTCACACACATGACACGACGGCAATGGTTCCTTCGCGGATCCGCGTTCCTGTTCTGCCTGCTGCTGGTAGTTAATCTCTACGTCTTCTTCACGCGCGAGTGGGAATCTTCCTTCTCCCCCACATCGTATGCAACACTGTATTACCCGCTCGATGTACCAACGATCCGTGAATGGAAACTCGTTGAGCGCAACCGCATTCAACTGAACCTTGCCTGCACGAATGAAATAGC
>QYQB01000001.1 GCA_007280275.1 bacterium | reverse complement strand
CGTCGTTTCCCAGAGGTTCATAGTCACGTACGTCAATCCCGTACCTGAAGAGATTCACCTCGGATTCTCCAAGGCCGTACTTCGCTGCTGTGATCGCAATATATTCACCCGCCGTTGCATACTCGCGTATATCGCGCTTGTCGTACAGGATCATAGCACCCAGCGTAATAAAATGGTCTTTGCCAGAGGGAGCGACTGTCCACCCCGGCTGCGGGTCGGAGACCTCCCATTGATCATATCCCGCAAATCCCAGCAACATCTTGTAGAGGCCGTATCGCTTTCCAACGGTCACGCTTCCGGCGGAAACTCTCTGATCGTATTCTCCCGCTGAGGTGTTTTGATTCCTGACGTGACTGAACCCGACATGGCTCCGGAGAAAGATGTCATCGTCAGATGTCAATTTGGGATTTTGATACGCGAGGTTGAACCAGCCGTCATAACCAAAGACGGCCGATGCCATGATTTTCTCGTTGCGACCCCGGAAGTTCTGATGTATCAAGGCGGCACCGTAGAATGGTTTCTTCAGATCACGGTACTTGAATCCAAAGATCGGAATGGGGAAGACATACCAGCGCTCCGAGACACGAACAAACACCGTCGCTTGATTTCCCTCGACGGTATAGTCGAGATCGACCTTGTTGAACAGCTGGAGACTGTAGATATGTTTCCTGTCGAGATCCATAGCCAGAGAATCGAGGGGAGCGCCAACCTTAAGGCTCATCTCCCGCAGGATGACGTAATCCCTTGTGGTCTCGTTGCCCACCACAACGATCTTCGACACAACCAGAGAATCCGGCAACACGCGGGCGTACAGGCTGGAGCAGAGTCCCAGTGCAAGCGACATCCAGAAGCAGACCGCGCAGTTCGCCACGCTCCTCATCCTCACGCTCGATTCATCTCCTTTGCACACCCCTGTACGCGAAAAACCCCTCCCGACGACATGGAAGGGGTCATCGTTCTCAAACACGACTCACCTGATCAATCGCCGATGTTCCACCGCGATGCATTTGTCCATGATGACATTCAGCCCGGCATCCTCAGCGCGCTTCGCCGCTTCGGCATTGATCACACCCAGTTGCATCCAGACTGTCGATGCACCGATCGCAATAGCCTCGTCGATGATGGGAAGCACTTCTTCAGGCTTGCGAAAGACATTGACGATATCAATCTTCGAACCACCTGTTGCAAGATCCGGATAGCACTTCATGCCAAGGATGTCCAGATATGCCGGGTTCACCGGAAGGACGACGTACCCTCTTCCGGCAAGAAACCGGGCTATGCTTCCACTATCACGCCACGGCTTGGGAGATGCCCCCACGACGGCAATCGTTTTCGCCTTGCGGAGGATATCTCCGATTATCCGATCATCATCAATTGGCATCGCACCATCCCGAATTGACTTACGCTACGGCCTCAACAAACTCCGCGATCGGCGGGCATGAACAAACGACGTTTCGGTCACCATACGTATTGTTGATGCGGCCCACAGCCGGCCAGAACTTTCGACCAACCAGATATGGAAGCGGGTACGCTGCCTTCGTCCTCGCGTAGGCGTGAGTCCATTGGTCGGCGACGACCGATTCCGCCGTGTGCGGCGCGTTCTTCAGAACGTTGTCAAAGCGATCAGCTTTGCCATCGACAACTTCCTGGATTTCTTTCCTTATCGAAATGAGCGCATCTGCAAAGCGATCGAGTTCTGCCTTTGACTCACTCTCCGTGGGTTCGATCATCAATGTGTCGTGGACCGGGAAGTAGACTGTTGGAGCGTGGAATCCATAGTCCATTAACCTCTTTGCGATATCCTCGACCTCGATGCCTGCCTGTTCCTTGAATTCTTTCATATTCAGTATGAACTCATGACCAACCCGTCCGTTCGTTCCCTGGTAGAGAACCGGAAAGTGGTTTTGCAGGCGGGCCTTCAGGTAATTTGCATTGAGGATCGCATACTTCGTCGCATCCGTTACACCCTTCGGGCCAAGCATCTTGATGTAAGCATAGGAAATCAGAAGAATGCTGGGACTTCCCCACGGTGCCGATGAGACCGCATGGATGGGCTTGGAGCCTCCGACCTTCACCACCGGATGGCCCGGCAGGTACGCAGCCAGATGAGGTGCAACGCAAATAGGTCCCATTCCCGGTCCGCCGCCGCCATGGGGAATACCGAATGTCTTGTGGAGATTGATATGGCACACGTCCGCGCCAATCACTCCGGGACTTGTGAGCCCGACCTGCGCGTTGAGATTTGCGCCGTCCATGTAAACTTGTCCGCCGTTCTGATGAACGATTTCACAGATTCCCTTGATTCGCTCCTCGAAAACGCCATGCGTCGAAGGGTAGGTCACCATCAATGTCGCAAGAGAATCCTTGTGTGCACCAGCTTTCGCACGAAGATCGTCGAGATCAATGTTTCCCTGAGCGTCGCAGTTGACCACAACAACTTTGAACCCCGCCATGACTGCGCTTGCGGGATTCGTCCCGTGTGCCGACGACGGTATCAGAGCAACATTCCGATGACCATGGCCCCGGTCGTGATGATACGCCCTGATGACCATCAAGCCCGCGAATTCACCCTGCGCGCCTGAATTTGGTTGAAGCGACGCTGCAGCAAATCCCGTCATCGCGCAAAGATCTTTCTCCAGCTCCGAGAAGATTTGTTGATATCCTTCAGCCTGGTCGACAGGAGCAAATGGATGGAGATGCGCAAACTCAGGCCAGCTTACGGGCATCAATTCCGTAGCCGCGTTGAGCTTCATGGTGCAGGATCCAAGCGGAATCATGGAATACGCAAGAGAAAGGTCGCGATTCTCAAGCCCCTTTATGTACCGCATCATTTCCGTCTCGGAATGGTAGTTGTTGAACACCGGGTGCTGCAAGTACGGGCTGGTCCGCTCGAAGGGCTCTGCGAACTTCACAGTCGGAGCGTACGCTTCAGACACATCCGGCTTCCGAAGAGTTGTTCCCTTGGCTCGCGCGAAGAGCGCGACGATTGTCTCAATGTCTTCCGCATCTGTGGTCTCGTCCACCGAAATCCCGATATGCTTCTCGTCAATCGCCCGGAAGTTGTAACCGGCATGTACGGCTTCCTGGTGTATTTTTCCCGCTGTTGCGGCATCGGGGACAGCAACCTTGAGCGTGTCAAAGTACACGCCGTTCAATTGGGAAAACCCGAGGGAGAGGAGTTGATGTTCCAGAACTTTTGCATACGCTCGAATCCTGGCAGCGATCTTCCGTATTCCTTCCGGTCCATGGTAGATCGCATACATCCCCGCCATGATCGCGAGAAGCGCCTGCGCCGTGCAAATGTTGGAGGTTGCTTTTTCTCTCCGGATATGTTGCTCGCGGGTCTGGAGCGCCATTCGGTACGCCCTGTTGTTCTGCGCGTCAACCGACACCCCGATGACTCTTCCCGGCAGGTTGCGGATAAACTCGTTCTTTGTCGCAAAGAAACCCGCATGCGGGCCCCCATAACCCATTGGAACTCCAAAATGTTGTGAATTTCCAACCACAACATCAGCGCCAAATTCTCCCGGGGGAGTGAGCAGGGCCAGACTCAGAAGGTCGGACGCCACAATAACGAGTGGACCTGAAGCATGTGCGTCCCGTATGAATGTTCGGAAATCGTGAACAGCCCCATCCTGAGCCGGGTATTGAACGATCGCCGCAAAATATGATTTGTCGAGCAGAGCGTTCTGATGGTCTCCGACAACGACTTCAATCCCGACCGCAGACGCTCGCGTCCTCATGACCGCAATTGTTTGGGCGAAGCACGTATTCGACACAAACAACTTGTCTGCCGGAGATCCTTCGATCTTCTTGTTCACGACGCCATGCAACATCGTCATCGCTTCGGCAGCGGCCGTCCCCTCGTCTAGCAAGGATGCGTTCGCCACCTCCATGCCCGTCATGTCCATTACCATGGTCTGGAAATTAAGCAGGGCTTCCAGGCGTCCCTGTGAGATTTCGGGCTGATACGGCGTGTACTGCGTGTACCACCCCGGGTTTTCAAAGACATTGCGTTGAATGACGCTCGGAGTGATGGCGCCATAGTACCCCTGCCCAAGGTAGGATTTCAAGACCTTGTTGTTCCGGGCAATCGATCGAAGGCTTTCAACAAAACCATATTCACTCACGGGGGCTGTGAGGTCGGGTTCGGCCTTGAGCCGGATTGCCTCCGGGAGTGTTTCGTCGATCAACCGATCAAAGGAAGTGACGCCGATCGTTTCAAGCATCGATTCGACATCATGATTCCGAGGGCCGATATGCCGCGAGGCGAAGGCATCTTCATCAAAGAGTGCTGTTTTCATGGTCAGGTTTCAGTCGTTGCTGGTTGGGTGTTGTTGATACGTTCCAATCCCTGGGCGGCGGCAGCCTGTTCGGCGTCCTTTTTACTTCGTCCGGTCCCGATGCCAAGGCTCTCCGCTCCCAGAAACACTTCCACGGTGAATCTCCGGTCGTGGTCAGGTCCATCTTCCTTCACCACAGTGTACCGCGGCACACCGAGCGAACGACCCTGCGAGTATTCCAGAAGGGCGCTCTTATAATTATCATCTGTCAATGCGGAATTCAAAATGCCCGAACTTTTGAGCAGGGCTCCCGACACGAATTCCCGTGCGGCAGAGAGCCCCCCGTCGAGGTAGATTGCACCAATGACCGCTTCGAAGGCGTCAGCGAGAATGGAGTCTGAACCGCTGTCAACTGATTGAAGAGCACTTGAGCTGAGCAGCATGTAGTCCGACAACCGCAGTTCCTTGGCACGGAGTGCGAGTGCTTTGCGATTGACGAGACGGGAGCGAATCTTGGTGAGGTCCCCTTCTTCCAACGAAGGATACAGACGATAGAGATACTCTGCCACAAGCGAGTTTAGGATGGCATCGCCGAGAAACTCTAGTCTCTCGTTCGATTGTACCCGGGGCCCGAGATACTGCAGATAGGAGCGATGAAGGAGGGACTCAAAGAACAATGCCCAGTTCTTTGGGTGGTACCCAATGAGCTGTTCGAAACGGGCGAAGTCGAACTTTCTCTCTCTGAATGCCGAGGCTACTGTCTCTGCGTCCGGTTCGAAGCGAAAGGTGCGACTTCCACGAGGTAGGAACCAGTGAAACAAATTTCCGAGTGCCTTAAACACACAGGACTCCAACCCATCCGGCACTTCACGACGCTATGCTTGATATTTCCTGAACAGCAAGGAAGCGTTGTGACCACCGAACCCGAACGTGTTGCTGATCGCCACGTTCACAGACCAATCCCTCGCTACGTTCGGGATATAGTTCAGGTCACATTCGGGATCGGGGGTCTCGTAGTTGATTGTCGGATGGACTTTACTTTCGCAAATTGACATGATTGTCGCAATAGCTTCGACAGCTCCGGCGGCACCGAGGAGGTGCCCGATCATCGACTTCGTCGAATTCACCGCCATCGAGCGGGCACGTTCTCCGAAGACCGTCTTGATCGCTGCTGTTTCATTCTTGTCGCCTACCGGCGTCGACGTACCATGCGTGTTGATGTAGTCAACATCGTCCGGGCTCAGTTCGGCATCACGAATCGCCTGCCTCATCGACCGGGCAGCGCCCTCACCACCCGGGGCGGGTTCTGTGATATGGTGTGCATCTCCAGTGAACCCAATACCCCCCAGCTCAGCATAAATCTTCGCTCCGCGTCGTACTGCGTGACCGAGTTCCTCGATCACAAGAATGCCCGATCCCTCACCCATCACAAAACCATCACGGTTCTTGTCGAAGGGCCGGCTGGCTTTCTCCGGAGCGTCGTTGCGGACAGAAAGAGCCCTCATGGCATTGAATCCACCAATACCCATTGGACAGACGGTGCCTTCGGCACCTCCTGTCACCATGAGATCCGCGTCGCCCCGCTGAATAAGGATAAAAGCATCGCCAATTGCGTGCGAGGATGTTGCACATGCCGACGTCGTCGCATAGTTCGGCCCCTTCAGCCCGTACTTCATTGAGATTCTGCCAGGCGCGATGTCGGAGATCATCATCGGGATGAAGAAAGGGCTGATCTGATGTGGCCCCTTGGAATCCCATAATGTTTGCATCGACTTATGATACGTCCACATTCCACCGATGCCGGAGCCAACAACCACTCCGATTCGCTCCAGATCCTCTGTGTCGAGCTTCAATCCCGAATCGTTGATCGCCATCTCTGCCGCTGTCAGGGCAAACTGCGTAAACAGGTCGGTACGCTGCGCGAGTTTGCGATCCATATACTTCATTGGATCGAATCCCTTCACCTCACAGGCAAACTTCGTGTCGTAGTCGGACGCGTCGAAGTACGTGATCGGACCTGCTCCACTCTTGCCTGCAAGCAGGTTCTTCCAAGTCTCTTCAACGGTTAGACCGAGGGGCGTGATCGCACCCATGCCGGTGACGACGACTCTTCGCTTTGGACCTGAAAACGCCATGGTTGTCTACCTTTGTTTCGGAGGTGCGCAGTACAGCCTGCTCAGGAAGACGTGAGAATGGTTTCTCCCCGCCTCGAGAGCATTATTGGGAACTGGAAAACTAGGAAACTTTGGATTTGAGATAGCTAACAGCGTCACCAACGGTGGAAATTTTCTCGGCGTCTTCGTCCGGGATCTGGACGTTGAACGCTTTCTCAAATTCCATTACAAGCTCAACGGTATCGAGAGAATCCGCTCCGAGATCGTTCGTAAATGAAGCCGCGAGTGTTATCTGAGCCTCATCAACTCCGAGCTTGGAGACGATGATTTCTTTTACCTTTTTCTCGATATCTGCCATGAGAGTACTCCTTTCAGGGGATGATAGTGTATGAAATGGTCTGAAGTATCCTAAATAACAAGTCCTCCGTCAACACACAGGACTTGGCCTGTGATGTACCTCGCTGCCGGCGAGGCGAGAAAGACAACGACACCGGCAATCTCGTCCGGATGTGCAGTACGCTTCATCGGTATCATGCTGAGCAGCGCTTCCCGTTGCTGCGGCGTGAGCTTTTCTGTCATGCTGGTCTCGACGAAACCCGGAGCAACAGCGTTGACTTGAATGTTGCGAGAAGCTAGCTCTTTTGCAAGTGTTTTCGTGAGTCCGATCACTCCAGCCTTGGAAGCCGAATAGTTCACCTGACCTGGATTTCCGATCAGGCCGACAACGGAAGAGATGTTGATGATTTTCCCCTGCCGCTGACCGATCATTTGCCTCGCAACCGCACGGCAGTAGTTGAATGTACCCTTCAGGTTGGTCCCGAGGACAAGATCCCACTCCTCTTCCGTCATACGCATGAGCAAATTGTCTCTCGCTATACCAGCGTTATTCACCAGGATGTCGATGCGCTGAAATTCCTTCACGACGACATCCACCACGCCCTGCGTAGCCGCAAAGTCCCGAACGTCAGACTGGAGAGCGAGCGCTCTGACTCCCTTTGCCTCAATAAGCTCCTTGGTTTCACTAGCTTCAGGACCCAGCTGAATGTCCGAAAACGCAACGTGTGCACCCTCAGAAGCAAAGGCAAGTGAAAGCGATCTCCCAATCCCACGTGCCCCGCCCGTAATGAGTGCTACCTTGTTTTCAAGTGCGTTCATAATCCAATCCGCCTTCTGTTGTTGTACAAGAGCATCCAACTAGTCATAGATCCCGGGCAGCACCTGGCCTGTCATGTAATCCGACGCTGAGCATGCAAAGAACAGAACGAGTTCTGCAATCTCTTCCGGCTGCGCCATAAGCTTGATCGGAAACAGCTTGGAAAGCTCGCTCACCTGGGTTGGGTCCAATTGTTCGACCATCTCTGTCGCCACGAAGCCGGGAGCGATAGCGTTGACCTGGATGTTGCGTCTCGCATATTCTTTCGCAATGGTTTTTGTTAACCCAATCATGCCCGACTTTGCCGCGGCATAGTTCGTTTGACCGGGGTTGCCGATGACTCCGGAAATTGAAGCGACATTGACGATCTTCCCACGACGCTGCGAAACCATGTGACGTGAGACGACTTTGCAGAAATTGAAGGCACTTTTCAGATTGGTATCAATCACCTCGTCCCAATCCTGTTCGGACATCCGTACTAGCAATCGGTCCCGGGTTATTCCCGCGTTATTCACGAGAATATCGATCCGGCCGAACTCCTTGATGACGGCACTCACCACT
>QYQB01000284.1 GCA_007280275.1 bacterium | reverse complement strand
TGCAAGGGGAGGCTGAAACCGCATGGCCTGATGGTGCAATGGTTTCATCTCTACGAGATCGATGATGCGACATTCAAACTCGTGGTTCGAACGTTCCGTTCGGTGTTCCCTCGCGTTTTGGTGTGGCAATCCTGGTCCACCGATCTCCTCCTCGTAGGTTCTCTGGAACCTGTGGCTCTGGACATGGACCAACTCTCGAAGAGGTTCTCGACCCTCGCCGTGAAAAACGACCTGGAACGGATCACGATCCCCGATCCTGCAACCCTGATCTCGCTTGAAATGATATCGGAAAGGCCGATCCGGGAATATGCAAGCGACGGTCCGTTGAATACGGAAGATAAACCGTTTCTCGAGCACTGGGCGCCGAGGGCGTTCTTCACGAACCGGGGTGCAACTGAGATCATCCGGTTCGATGAGAGGCTAGCATTTGGCAGATCTGCTCTGTTTCTTGACCAACTGGTGAAGAAGAGACCGTTGACCGATGTGGAGCGCCTGAACATTGGCCTTCTGCATGCGGAACAGGGAAGAGGTAACATCCCCGTAGGGTTCTCTGTGCTCTCTGGTTACCTGGACTCACATCCAAAGGATGAACGCGCACTTGCGGGTATGGCAGCGCTGACTGACCGGATGGGGAGACGGGAGGAGCACATCCGGTTTCTGGAACGGACGGTTGCGTTATCGCCAAACGATCCGGTCTTGCTCGAGCGGTATGCGTGGAAGAAGTTCTCGCGTGATCGCAGCGTCGCCAGTCCGTTTGGCCCGTTTGATGCGTCAGCGTCAGAAAAACTCCTCAAGCGCTGCATAGAACTTACTGCTGACACCGTCGATTTCTACCGGGTGCGGCTCGCTGACCTGTATTTTGGAATTCAAGAATACCACCTGGCGTTCGAGAATTATCGCAGTGCCTTGCGGTTGCGGGAACGTTATGTCCCCGATGGAAGAATCCCTCAGGATGTTCTGCTTCTCCAGCTTGCCAAGTGCTACCGTCGCCTGGGCAATCCGGGCGAGGCGATAGGGTATGCGCTCCAAGCCATCAACGCGAATCCGACAAATGAAGAGGCAAGAGATGTACTCTATTCGATATGGCTCTTCGGGGGTACCGGACAACGCGACACTACGGTAAAACAATAACGACATTTGTGCCCATGGCCCGTATCGGGAGTGACATCAACGCGGATGCAACGTTTCGAAAGTACAGGGAGCATCAGCGCGCTCTGTTGGATGGGGTCCGCGCCAAGGGCGAGCTCGTGAAAATGGGAGGAGGGAAGGAAGCGATCGACAAGCACCGCAAGAGGGGGAAACTCTTCGTACGGGAACGCATCCTGAAGCTTGTCGATCCAGGGTCGTCCTTCGTCGAGATTGGACTCTTCGCTGCTTACGGAATGTATGAAGAATTCGGTGGTGCTCCTTCTTCCGGCACTGTCTTCGGCATCGGAAAGATCCACCAGCGTGACGTCGTCATCGTTGCGAATGACGCCACCGTCAAGGCCGGTGCCTGGTTCCCGATCACGTGCAAGAAGAACCTTCGGGCTCAGGAAATTGCGATCGAGAATCGGATCCCAATCGTGTACCTTGTGGACTCAGCCGGCGTGTTTCTCCCTCTTCAATCCGAGATCTTCCCTGACAAGGAACACTTCGGCCGCATTTTCCGGAACAACGCGATCATATCGTCGATGGGCATCACGCAAATTGCGGCTATCATGGGCCCTTGCGTTGCTGGTGGCGCTTATCTGCCGATCATGAGCGATGAGGCCATGATCGTTGATAAGACCGGAAGTGTCTTCCTCGCTGGCTCGCACCTTGTGAAGGCGGCAATTGGTGAAGAAATCGAAAACGAAGCGTTGGGGGGTGCAAGCGTTCACTGCGAAATCAGCGGCGTGACCGATCACAAGATGAAAGACGACGATGAGTGTCTGAAGAAAGTCCGCAGCATCATCGGAAAGCTTGGAAAGAAACCACGACTCGGACTTGACCGCGAGGCGCCGATGGCTCCCCGGTTCGCTGGTGAAGAGATCTATGGCATCCTTCCGATCGATCGTTCGAAGCCTTACGACATGTATCAAGTGCTTGCGCGCATTGTCGACGATAGTGAACTGGATGAATACAAGGCGGGGTTCGGCAAAACGCTCATCACGGGCTATGCCCGGATCGATGGCTGGGCTGTAGGCATTGTCGCCAACCAACGTTCTGTCGTGAAGACGGCTCAGGGGGAAATGCAGGTCGGTGGCGTCATCTACGGTGACAGCGCCGACAAAGCCGCCCGCTTCATCATGGCCTGCAACCAGAAGATGATCCCTCTCGTGTTCTTCCAGGACGTGACAGGATTCATGGTTGGAAGCCGGGCCGAACAAGGCGGGATTCTGCGGTCGGGGGCGAAAATGGTAAACGCAGTAGCCAATAGCGTCGTGCCGAAATTTACAGTCATCGTCGGGAACAGTTACGGTGCGGGGAACTATGCGATGTGCGGGAAGGCCTATCACCCGCGGTTGATTTTTGCCTGGCCCAGTGCTCAGATTGCCGTTATGGGCGGCAAGCAGGCTAGCGAAACCCTTCTCAGTATCAAGGTCCAGGCGATGGAAAAGGGGGGCGAGCACATTTCAAAGGAAAAACAGGCAAAACTGCTCAAAGAAACACAGGATCGATATGAGGCCGAACTCGAGCCACTATTCGCCGCCGCCCGGCTCTGGATTGATGGAATTATTGATCCTGTTGAAACTCGCGAAAGAATCTCCCGTGGAATAGAGATGGCTACTCACAATGCTGAAATCCCGAGGTTCAATCCGGGGGTTATGCAGACCTGACGCTCTTCTCTCAGGTCGAATGAAAGATCTGATGCTCTTTAATACTTCCATGAGAACCCTGTTCGCTCTCGCTACGCTTCTCATCTTCGTTGAGGGTGTTTCCTTTGCTCAGTGTGACGGCAAACCCGGTCCGGACGGCATATCCTGGGATTTCAATGAAGGCGAGAAGGAGAGCTTCTCTCTGCTCCGATTCATCGGGAATGCATTTACTCCGGATCTTGTCAAGGAGACACGCCAGATTAGGGTTTACGTCCGCGACGTGAGGTTCGGCGTCTTGATGAAACGGTGTGGTGAAATGCGAGCGGTGGACGCAATTTATTTGAAGGCGTTGAAGATTGCAGATTACAATATTGCCCGGGCTTTGTTTCTTTCCATGATGGGAACGCTGGAGCATCGCGACGTGGACTTGAAAGTGCCCATCATAGGCTCGCTTGGTGTGCCGCTCACCTTCGAAGAGGACAGCCTTTTCAATGCACGGTTCGGCAATCTCCCTTCGCGACTCTATGTCGATACACCTCGTGAGGGTGACAGGGACAAATTACAGCACTTCTTCGGTTCCGCGTATCTCGCCTATGCATCCGAGTCGCGCGACCTTGCCCGGTCAACGGGCAATCTGGTGGAATGGGGTGAGGCGCAGTTTGTCGTTGGAGGCGTTGACGATGCCCGGGATCGACGGGCGAACAAACACGGTGAGCGTTTCGGTCATGATCTATTGGCGGTCAAGAATCTCCTGCCGTCGGACTATCTGAACCTTCCATTCGAAGAGTAGTGTGAGCTATGAAAACGATCCTGGTAGTTGACGATGAAAAGAGCGTGCGCGATTCGCTCAAGATGGTCCTTGAGTTCGAATCGTATGAAGTGCTCTTCGCAGAAAATGGACAAGAAGCGCTGCGCCATCTGACAACGGCGTCAATCGACCTGATATTGCTCGACGTCAAGATGGCAGGCATGGACGGGCTCGAGGTTCTTCAGCGAGTGCGCCAGAAAAGAAGTGAGCTGCCGGTCATCATGATCTCGGGACATGGCACCATCGAAACCGCAGTCGAAGCGACGAAGCTCGGTGCATTCGATTTCCTCGCGAAACCGCTCGATCGGGACAAACTCCTCGTTACGGTCCGCAACGCGCTTCAGCAGGCGAAACTGTCTGAAGAGTACCGACAGCTTCGGGAATCGGTTGAAGGGAAATGGCAGATCCTGGGGGAGAGCCCGAAGATCAAGGAGATCCTCGCTGTCATAGAACGCGTGGCCCCGACTGATGTGCGGGTGCTGATCACGGGCGAGAACGGCAGCGGCAAGGAACTCGTCGCCCGGGCGCTTCAACGGTACAGTAAGCGTTCGTCAAAGCCGTTCGTGGAGGTGAACTGCGCCGCGATTCCTTCGGAGCTTATCGAGTCGGAGTTGTTCGGACATGAAAAGGGCTCCTTCACAGGTGCAACAGCCCAGCGCATCGGAAAATTCGAACAGGCGGATGGAGGGACATTGTTTCTCGACGAGATCGGAGACATGAGCTTTCGTGCTCAGGCAAAAGTGCTCCGCGCTCTCGAGGAGGGAACGATCGAGAGGGTCGGCGGCAATAAGTTGATCTCGGTCGACGTGCGTGTGATCGCGGCAACGAACAAGAACCTCGAAGAGGAAATCAAGAAAGGGAACTTCCGCGATGACCTGTATCATCGACTGAGAGTCATTCCGATTCACGTACCGCCGATACGGGATCGCAGGGAGGATATCCCCATCCTTATTACGTCGTTCATCGATGACGTCTGCACACGCAACGGGATGGCTCGCAAGACCGTGACGGATGAGGCACTCAAGCGTCTGTCTTCATTGGAATGGCGGGGAAACGTTCGGGAAGTGCGCAATACCGTTGAGCGGCTGGTGATCCTGTCACCCGGAACCACGATTGATGTTTCCCTCCTTGAGGTGGGAGTACCGGGGGGACACGGAGAATTCGAAGAGATACTCGGCCAGGGAGGTACCTTCCAGGAATTCAAGGAACGCGCTGAGGCGGCATTCGTTCGCAGGCAGCTGGAGCAGCACAAATGGAATATTTCGAAAACCGCTGAAGCTCTGGATATTCAACGCAGCCATCTCTACACAAAGATGAAACGATACGGACTGATGAAGGAGGGGGAACCGGGTGAAGGGGATCAATAACAGACAGAAGTCAATTGTGAAGCCGCGCGAAAGCGTTCAGAAACACCTCGTGCAACAGAAAAACCTCCAGAAGTTTTCTTCCGACGATCGAAGGAAGCCAATCGGGGGCGGGTCTCTGCGTAGAAACAAATAGTGGTGATTGGTCAATTGTCGACCTGACAATGCCGCATCACACTCCGCTCCTCAGAGCTTCCCGCCATTCCCAGATTGTTTGTGCCTACTTTTGGCTGCCTCAAACAAGACCAGCCCGCCGGCGACTGAAGCGTTCAGCGAACCTATCTTGCCATACAACGGAATCCTGACAAGGAAGTCGCACTTCTCCTTTACGAGCCTCCGGATTCCCTTCCCCTCATTTCCCACGACTATGGCGATTGGCCCGGTGTAATCGAGGTCATCGTATGAGCGCTGCGCCAACATATCTGTGCCAACGACCCAAACGCCTTGCTCTCGTAGCGCATCCAGGGTCGTGGCAATGTTTGTCACCTTTGCTACGGGGAGATGGAGTGAGGCCCCTGCGGAGGATTTGGTGACAGTTTCGTTAAGGGAGGCGGAGTGGTGCCGGGGCAGGACCACGCCATGAATTCCGGCGCACTCGCCCGTACGAATGAGAGCTCCAAGATTGTGCGGGTCCTCGATCTCGTCGAGGATGAGGATGAACGGCTTTTCACCTTTGTCCGCTGCCGACTGCATGATGGCGTCGATGTCAACATACTGCTTCGACGACGTAATGGCCAGAACCCCTTGTGCATTCGCTTCGGGGTAAAGCTCAAGAAAGCGCTGCCGATCAATCTCCTTGACCGGAACACCCCGGCGCTTGGCGAGCTGCTGAATCGTTTGGATCACGCCGCCGTGGGTCCCGAACAGGAGATAGATCTTCTCGAGAGGAGCATCCGATCGGAGCGCTTCGAGTACCGGTTGCCTTCCTGCTATCAGGTTTTCCACGGTTGCCTCATTAATGTCCTTGTGCGAGGTCGAGTCATGCCGAGCGACGCACGTCTTGATTCCTGGAAAGAAAATACCATCCAAGGAGTCCCACGAGGACGAGTGCCAGGGCGATGAGCTGTGCTTCGGATAGCCCCAGGGCGGAACGCGGGTTGATTCGCACGAACTCGATCAGGAATCGCTCGAGCCCTGCGACGATGAGGTAGAGCATGAAGAGTTTGCCCTCGGGTTGCAGTTTCGTCCGGAGGCGCCATAGTACCATGAAGAGAATTCCGCAGATGAGGAATTCGTACATGGGTGTCGGATGGCAGAGGGTGTGATCCGGCACGATTCCGTCGGGGAACGTGTTCGCGATCTCAGGGATGTTCTTGAATGCCACCGATGGAGGATACGTTCCCTTTGAATAGTCTGTTCCCCAAGGAAGCGTCGTCGGGAAGCCATAGTCCCCATCGCCTGCGAGGTGACAGCCAATGCGTGCGATTCCGTAGGCAAGCATCAACCCAGGTGCGATCGCGTCAGCGGCGAGAAGAAAGCGAATGCCGCGCTTTCTCAGATACAGGTAGATTGAAAAGGTTGCGAGGAGAAAGCCGCCGTAGAACGTCAACCCGCTCGGCGAAAAAGCCATGCCTATCGGATCGTCGAGGAAGTAGCCCCAGTTTTCGATCAGGAACAAAAGCTTGGATCCTGCCACGCCTGCTACAAGTGCAATCAGGGTAATCGTATTGCCCAGGTTTGGATCGAGGCCTCTGCGTTTCATCTCGTATGTAACCAAATAGCTTCCGATGATGAAGCCGATCGCCAGCATCAGGCCGTAGCCATAGATTGTAAATGGACCGATTTGCAGAAGACGAGGGCACATGGCTCAGTCGATGTTTAGTAATCGAGAAGTTCGCAAGTTCATGAAAGCGTCACCGGTCTATTGGATGCGGTGATGAACGGTGCAGCGGGCGCCCCCTTGATAACAAGGTTGGACGGAGTGACGTCAAGCTGGAATTCGTTCATCTCGCCATCAAGCTTCATGATGTTGAGCACATAAGAGCCGGCCAAGTCGGTGAAATCTCGCCGACCGCGAGCAGGTCCGATACTCGGCATGAGCAACGGTGTGGTTTGGAGGCCGAGAATCTTTAACTGAATAGCCTTGTGTTGGACTGCCACGTCCAGGAGAATCTCGTAGCTGAAGCTGGTGAATTCCTTGGTTGTCTGGACGAGAAAAACCTGCAGAACCTTGCGGACTCGTTCATCGAAGTGATGAAAAACGTGAAGGGAGAATTCCGGGTCGCGTTGTTTTTTCTTGCGTGGCATCAGCTCTGAATGGCGGATTCGAGCTCATCGAGGTTGACAGCAGTCTCGCCTCCGGTCCGCATATTCTTGAGTCGACCAGAACGCGAGAGAAGCTCCGTCTCTCCGATCACAACTGTGTAGAGGGCTTCCTGCCGGTTTGCTTCCCGCATCTGGGCTTTCACACTCCGGCCGAGATAATCGATTTCGACCCGTACTCCCATCAGTCGAAGATCGTGTGCCTTCGCAAAGGCCCAGCGCCGGGCCTCATCGTCTATGGTTACGATGAAAAGGACTGGGTGCAAATCGACCTTCGTGGGGATCCCGACTTTCCCGAGTACCATGAGCAGCCGCTCGATTCCGGCGGCAAAGCCAACTCCCGGTGTCGGTTTTCCACCGAGTTCTTCGACGAGGAGATCATATCGTCCTCCCCCTGCGAGAGCATCCTGCGAGCCCAGAGCGGAGCTTGTGATCTCGAACGCGGTCTTTGTATAGTAGTCGAGACCTCGCACCAGTCTGCCATCGACGATGAACGGCGTACGCGTCCCGTGAAGGAGGGTTTGAACTTCGCTGAAATGGATGCTGCATTCCGGACAGAGATGATCCTTCATCAACGGCACGTCACGGGTAAGGGCCTGATCGTTTTCGTCTTTTGAGTCGAGCACGCGCAGAGGGTTCTGACCGACGCGGGCTTGGCTCTCGGGTGAAAGCAGATTCCGTACTTCCCCCAACGCTTCGATGAGACGTTGCTTGTACGGCGGTCGGCAGCGTTCACAACCGACAGAATTGACCTTCAGCGTGAACTCCTTGATCCCCAGCTCACGATAGATCCTCAGCGCGATGAGCATCATCTCCACGTCGAGTTGAGGGGAGGAACTGCCGAGTGCTTCCGCACCGAACTGATGAAACTGCCGCAGTCTGCCCGCCTGCGGGCGCTCCTGGCGGAACATTGGACCCATGTAGTACAACTTGGTGAGAGGCGATTGTTCGCCGACATTGTGCTGAATGTATGCCCGAAGAGCAGATGCAGTTCCCTCGGGTCTGAGCGTCAGGCTTTCGTCGCTCCGGTCCTTGAACGTGTACATTTCCTTGCTGACGATGTCGGTCAGTTCTCCGATGCTGCGAGCGAAGAGTCCGGTCTGCTCAAAAACGGGGGTCCTGATTTCGCGGTAGTTGAAAAGGCACATGACATGGCGAATGGTCTCTTCGACGTACTGCCAGTCTTCCACTTCTCCCGGGAGGACGTCTTTCGTTCCTCTGATCGATTTGAATTTCAATGGTGCGTCCGTTGGAAAAATGGGTTCATGATACCTTCTCTGCGAATATCACCGGTCAGCGCGCAATGATCGCTCGCCACGGAGCGATCGGCGGCTGTCTGCAACCGCCTGGCGATGATCAAGCTTCAAAATGTGTGGCCTCTTCTTGACGGAAGATTTCGAGGATGTCTTTCGGCGTCGGTGCATCCAGGAGGCGTTTTCGGAAGTCTTCGTTGTTCATGAGGCGGGAAATCCGGCTGAGGAGCTTGATGTGTGGCCCGACCATATTCTCGCGCCCGATCAGCAGGAAAACTATCCTGACTGGCTGGTCATCGAGGGATTGGTAATCAATCGGTTGGGCGGTGACGGCAAAGGCGGCGACGATATCGCTGACTGCATCCGACTTGGCGTGGGGGATCGCGAATCCGGCTCCGACGCCGGTGGACATGATTTTCTCACGTTCGAAGATTGCTTCGCGGACTCTCTCTTTATCGAGAACACGTTCCTGGGACGCTGCTACGTCGATAATGGCATTGATAATTTCAGTCTTGGTCGTTCCGGAAAGATTAGTTCGGACAACTTTCTCATTCAGCAAATCAACAATTCTCATTCGTTACTCCTAAGGACCTGAGACACTCGTTATCTAGGCTTCTATCCATGCATCCATACGTGCAGCTTCACTTCGTATTCATTGGCCATTTGCAGAGAAATCGCTCCGTCCGCTGATTCAGCGTTGATGTGAAACATGGGGCGGGTACGGTCTGGAATCAGAAGAACTGAGGTGAGGCGATCACCGGGCCGCGGGAAAACTTTCACACCGTCGATCAACTCGCGTGGCAGTCGTTCGGTGTCTTTCATAAGATGGCGCATCACCTG
>QYQB01000174.1 GCA_007280275.1 bacterium | reverse complement strand
CATACCGGCAAGTACCGTTGAGGGACGCCATGCATCACAAGGGGATAGTACCGTCGTCGTGTTGCTTGGCACAGGAATGCCGCGCCCCGATCCGAAGGCCTCCGGACCAGCGACGGCTGTTGTCGTCGGAAACCGCGTCTTTCTCATCGATGCGGGGCCGGGCGTTGAGCGTCAGCTCAGCGCAGCACAACTTCCGATCAACGGAGTAACTGCGCTCTTCATCACCCACCTTCACACCGACCATACTCTCGGCTACCCGGACCTGATCTTCACGTCGTGGGTGATGGGCCGGAAAACGACACTTCAGGCATTTGGGCCGCACGGCCTTCAAACCATGACAAATCACTTGCTCGCTGCGTTCGCCGAAGATATCAAGGTCCGGGTTGAAGGCTTGGAACACCAGACTCCGGACGGATACAAAGTCTCTGTTCACGAGATCGGCCCCGGCGTTATTTATGACAGTCTTGGTGTTCGCGTAACGGCGATTCGTGTCCACCATGGAAATTGGGATGAGGCACTTGCTTACCGCTTTGACACACCATCCCGGTCGGTCATTGTCTCTGGAGATGCACGCTACGACGAGGGCTTTATCGAACCTGCACGAGGGGTCGATGTCCTTGTTCACGAGGTATACGCCGGGGAGAGACTCAAGCCGGAGCCGCGTCCCGGAGGTGAAGATTGGCCTAAGTATATGCACGACTTCCACACATCCGACACCGAACTTGGCGCATTAGCTGCTCGCATTCAGCCTAAGCTGCTTGTCCTGACTCATATCATTCGGATGGGGGCCACTGACGACGAACTTCTCGCGGGAATACGGGCAGGAGGATACAAAGGCCGCGTGGTCGTCGGACACGATCTCGATCGATACTGAAGAAGACCATCGGTGGACGAATCATATGAAACAGATCCGCGGTCAATTCGAGATTAGCGATTCGCAATCCGCAATTCTTGGGGAGGTGCCACCGTCATGATCCAAGCCACCGATCTCACGAAGCGTTACGAAGACAATCTCCTCGCCCTGGACCACCTCAATCTCACTATTCAGCCAAATCAGATCTATTGCCTGTTGGGGGCAAACGGCGCCGGTAAGACAACCACCATCAATCTGTTCTTCAACTTCATCGAGCCGACGAGCGGCACGGCAACAATCAACGGCATCGATTGTGCAAAGAATCCGATCGAAGCGAAAAAGCACGCAGCGTACGTTTCTGAGAACGTGATGCTCTACGGCAATTTCACGGCGAGGCAGAATCTGGACTTCTTCACAAGTCTGACTGGACGGAAAAACATGAGGAAGGAAGATACCTATGTGGTGATGCGGGAGGTGGGGCTGCCGGAGAGGGCGTTTGAACAACGGGTGAAGACCTTTTCGAAGGGGATGCGGCAGAAGCTCGGCATCGCCATCGCGATTCTGAAGCGGGCTCCGGCGTTGCTCCTCGATGAGCCTACGTCAGGGCTCGATCCGAAGGCCGCTGCGGACTTCGTGAGCCTTCTCTTCAAACTCCGAAGCGAAGGAAAGGCGATCCTGATGTCGACCCATGATGTCTTTCGTGCAAAAGAGGTCGCAGACATAGTCGGCATCATGAAAGAGGGCACGCTGATCATGGAGAAAACGAAGGAAGAACTGCAGTACGAGGATCTGGAGAAACTGTACTTGAAGTATATGGAGATCGGGTAGAATGGTGATTGCGGATTGAGGATAGTGGATTTTGCGTCGTTGGTTCGCGATTGACGATTTGTTAGGGAGGTGTGCATGATCTGGCCCATAGCAAGAAAAGAAATTCTGGAAAACCTCCTTTCCTACCGGTTTTTCATTCTCACCGGTCTTCTTGCGCTACTGATGGTGGTAGCTGTCATTGTCGGATATGGGGATTTCCTCCAGCGGCTCGAGAACTATGAAGTCCTCCGTCCCCCACCGAATAGTCCGGTCATCATCATCGAGCCGACACCAACGTCGATTCTCGCAGAAGGGCTGGAGGCGAATCTGACCAGGCTGCACGAGGTCTCATTCCTCGGCATCCAAATTCAGCGGAACCAGCAATCCGTCAACCGCATCTTCGCACTCTTCGCGGTCCCCGACATGCTGTTCATCATCAAGGTCGTCCTCGCCCTCATCGCCGTCTTGTTCTCGTTTGATGCCATCGCGTTCGAAAAGGAGCAGGGCACATTGAAGCTCCTTCTCTCGAACGGCATCCGTCGCCATTCGCTCATCCTCGGAAAGCTCTTCGGGAGGTTTGCGCTGGTCTTCGCACCGTTCGCGGTGCTCTTTCTGCTCGCTCTTCTGGCGATCTCCCTCCTCCCTGCCGTTGCAGTGACGGGCACATTCTGGCTCAAGAATTTCATCACCCTGCTCGTCGCTTGTGTCTACACACTTCTCTTCACGGCAATCGGTACGTTTGTCTCTTCGATGGTCCACCGAAGTTCGACATCCATGGTGATCGGCCTGACCTTCTGGCTTCTCTTCGTCTTCATTATCCCGAACTTCGGCACCCTGCTGGCGAAGACTCTGTCCGGTGTGCCTACGAGTGACCGCATCGAGATGGAGGGGCGCTTGAGCACAATTCAGGCTATCTACGAGAGAATCCAGCGGGAAAAAGAGAGCCGGGACGGGTCAGAAGGTCGGCGGATGATCCAGCAGATCAGGGAATCGACGCTGAGACTGGTCGAACTGTACCAACCGAAGATGAACTCCCTGACGCGACTGACAAAGTCAATTGTCCGCTGCTCGCCCTCCGGTGCTATGCATTTTCTTATAACGGATGTTGCGAGCACGGGACTGTACGAGGAGGCTCGAATGAAGGACGCCGTTGTGCAGTATGTAAACCGGAACTTCGGCCGCATCAATCAACTGGAACAAGGATCACCGGATACGTTTTTGTACACGCGCTCATCGCTGAGCGAAGTCCTTGCCGAGACAGCATTCATCGACATCCTGGTGGTTTTCTTTTATGCAGCATTCTTCATTGGGGCGGCATACGTGCGATTTCTCGTCTACGATCCCCGATAACGTCTGGACCAACTTTCACTCGAGAGAGGAAACTCAAGATGCTCCGGGTGCTCGTACGAAAAGAATTGCTTGACAATCTCCTGAACCTCCGCTTCATCACCCTCTGTGTCGTGTCGATCGTTTTGATCTTTTCTTCGATCGTCGTTTTGACCGGACTTCACAACGAGGATGTGCGCGACTACCACAACCGCCTCAATACTCAGGACGCGTTCATCGATCAGTACGGGCACTCCAATCGAATCTCCTGGATGTCGAGCCTCTTCCGGGAGCCATCGCGCTACCGACCGTTGGTGCTCGGAATCGACCGTGACGCCGCCCAGGAAAACTTCGTTAACAACCCGGTTCCGGCTCTCCTCTCAAAACTCGATCTTGTCGCCATCGTCTCAATTATCATGAGCCTTGTAGCCATTGTGCTATCGCATAACTCGATTGCCGGTGAGCGGGAGGACGGACTTCTCAAGCTGATGCTCTCGAATCCCGTTTCCCGATCGACGATTGTTCTCGGCAAGTTCATCGGCGGGGTGATCACCCTCGCTATTCCATTTTCCCTCGGCGTTCTGCTCGGACTTGCCTACATTTCCATCGACGCAGAAGTCCAACTGCAGGGCACAGATTTTGGGGTGTTCGGTCTCCTTCTCGTGCTCTCTTACATCTACATGACGGCATTCTACGGTCTGGGTCTCCTCTTCTCTGCCCGGTCACGCACTTCGAGTGCGGCTGTTCTGAAATCCCTTTTTGCCTGGGTTGTGCTCGTGCTGGTGTTACCCAACGTGAGCCCGTTTCT
Organism: bacterium; assembly: GCA_007280275.1. GTDB lineage: Bacteria > Bacteroidota > Ignavibacteria > UBA10030 > UBA10030 > UBA9647. The sequence continues at coordinate 1,475 of QYQB01000174.1, read as the reverse complement.
TGCAGCACAGATGTACAGCATCCCGTCCCGGGCCAAAATCGACCGCGAGCTGAACAAGATCGAAAGCGATGATCGGGACGAGATTTTCCGGAAGCGGGTACAACAGTTGTTTCAAACGACGTTTTCCGATCTCACCTTGATCCGGTCGATGACGAAACCCGACCTCCAGAAAAAACTGACAGACGATGCTGCCTTCAGAGAGCGATTTGCCCTGTACCAAAAAGCCAATGACGATCTCGTTCGTGAGGTGAACCGGGAGCAGCGGAGAATCGCTGATGCCATTCGCGAGTCATTTCACAATCAGTCGCATCGCCAGGAAGTTTTCGCAACCGTGCTGGCCTCTCTGTCACCGCTTTCCAACTTCGTGTTCGCAGCGACGGACGCAGCAGACGTCGGGCTTGATAGCGACGCCGAGTGGGAGTCTCAAGCTTCGGCCTATCATCGCGTGTTCGGAGACTATGTCGAGCTGCGATACCGTGAAGAGAAACACAAGAATCCGGCCTTCACCTCGAACGATTACCTCGACCTGCGGGCACGTCCCCGGTTCCAGTTTCAGCAAATGCCCCTCAGTGCGAGAATCGAACGAATTCTTGTCCCAGCGGGCATCCTCATGGTATTCAATCTCCTGTTTTTCGCGGGTGCGTTTGTGAGCTTTTTGCGTTATGATGTGCGATAAGTGGACACGTTCAACGCGAAGACCGCAGAATACGAAATCGTGAGGAGGGGAAACGCTTTTCAGACTGGAAATTGTGTCCCGAACATGAATACATTTGGACTGAATCCCGTAACCACTGTTTTGCGGAGGTCAGTGTTTCGATGAAAGAGCTTCAGGAAATTCTTAGAGCCTACGAAGCGATCAAGCGGACTGAAGGGAAGGCAATCCTCGCCACCATCGTCAACGTGAAGGGTTCAACGTACCGCCGCCCCGGGGCAAGGATGCTCATACGCGAAGACGGTTCGACCATCGGAGCGATCAGCAGTGGATGCCTCGAAGCCGACGTCGTGGAGCGGGCAAAGAAAGTGATGGATTCCCACGATGCGATCACCGTTGTCTACGACCTCACGGAATCACAGGACGATGTTTGGGGACTCAACCTCGGCTGCAGTGGTGTTATTCACGTCCTGCTGGAACCACTCCCGCTAAGCACACGCTCACTGCATCTGAAATCTCTCGCCGATTGTATAGACTCTCAGAAGACGGGTGTCCTGGCAAGTGTCTTCCGCGTCGAAGGCGAGTTCAAGGCGACGATCGGATCACATCTCCTCCTCCTCGAGGATGGCTCCGTCGCCGAGGACATCAAGAATCCGACGCTCTCTGCTGCCCTGACAGAAGATTGCCTCGCGGCACTTCGTTCCAGGAATACCCGCGTCAGCGAATATCGGTTTACGGAAGGCGTTGTCGCAGCGCTCATCGAAGTGATTCGTCCTCCCCTTCCCCTCGTGATCATCGGGGCCGGAGCCGACTCTGTTCCCCT
>QYQB01000267.1 GCA_007280275.1 bacterium | reverse complement strand
TAGACGAGCCGTTCCGTGATCGTCTTGAACAGCCGTGCCTTGGTGCTTTGATTATCGAGAATGTCGAGTGCAAAAAGCTGATTCGGACGGGCCTGGTGATCTTGCGTACCGTCCGCGTTGAGGTGGTCCACGATTGTAGTGCCGGTTGAATCGATGAAGAACCGGTTGAAATTCGCCCGGACCGCTGTGGCAATCTTTCCCCACAACCCTGCATTCTGCTTGTCATTCAGAAGTCCTGCAAGTGTCGCAGAGGATGTAAGCTGGTGAAACCACAATGCCTGAATGTCGTTTGCCCTGTCGCCGCGTGGGCTCCACGGTCCGGCGGGACCCACAGCGTCCATCCACGTTTCGGCGTCGCCATGCTTCAGAAAGCCATACTGATCGACATGATACATCAACGCCCCTTCAATCGAACGTTTCACGACAGGATAGAGCGCCCTGACAAAAGCCGTGTCGTTGGAGTATCTGAAATATTTTTCCAGGGCAACAACAAAGCGCGGGGTGCCGTCCGTTGTGTTGTACGCCATGGAGCCGGTCGTGACAAGGTTGGGTATTCGCCCATAGTTCGGGCTCCTTGGATTTTGTTCCTGCCACTCGGCAAAGGATCTAAGGATTTCCTTGGCCTCAGGGAAGTCGCCAGTAACCAGCGTAGCCCCCGGCAGCGCAATGAAAGAATCCCTTCCCCAGTAATTGTCGAACCATGGCAGGCCCGCAAAAATCCCCTTCCGGGTCTGGTTCATGACAAGTGCGTCCATGGAGAGCAGAGCCCAATGAAACGCCTTGTCAAAGCGCTGGTTGTCTGTTCTGACGAAGGACCGGTTCAGGATGTTCTCCATTCGACGATGACGCTGGGCGAGGTACGTTTCCTGGTTCTTCGATACCGATTGCATGCGAGCAACTGTCTCCTCTTCTGTGTCGCCTGCGACGAACATGATCGTCGCCGCTTTGGCAGATGAGGGCAAGATAATACCAGCGGGTGAGAAGCTTGCGCCCGATGTATCACTCTCTTGCACGAATTGACTCGTGTTGCTTTCCGGGCCGATGGAGGCTCCGATCCAAACCGGATAATTCTCTTCCGGGGTGCGTTTGAGGTGGCGCTGATGCGCCACGAGAAGCACAGCATCCCGGAACTTCACGACATAGTCCTCAGGATGATTGGAATCCCGAAAGAATAGTCGGACTCGGAGATTTGTGCCCTTCAGATTGTCCAGCTGTACCAGGAGAGCGTCCACAGAATCAAGAAGAACGAGCGTCTCCTTTGCGCCTGAACGGTAGATCCTCGTCAATTGGTGGGGCTCGACCGTCGCCCGGGTGACATCCGATTTCCGGAGGATCGTTTCCCCGTCCACGATTTGGTAGTCCTCCAGAATCTCCTTTGCCATCACGTTCCATCCCTGCCAGGAGGACCGATGCTCACCGTTGGTTTCTGTATAGAAGAATCCTGCCTGCTTGTTGGTAAACGACACCTCGCGTGATGAACCGGTGACTTTGATTGCGAGTTCATCGACTGTAATGGGTTTATTGTTTGGAGGGCGGCCGCAACCGGCAAGTAAGACGAGGGAAAAAGAAGCAATAGCGGCGGTGGCGAGAATACGGTTTGGCATCGGGATCTCCATTGAAAGTCAGCGCAACTTACAGATATTTGGATTGTGGAGCAATTTGACTGCAGACCAGCTTGGCGTCTCAAAGATCCGTCGAGGAAGGGGCTGAAGCCCCTCAAAGTTTGTTTTATATTCTTATGAGGCAGTCCTATAAGCCATATTTATCATTTCGGAATGACAAATTCTTATTGTACTGTCATTTCGAGGAGTGCAGCGACGAGAAATCCTACACAGGTTCTGGCAAGATTTCTCCCTGCCTGCCCGCCGCACATACAACCTGCCAGACTGCTGATGCAGTCTTGCAGGCTGGCGTGCTATGGCAGGCGGGCGGTCGAAATGACAAAGACACTTTTTGGACAGCCTCTAATGGCTATGTTCCCTTGGGTTTGTCGTTGGATGTTTCTTCATTCAACCAAGTCCGTTAGGAGCGGCCTACAAGAGATTCATGGAGCGGTACCTGTATTTTCCGTATCTTTGAATCACGAAAGGAGAATCCAATGATTCAACTCGCAATCGAAGCAGCTCTTGAAACCGGAAAGTACCTGAAGGAAAGTGTCGGGAAAGTTCTCCAGGTAGAAAGCAAGTTTGGGCAGGAAACGAACCTCGTGACCCAGATCGACAAGAACGCCGAAGAGATTATCATCAACAAGATCCGGAAGAAGTACCCGGATCATGACTTTCTTGCGGAGGAATCAGGCAGTCACAACAAGCAATCGGAGTACCGGTGGGTCATCGATCCCCTTGACGGGACACTCAATTTTACGCACGGCATTCCGCTTTTTTCTGTGTCGATTGCGGTGGAAAAGCAGGGAGAAATCGTGGCGGGGGTTGTCTACGAACCCAATTTGGATGAACTTTTCACTGCAGAGAAGGGGAAAGGGGCATTCCTCAACAAGAAGCCTATCCGCGTATCGAAGGTCGACTCACTCATCGAAAGTATGATGGTGACGGGATTTCCTTATACCATCCGCGATAACCCAGATAACGCAATTCAGCATTTCGTGAATCTCTTGATGAAGGTACAGGGTGTGCGTCGGCTTGGATCCGCGGCAGTCGATCTCTGTTACGTGGCGTGTGGCCGATTCGAAGGATTCTGGGAAGTCTCACTCAACGCGTGGGATATGGCGGCGGGCGTCCTGTTTATTGAAGAAGCAGGTGGGCGGTTCACGGACTTCCGCGGGGCTCCATCCTCAATCTATAATAAACAGATCCTGGCGACCAATGGCCTGATACACGATAAAGTTGTCGAGGTTCTTCAGCAAGGATTGTCAGGAAAAGACGTCACATCCAGGTCTTGACTCCGCCTTTTTCGACGTAGCTCAAGATGATAGGCTTTTGCTGCGGGGGGGTGGGTTGAAAGCGGAAGGCCTTTCGAATCCGGTCACGGGCCGGTTCCAGCACCGCCTCCCTGTCCGTGTAGAACACTGCAAGCGTGTCTCCTGCATCGATACTTTCTCCAACCTTCTTCGATAGCACAATCCCGGCTTTCGGGTCAATCATGTCTTCAAGGAGCGCCCTGCCGGCCCCGAGCGTTATGCTTGTGAGTCCGAGCTCGAGCGAATCGATCTCTGCGACGTAGCCGGTTTCCATCGTCTTGACTTCGATGCTGTGCCTGGGCAGGGGGTACCGCTCAAGGTTCTCCAGTGCCGAGGCATCTCCTCCCTGCGCTGCAGTAAGCTCAAGAAGCTTCCGGTACGCAGAACCGTCTGCAATACTGGCCCGGGAGAGCTCAATTCCTTCGGCAATGGTCTGCGCTTTTTTTCCGAGCATCAGCATGGCTCCCGCAAGCACGTGCGTGACCTCCATCAGGTCGCTTGATGCATCACCGTGTCCTCGTTTGCCCTTCAGGCACTCAACAGATTCCACAACCTCGAGCCAATTTCCAATCGTCGTGCCGAGAGGCTGACTCATGTCTGTGATGAAGGCGACAGTTTCCTTTCCGAACCCGGTCCCGATCCGAACGAGGGTTTGAGCAAGCTCCAGAGACCGGGCGTACGATTGCATGAATGCGCCGCGTCCGGTTTTCACATCGAGCACAAGAGCATCAATGCCTTCCGCGAGTTTCTTGCTCATGATGCTTCCTGCGATCAGCGGAATACACTCAACGGTGGCTGTGACATCGCGGAGGGCGTACATCTTCTTGTCGGCTGGGACGATCTCGTTTGTCTGTCCGATGAGTACCGCCCCGACTTTCCGGATCACGGATTTGTATTCGGGGATCGAGAGGGCTGTGCGGAACCCCGGGATGGATTCAAGCTTGTCGAGTGTGCCGCCGGTATGGCCGAGTCCGCGGCCCGAGATCATTGGAACCGGCACGCCGCACGCGGCGACGATCGGGGCGAGAATGAGCGACACCTTGTCTCCGACGCCGCCGGTTGAATGTTTGTCGACTTTGATCCCGGGAATATCCGAGAGGTCGATGACGTCGCCTGAATGAAGCATCAACCGTGTAAATGTGAGGGTTTCCTCCTCGCTCATACCCCGAAAAAAGCAGGCCATGAGAAATGCTGACATCTGGTAATCCGGTATCGTGCCGGCGACATATCCCTGGATGAGCCAGCGTAACTCTTCCTCATTCAGCGTGGATCCTTCACGCTTCTTCTTGATCAGCTCGACGGGAGTCATCTGTTCGGTCCGCGGATTTGAACTAGTCCTGCACGTCGCTGGCAGTCAGTCAGCAGTATGCCACAGATTGTTTTGCCGTCAACAATGTCCCCCTGTTCAATCATATTCAGTGCCTCATCAAAGGGGAGCTGTCTGATTGTCAAATCCGACTCGCCCTCCTCCAACTGCTGGCCACGTGAGGATTTCTTCAGTCCGGTCGCCAGGAAAATATGGAGCTGTTCGCTGCAGAATCCCGGACTTGTGTAGATTGCCGTCAGTTTCTTTAGGGATCCGGCCGTATATCCTGTTTCCTCTTCCAGTTCACGTGCGGCACAGACCTGAGGGTCCTCGCCCGGATCGAGCTTTCCGGCGGGGAGCTCGAACAACTCCTTCTTAAGGGGGTAGCGGTATTGATGTACCAGGAGAACGGTACCGTCATCAAGCAGCGGGACAACCACGGCGCCCCCCGGATGCTCAGCAACTTCACGCACTCCGCGAGTACCAGAGATGTATTCAACCTCATCGACAATCAGGTTGAACACCGTTCCGGAATATCGCTTTTCACTCTTGAGGGTTTTGATGTGTGGCATTCGGAGGATTGGAGAGTTGAACAACCCGGTACGGCAGAGCCATCTGTATCCCTTCATCTGCCAAACCTTTGTAGATCTGTTCCCGCAGAGTGGTTTCGATGGGAAACTTCTTGCGGTAGTCGTTTGTACGGCCGTTCAGCTGAAGATTCAGTGACGCTTCGCCGAAGGAAACCAGAAAAACTGCCGGCGCAGGCGTCTTCAATACATCGGGGTGCTGCGAGGCGAGATTCGTGATTATGGTTCTTGCGCGGTCGATGTCGGTGCCGTACGCAAGACTGAAATCCACAAAAATCCGGATCTGTTCGGATGGATAAGAATAGTTGACGATCTTTCCTTTGATCAGATCCGCGTTTGGGCTCACGACAAGATTGTTGTCGAAGTCCAGAATTTTTGTGCTGCGGATCCCGATATCCTGCACGTCACCCATTTCTCCCGTCGGGAGCTTGATGCGGTCCCCGACACGGAATGGCCGGTCGGTCATGATCACAAACCCGCCGATCATGTTCGCGATCGTCTCCTGTGCGGCGAGAGCGATGGCCAGTGAGCCGACACCGAGCGATACAACCAGACTGCTGACGTCCTGTCCGAAATGATGCAGGATGATGATGAGAGCTATGAGTGCGATGAGGACATTGATGATCCTGTTGACGAGAGGGAACAGCGCCTCGTTGAGTTTCGACGACGTTCTTCTCGCGTGACGCTCCATCGTGTGTTTTACGGACGAGTCGGCTATCCGTATGAGTACGACGGTCACAACCGCGACGAAACAGACGAAAATAATGCCCTGTGCATACCCCAGCCATTGACGTGCAACCACATCTGCGGCCTCGGTTCCCCGTATCAGTTCTTCTGTAGCAAGGTAGGAACCCGCAACGACGGCCATCCATTTGATCCGGTCGACGATGATCTCGATGATGATATCATCCAGGTCACTGTTCGTCTTGGAGGCAAGCCGCCGGCCGATGGTGGTCAGGAATCGCTTCGCGACCCATCCGAGAACCATCGCCCCAAGAAACATAATGGCGCCCATGACGAGGTGGGAGAGGAGCGCGGTGCCGAGATATGTGCGAAGGGCTTCCAAAAGATGTTGGTTCGATTATTGGCTCATTCGTTAATTGGTTAAATGGTTAATTCCGGGCTAGTAGTTGCCCCGGCTCCCGGGTTTTATTGCCGTGCCCCCTTCTTTACACAACGGACATTCCTCGGGTTTGTAGGTCACAACGTCCATTTGAAGGACGGAAAAGTGCTTTGCCTCGAAGAGGATCTTTCCGTTACTCCGGTCAACAACATATCCCACACCTGCCAGCCGGGCATCGGCTTTCTTCACCAGATCGACGATCTCGAAGACTGATCCGCCGGTGGTCACAACGTCTTCGACGACGAGGACCCGTTCGCCGGGATGAATCTCGAAGCCGCGCCGTAGCTGCATTTTTCCATCAATCCGCTCGGCAAAGATCGTCCGGACACGGAGCATCCTGCCGACTTCGGTGCCGACAACGACACCACCGATAGCGGGGGATATCACAAGTTCCACGTCTGCGTATTCGAAGTGCTTCGCGATCTCACCGCAGAGCAGGTGAAGGTATTTGGGGTACTGCAGGACCTTTGCGCACTGAAAGTACTGCGCGCTATGGAGTCCGGACGTGAGTTGAAAATGCCCCTCCAGGAGGGCCTTCGTCTCGCGAAAGACGTCAAGAACCTGTTCTTTGGGAAGTTTCACGGCGAGTGGATATTGGTGGTGGATGGGTGAACGTTAGACAGAACTGAAAAAAGATAGCAAGAAGTCACTTGAGGTGCAACGAGAAGAAGGCGAGGAGCACATGTGGCTGGAAAGAGTCAGGATTCCATATCATCAAGCGCGTCCTGCATCTCGCTGCGTGCATGATGGTCGTCTTGCTGTGTGGCGGTCTCCATTCCCCGCCTGAAGGCGGAGACCGCTTCTTCGCGACGGCCGAGTTTCTGATAGAGATAACCCAATTGCTGATAGGCAGGCACGTACGACGGATCACGTTGCACGAGGTCTTCCAACAACGCCAAAGCCTGAGCGGGTTCGTTGGCGCCTGCATATTCAAGTGCCAGGGCATAGCGGCTGAAGCTGTCGTTTGACTCCCGTTCGAGGAGTGCCTTGAGCTTGGCGATTCGATCTTCCCTCATAGTTCGTCGATGGCCTTTGCAAGCTTGAAATCAAGTTCCGTGAGGCCGCCGGCACTGTGCGTTGAGAGTGCAAGACGTACTTTGTTCCATCGGATGTCGATATCGGGATGGTGGTTGGACTTCTCCGCCAGCAGCGCCACCGAATTGACAAATGCCATGGCGCGCACGAAGTCTGCAAACTCAATGAGCCTTCGTATCTCTTTGCCATCCCGCGACCAGCCCTTGAGCTGTTCAAGCTGGCTCAGAATCTTGTCTTCATTCAAGAGACCTGGTGCCATCGCATGCTCCTTCGATTTTCTAGAACCCGTCTCGAAAACACTTCATAAAGAATAGTTGTCATTCCCGCATGTCTTTAGCGGGAATCCAGACAGCGCTATCTGGGCTCCCTGCCCGCCGCATTTGGTTCACGAGGGCGGGCCGGCCGATAAAGACATCCCCGAACAGAGAATTCGGGGGAAGTCGGGAGTGACAGTGGCGTTTGTGATGGTTCTAGATCATCAGAGACGTATAGGTCGAGCCGTCGGGTGGGACAGGAAACATTCCCGTGGCCCACATGAAGATAGCTGCCGCGATCGCCACAACCATGAACACAAGGGCTACTATCAATAGCCAGAACATCAGGGTGTAAAGTTTCC
>QYQB01000261.1 GCA_007280275.1 bacterium | reverse complement strand
GTCGTGGACTGCATCGTCTCTTTCAGCAGCAGCGGACAAGCCCGTTATTGCTCTCTTTGACGCGTAGATCGCAGTCAACGTTCCCAAAATACAAAAAAACACCGCTCCTATCTCGGGTTTAAGGCTCTACCATTTTCTTGACAAACTATGAAATCATCCATATATTGGCGTTCGATTTTCAATTCTCCACACCGCGTGTACCTCTTCGAGCACTGTTATGCTCACTGAATTTGGCAAAATATTCATTTTTTTCATTATCGGAGCCCTATTCGTCGGGGCGGGGATGTTCGCATCCTGGATTCTCAGACCGCGTCGGCCCTACCCGGGCAAAATAGCTCCGTATGAATGCGGCGAAGATCCGATCGGAGACGCATGGGTGAGATTCAACGTGCGATTCTATGTCATTGCTCTCATCTTCCTCATTTTTGACGTGGAAGTAGTATTCCTCCTCCCCTGGGCTCTTGTCTACCGAAACCTCGGCCTCTTCGGGTTCCTCGAAATGGCCGTGTTTCTCGGAATCCTTTTCGTTGGGTACGCATACGTGTGGGTCAAGGGGGACCTGGACTGGGACAAACCCCGGCCCACGATTCCTCATATCGATCGACCGGCTGAGCCGCGCGTTGAGAGTAAGAGAGTGAACAAAGAAATACCTGTTGGGCAATAGACCACTTTGAGCTGAACAATCACTATGGGTTTACTCGATCAACGATTCGAAAACGGCAACGTTTTCATCACGTCACTGGAAAACCTGCTGAACTGGGCGAGACTTTCATCGCTCTATCAAATGCAGTTCGGCCTCGCCTGCTGCGCAATCGAGATGATGGCCGCGTCGGCATCGGATTTCGACATTATGCGCTTTGGCATCATCCCCCGGGCGACTCCCCGGCAAGCGGATGTCATGTTTGTTGCAGGAACAGTCACGTTGAAAATGGCTTCGCGCATCAAGCGGCTCTATGACCAGATGGCCGAACCGCGCTACATTATTTCAATGGGGAGCTGCGCCAACTGCGGTGGTCCTTACTGGGAACACGGGTACCACGTTTTGAAGGGAGTTGACCGCGTGATCCCGGTTGATGTGTTTGTCCCCGGATGCCCGCCGCGCCCGGAGGCGTTGCTGGAGGGAATCATAAAGTTGCAGGAGAAGGTGAGAAAAGAAAGCGTCGTGAAGAAGTCTGCATAGGAGATTCGCGCAGCATGACAGCGGATGAAATCTACAACAGTTTGAAGGCACAGTTCGGTGACGCGATTGTCGAGGCGAAGCTCGATGCGTTGCAGCCATGGATCGTCGTCGACCCGAACAGGACGAAGGAGATCGCGCTCTTTCTCCGCGACGAACCGGCGACGCAGTTTGACTCCATGATGTGCCTGAGCGGTGTCGATTACAACGGTGGAAAGCTGGGCATTGTGTACCATCTCTTTTCCATGGTGCACAAGCATAAGATCGTCCTGAAGGCACACTGCACGAAGGAGAACCCGCACATCCAATCAGTCTCGTCGGTTTGGGGGACTGCCAATTGGCACGAGCGTGAGGTGTTTGATATGTACGGCGTCGTCATCGATGAGCATCCGGATCTCCGCCGAATCCTTCTCCCGTACGATTGGGAAGGGCATCCGCTTCGGAAAGACTACAAGGTGCCAGAATTCTACAACGGAATGAAAGTCCCGTACTAACGGTTATCAAGCCATTCGCATGATTGAGACGAAGACACTCCCTACCCAATACGTTAGCCAGCCTGGTGCACTGAAGACCTCCAGCGGTCAGACTGTTCGAACCGATGAGATGATCATTAACATGGGTCCACAACACCCGTCGACTCACGGCGTGTTGCGACTCGAGATCGTTGTTGATGGCGAGATCATTATCGATGTCATTCCGCATATCGGTTACCTCCACAGGTGTTTCGAGAAGCACGCCGAGCACATGGCCAACTATCAGCAGGTGATTCCGTACTGCGACAGGCTGGACTATTGCGCGGCGATCAACGAAGAGCACTCCTATGTCCTGGCGGTCGAGCGATTGCTCAAGATCGAAGTACCCGAGCGTGTAGAGTACATCCGCGTGATTATGGCTGAGCTTCAACGCATCGCCAGCCACCTTATCGCCGTTGGCACGTTCGGTATCGATGCTGGAGCCTTCACACCCTTCCTCTATGCATTCCATGACCGTGAGCTCATCCTCAGCCTGTTTGAAATGACCTGTGGCGCCCGGTTGTTGTACAACTACTTCTGGATCGGCGGACTTTCACACGACATTCCGCCGCAGTTCGCGGACAAGGCCAAAGAGTTCTGCACGTATTTCAAGCCGCGGATCAAAGAGTTCAACGACCTGTTGACCTTTAACGAGATTTTCGTCAAGCGGACGGCAAACGTCGGAGTCTTGCCGAAGGACGTGGCCATCAATTATGCCTGCAGCGGTCCTATGCTGCGGGGCTCAGGAGTCAATTGGGACCTCCGCCGTGACGATCCATACTCCGTCTACCATAAGATTGAGTGGGAACCGAAGATCGGGAAGGGTGAGATGGGAACGGTTGGGGATGTGTGGGATCGCCACATTGTTCGTATGCGCGAGATGGAAGAGAGTGTGAAGATCATCGAGCAGGCGCTGGCGGCGCTGCCCGAGGGGAATGTCCAGGCCGCGATTCCAAAGAGGATTCGTCCGGATGCAGGAGAAGTGTACGCCCGAACGGAGACTCCCCGGGGTGAGCTCGGATTCTACCTCATCAGCGACGGTACCGGCACACCATTCCGCTTGAAATGCCGCGCTCCGGCATTTGTGAACCTGAGCGTGTTGCCGGAAATCTCACGCGGAGCGATGATCGCAGACCTCGTTCTGATCGCGGGTAGCACCGATATCGTTCTCGGGCAGGTCGATCGATAAGAGATTCGTTAGTGATATCTAATTCTTGATTGAGACTATGGAAGCATTTCAAAATCTGGGCTTCTGGGGAACGTTGCTTGTCACCGTTGTGCTCAGCGCGTTGCCATTGGTGTTTATCCTGCTGTATGCGCTGGTGACCATTTATCTGGAAATGAAAGTTGCGGCTCACGTCCAGGATCGTCTCGCCTATATGAGAACCGGCTGGCACGGTGTGCTTCAACCGATCGCCGATTTCATCAAGCTGCTTCAAAAAGAAGATATCATCAGTAGCGCTGCGGACAGAAAGCTCTTCATTCTTGCGCCGTATATTGTGTTCATGGGGACCTATGGCGCATATGCCGCCATTCCATTCAGCAGCATCTTTATCGGAAGCAATATCGATCTCGGAGCGTTCTTTATTGTCGCTGCGTCATCACTGGTTGTGGTTGGTATCTTGATGGCCGGTTGGGCTTCGAATAACAAGTGGTCAATTTTTGGTGCGGTCCGCTCAGCCGCTCAGATGGTGAGCTATGAAATTCCGACTGCTCTGGCAATTCTGGTCGGTGTCATGATCACAGGCTCACTGAACCTGCAGGAGGTCACGAAATTCCAGGCCGGTGGTATTCAGGACTGGGTTATCTTCGGCGGCCCTCTGCCGTTGCTTCAAAAGATTTTAATTACCCCGTTCACCGTTATCACATTCCTGATTCTGTTTGTCGCTTCCCTTGCCGAAGTAAACCGAACCCCCTTTGATCTTCCGGAAGCCGAATCAGAGCTTGTCCAGGGCTTCTTCACAGAATATAGCGGAATGCGGTGGGCGTTGTTTTACGTGGCAGAATACGCAAACATGTTCCTCGTCTCCGCCGTCGTCGTTTCGTTCTTCCTCGGCGGCTGGGGGAGCCCATTTGGCTCGGCTCTCTCTGGACCGATTTGGGGATTGTTCTGGTTTATCCTGAAGGGAATGGTCCTGATCTTTTTGCAGATCTGGCTCCGATGGACACTTCCGCGCCTGAGGGTGGATCAACTGATGTATACCTCCTGGAAGGTGCTGACGCCGTTCCTGTTCGTGTGCATCATTTGTATCGGACTCATTTTGGTTCTGTGAGATTGAAAAATACCCAATAGACTTTCTATGAGTGCTGTACGAACCTACTTCAATGACATCTGGCTTGCGCTGTCCTCGATCGCAATTGGGATGAGGATTACGATCATGCATCTGTTCGTCCGCAACGTGACGACACAGTATCCGGACGTCAAACTCAAATTGCCTGAACGGGCTCGCAATCGACTCTACGTAAACATCGATGATTGCATCGGGTGCGATCAGTGCTCCATGGCGTGCCCCGTGAATTGCATCATAATCGAAACGATCAAATCCACGCCAGATCAGGACCTCGGGACGACGTCTACCGGTCAAAAGAAGCGACTCCACGTCCCGGTATTTGATATCGACATCGCAAAGTGCTGTTACTGCGGGCTTTGTGTCCCTCCGTGCCCGACGGATTGCATCGTGATGACGGATGTCTATGAATTCTCCGAATTTGACCGCCAGAATTTGATCTACAACTTCAGTGTTATGACGCCGCAGGAAATCGAGCAGGCGAGGGAGAAGCTCAAGAAGGCTGAAGAGGAAGCGGCGGCAAAGAAAGCAGCAGCTGTCGCGGCTGCGGCAGCCGCGAAGGCGGCAGCTGCGCAAGTTCCACCTGCCGCTCCAAACCCCGCAAGCGAAAATCAGACCCAACAACCAAGCACGTCGGCTCCGGATTCCCCGGGCCAGGCTGGAAAGTCGTAGTCGCTATGGATTTGTACACGATTGCTTTCTATCTCTTCGCGTTCATTACGCTTGGCTCGGCATCGATTGTCGTCTTCTCGAAGAACATTCTCTATTCCGGTTTTTCGCTCCTCTTCACCTTCTTCGGCGTCGCCGGCTTGTACGTCCTCCTGATGGCAGATTTCATCGCCATCACGCAATTGATGATCTACGTGGGTGGAATTCTCGTGCTCGTGCTGTTTGGCATCATGCTCACAACGAAAGTGATAAACGTCGACATGCGGAGTGGGACATTCCAGACGCTCCCTGCGGTGCTCGTTGTTGCAGCACTTGCGGGGACGCTCATCGGGATTTTCTGGACCACGGACTGGAGGATCTCTCCCGAGGCAGCAGGATTCGAGAAAACAGCGTCGAAAATCGGAGAGATGCTGCTGAGCAGTTACTTGTTGCCGTTCGAAGTAGCCTCAGTAGTCCTTCTCGTGGCTCTGGTCGGAGCCGCAATGATCGCACGAAGGGAAAAGTAAGGTTCTTGATCTGAATGAGACGCGTCGGCTTCGAGGGAGCCGCGTGTGACTATGGAGTATGGCATGACGATTGCACAAATCCTACAATGGCTGCAGGCACCGGGTCTGAACCATTTTCTGTTAATCAGCGGTGTTCTGTTTTCGCTCGGAGTGTTTGCGATCCTCACACGGCGGAACGCGATCATGGTGCTCATGGGAATCGAGTTGGTGCTGAACGCGGCGAACATCAACTTCCTCGCATTCTCTCGGTTTACCACCGGCACCCTCGACGGACAGGTCATTGCGATTTTCGTCATCATCCTTGCTGCTGCAGAGGCCGCCATCGCCCTCGCGATCGTCCTGAATATCTACCAGAACTTTAACAGCGTTAACGTCGACGAAATCAATCGATTGAAAGACTGAAACGGACGACAATTCATCGGGATCAGAAGACCTAAAACCTGACAATGTCTCACGATACGATCATCCAGCTTAGTGTTGTAGCCTATCTCCTCCCGCTGCTCGGGTTTGCCATCCTGATCTTCTTCAATAAGCGGCTCCCAAGACAGGGTGATATCATCGAGACAGGGATTGTGTTCCTTGGCTTGATTCTTTCGGCAGTGATCTTCGCTGTGAAGATGGGTTCTTTTCACGACGAAACGTTGCAGGCGACATTTACGTGGGTGAACTGGGGGAACGTCCCCGGCGTGGGTCCGATGACGATGACCCTGGGCATCATGATCGACAATCTTGCGGCGGTGATGCTGCTCGTCGTTTACATTGTCAGCGCACTCGTTCATCTGTTTTCGATCGGCTACATGCACGGCGACGTTCGCTACGGCCGCTACTTTGCCTACCTGGGTATCTTCACGTTTTCGATGCTCGGCATCGTCCTGACGAACAACTTCTTCATGATGTATGTGTCGTGGGAACTGGTCGGTCTGAGTTCCTACCTTCTCATCGGCCATTGGTTCGAAAAGAAATCAGCAAGCGACGCAGCCAAGAAAGCGTTCATTGTGAACAGGGTTGGGGATGTCGGAATGTTCATCGGCATCATGATCCTCTTCACGACATTCCACACCTTCAGCTTCGACGCGATTTTCGAGTCGATGAAGGGAGGGACGTTACCTTTCGGCAGCGAAACCTGGCTCACAGCTGCTGGTATCCTGGTGTTCTGCGGGGCGGTCGGCAAGTCGGCCCAGTTCCCTCTGCATGTCTGGCTGCCGGACGCGATGGAAGGCCCCACGCCGGTGAGCGCATTGATCCATGCCGCGACCATGGTCGCTGCAGGTGTATACCTGATTGCACGCACCTTCCCGATGATGACCGCCGATGCGCTGATGTGGATTGCGGCGATCGGTGCCGTCACAGCGTTCATCGCTGCGACAATTGCCATCGCTCAAAACGATATCAAGAAAGTCCTTGCCTACTCCACAATCAGTCAACTTGGCTATATGGTGATGGGGCTGGGAGTCGGTGCCTACACTGCAGGCTTCTTCCATCTGACGACGCACGCGATGTTCAAAGCCGGATTGTTTCTTGGCTCGGGCTCCGTTATCCATGCAATGCATCATGCTCTTCATCACGCCGGTGATCACCAGACGGACCCGCAGGATGTCAGAAACATGGGTGGTTTGAAGGCAAAAATGCCGATCACATTCTGGACGTTTGTGGTCTATACGCTGGCAATTTCGGGAGTTCCTTTCACCTCAGGCTTCCTGAGCAAAGATGAGATTCTGGCGGGCACGCTGGCGTACGCGAATCTCACCGGACGCTGGTACATCCCGATCATCGCCTTCTTCGTCGCCGGATTGACCGCATTCTACATGTTCCGCATTGTCATTCTGACGTTCCTCGGTAGGCACAAAGACCAGCACCGTTTTGAGGCGATCCACGAATCGCCGAAGACGATGACGATTCCGCTCATAGTGTTCGCCGTTCTCTCCTTCTTCGCATTTTTCAGTCTGAATCCATTCGGGGCGTCAAGCGGTTGGGTCTATAGCGCATTGCCCCGCCCGGAATCGGTTGTGCCTGCGAGTGTTGCCGCTGCGGGAACCGAGCTCTTTGAGGAGGCAGTTCACCATACTCATTCACTCGCAATGGTGCTTTCTCTGATTGTGGCCGGGCTTGGGATCCTGGTTGCGTTTGCCACGTACTACTGGAAGAAGATCGATGCCGATGCAGTCGCTGCACGAACGGGACCGTTGCATCGGTTCCTGCTCAACAAATGGAAGTTTGATGAGCTCTATGGAGCAACGATTGTCGCTGGAACGGTTGGTGTTGCGAAACTCCTCCGCTGGTTCGACAATCGGATTGTTGATGGCATTGTTAATGGAACGGCAAGCTGGACCAAAGGGATCACGCTCGGAACGAAACGGAATTGGGAGGACGGCAACGTCAGTGCAATCTTCTATATGATTGTCACCGGTGCTCTTTCTGTATATGTGGGCTGGGTTGTCGGCGTTGGCTTACTTCCGGCTGGAGCGGCGATTGCAACAATCCTTGGATACGTCGTGCTTGGATTCGCAGTTTCCGGGTTGACGTTTTTCCTCTTCTATGTGGGTGTGGGAGGGTTCGACAATCACATCGTGGACGGTCTGGTGAACGCCACAGCGTATCTTGCCGGTTTCTTCGGGCTCCTGATGCGGCGTGTGCAAACAGGAAAGGTGCAAACCTACCTGGCATTTGTGATCCTTGGGATCATGATCCTCTTCCTCTGGTTTCGTTAAGCGGAGTTGCGGTTGTGTTTAGCGGTGCGGGTTTTGTTCGACTTGACTTCATGAAGGAGTAGACTACAAATGGAATTCCTGGGAATCGGTGCTCTGAGTTGGATAACGTTCATTCCGATCATCGGCATGATCCTGATCCTCTTTGTCCCAAAAGAGAATCAGAACGCAATGAAGTGGACGGCGGCGGTGGCGACATTCCTGCAACTGGTTATCGCTGTGATGATCTACTTCCACTTCGACCGGAGTCTCACCGGGATCAACACGCAGGAAGGAATGCAGCTGGTTGAGAAGGCGTCGTGGATCGACATCAGGGGCGTACCGTGGTTTGGGAGGATTCACGTAGACTACTTCGTCGGCGTGGACGGACTGAGCGTCCCGATGGTTATTCTGACCGCTCTCATCAGCTTTATCGCGGTGTTTGCCTCCTGGAACATTCCAAAGGCCCTGAAGGGCTATATGGCTATGCTGCTTCTCCTCGATACGGGAATGATGGGAGTCTTCGTTTCACTCGATTTCTTCCTGTTCTACGTGTTTTGGGAGGTCATGCTGCTTCCGATGTACTTCCTGATCGGAGTTTGGGGAGGACCGAGGCGTGAATATGCGGCGATCAAGTTCTTTCTCTACACGCTCCTGGGCAGCGTCCTGATGCTGCTTGCAGTGATCGCTTTGTACTTCAGCGTGACGGCGCCGGATCCCGGAACAGGAGAGAGGATCTACACCTTCAACATGCTGGCAATGATGAATCCTGCTAACTACCAACCCGGCTCACTGCTGGCTGGGGCAGGGACGTACTGGAGACATCTTGCTTACATCGCTCTCTTCATCGGTTTCGCGATCAAGGTGCCAATCTTCCCGTTCCATACCTGGTTGCCGGATGCGCACGTCGAGGCCCCGACCGCCATCAGCGTGATCCTGGCAGGCGTTCTGCTGAAGATGGGAACCTATGGCATTCTTCGCATCAGTTATCCGATGTTTCCTGAGCTCGCAATGTACTATGCATGGCCGCTGGCACTTGTGGCAATCATCAACATTATCTATGGTGCTCTCTGTGCTATGGCGCAGCAGGATTTCAAGAAGCTCATCGCTTACTCCAGCATCAGCCATATGGGCATCGTGTTGCTGGGAATGTCGGCGATGAACACGCAGGGGATGATGGGGGCAGTGTTCCAGATGTTCAACCACGGCACCATCACTGCAATGCTCTTCTTGATTGTGGGCGTCCTCTACGATCGTGCTCACACCCGTGACATCGACGCGTTCGGGGGGTTGGCGATCACCATGCC
>QYQB01000165.1 GCA_007280275.1 bacterium | reverse complement strand
GCCCCCGGGCGACATCATGGCTGCCCGTGTGAGCGTCTCCATCCTGGAACAACCGCTGATCGCTCTCGATAATACCTCCTATTGTACTCTGCGAGACCTCCTCATCGAAAACGGAAGAGGACTCGGGATTTCCGTTGAAGGAGGAGCGCACAACCGGATCGTAAACTGTGTGGTGCGCAATGTCGGAACTGTCGGCATCATGATGGGTCAGGGTGCACGGCAAACGTTCCCGCACGTCACCGCGGACGATTATGCGGGCGTTCCATCTTCACGGGAGGTCGGAAGTTTCCATTCGCACATGTATCTCAATTCCGTCTGGGATCGAAATGCCGGTGAGCAGCATGTCATCGAAGGATGCGAAGTATACAACACCGGATCGGGAGGGATCATACTGGGGGGCGGAAGCAAGAAGAACCTCGTGCCCGGAAGAAACGCGGTGACGGACTGCCGCATTCATGATTTCAACCGCAGAAACAAGGCGGGTGCGGCCGGCGTGATCGTGGACGGTTGCGGCAATCTGGTGACTCACAACGAGATATACAACGCGGACTTGCAGGCGATCCTGGTCCATGGCAACGACCATCTATTCGAATACAACCACATCCATCACGTCGCACTCAACTCCAATGACGCGTCCGCCTGGTATCTCGGCCGCGATCCGAGCGATCAGGGGAATATTGTGCGATGGAATTTCTTTCATCATGTCGGCCGACCGGACCGCAAGTGGATGATGGGCGTCTACTGCGACGATGCTACCTGTGACGTCCGCATTGAAGGTAACGTGTTCTATCGCGTTGCCTCGTATGGCACAGTCTACAGCAACGGCGGGCATGACATTGTGGTGAAGAACAACATCTTCATTGAAGGATATGGCCCGGCCTATCAACTCAAATCCATGTGGTATGATAACGGCATAAGTTCAATCCCCTACTTCTTCGGAGAGAAAGGAATATACACGCGTCGACTCACCAAAGCCGTGGATATCAAGAAGCCTCCGTACAGCGAGCGTTATCCGCTGTTGAAGGATTGGCTCGACCTCCTCCCCGACGGACGCACATACGTCGGAATGCGACCCCGACGCAATGTGTTCGACAAGAACGTCCTCGTGAAGTATGAGGAGACATTCCGGCTGGTCGGAAAGTACGCACAGACCGAATTTGGAGAGAACTACATCACAGACAAGGATCCGGGGTTTGTCAATGCGGAGCTGCTGGATTTCCAGCTGAAAGATAATTCCGTGGTCTACAAAGAGCTGCCGGGGTTCGAGCGCATTCCGTTTGAGAGAATTGGGCCGCGCAAACCTGAGGATCGAACGCACTGACGCGATTGTCTCAGGTGACCGCGTATTGCGGATGAGTGTTACTCACTCATGTGAAGAGCTGTGATTCTGCCACGAAAGACGGGACATTTCTTGTCTAGGCCTTCTGCATTCCTAAATGGTAGCGTAGATTGTTCTTTCGCACGATGCGTCGAGCAATTGAGAGGAGATGTGTGAAATCGTCTGGCCGATCATATTCGCATTTTGTTCCATGTGTCGATGTCAGAGATCGTGACAATCGACCCCGAAGGGGTCGGATATCGGAGGTCGGGGCACCGCCCCGACCCAAATTGTCAAAGTACTCCCTTTAACCCTGTAAGGGTGAAATACCATCAGTCCCAGATATACCTTTCATCGTAGTTAACCCCATACTCTTTCAGGAATGATCGATACTCATCCTGAAAAGTTTTCTTCCTGTGGTGATCTTCCTGGTCCACAATGTATTGTCTCACATGTTCAACCTCTGACTGTCCGACTGAAAACACACCATACCCGTTTTGCCACGCAAACTTCGTGAGCATTCTTCCTTTTGTCTTTATCCATTTGGAAGATCCCCGTTTGATATCACCGATGACCTTCGCGATTGATAGATTGCGCGAAAGGGCGCAAAGAATGTGCACGTGGTCAGCAACTCCCCCCACGGTCAATACCGGACAGTCCAAATTGTTGCACGTTCCACCGAGATATGCGTGCATCTCCTCTCGAACGTTCTTATCCGAAAGAAACGGCGATCGGTTCTTGGTCGAAAACACAATGTGGACCAACACCTTGGCCAGTGATTGTGGCAAATGCCCCTCAGATATTCAACCCCTTCGGGGTTGTGATAGTACTCGGTAGGTCAAATCCGAGGGCGTTGCCCTCGGTTGGCATATCATTCCCCTTCGGGGAAAGTCAGCGCAACATCGCGATCCAGCGTGGTATCCTCCGCCTTTAGACGACGCCTCCACCTGCAATTTCTTCACGAATCTTGTTGTGACTGTCGGTCTAACCGATCATTTGGTACACGTTTTCGCCCTAGCATACAATTTCGGGCTGGCGTTCGGACGAAAGTGAGCGTCCGGGAAAACCGTCATCCATCATTCGACCTTCTTCGCCTCATGCCTGCCCCACCGGTTCCAGATTGAACCGGTGACAGCTCCTTTAGAGTTCTTTGTGAACTCAATCGTCGCGCCAGACCTCTTCGAGAAGAACCGTGTTGGGCTTTCTGGGAAGATTTCTCCGATGTCGTCCGCGTAGAGGTGCGATCCTTCAACCCGTACTCTTCTGGAATTATCAATGCCAAAAATGTACTTCCCTGCGTAGGACTTGAGGGTTTTCTCATCGAGTGAAATAGGGACCTTTTCTTTTGGCAGAGGAAGATCCGTCCGCTTCTCGGTTCGAATAGGTGACAACATAAATGGTTCGGAGTAGCTCTCGAGCGCGGTGATTCGTCCATTATTGTCGCGTTGGAATCGTATGTAGTTATGCGATCCTTTGGAAACGAAGAGGTCCTTACTCACATTCATCAAAGTTGCTTTCGATCCGGCTCCCCATTGTGAGAACAAGATGGTATCCTGGACCGTGAGATACCGATAGAACTTGTCACCGCCCCAGTTCGACAGTATGAACATATTAGTATGGCGCTTTTCGTATACGCCTGAATACTCATTCAGTTCTTCTTGTGACAGACTGTGGACGGGCGGCGCTGTGACTATCGTTCCTGCAAACTTGAGTGCAGTTTGTTGCGCAATCGATTCTGCCGCGCCATAACGGCTACTGTTGTTGGTCAGAACAACGACAAAGATGTGCTGCGAGGGGATGCGGACCGCGCAACTGCCGAAGCCTGATAACCCTCCAACATGCCCGATCATTTCCAGGTTCTGGTACGTAGATACAAACCATCCGTATCCATAGTTAGTCTTACGACCATCTTTCAAAACGAACGAAGTCCATGCCTTCTCCAGCAAATCACGTCTCACGAGCTTGTCCGTGTAGAGCGCCTCGTCCCACATCAGCATATCATCAACGCTCGTGAGTATGTCACCCATGCCCTGGTCCCACTTCCAACTGAAGTACGCTCCCGGTCGATACGCCGAGTCGCCCACCGATCTGTAGCCCGTGACGAACAGTGGAATCGTCTGCTCTCTCGTCCCGGTGGTTGAACTCTTCATGCCAGATGGTTGAAAGATGTTCTTCTGCAAATATTCGTTGTATCTCATGCCGGACGCTCTTTCAACGATCAATCCTGCCAGGTAATATCCGAAATCGTTGTAACTGCAGTCTGAGCCGGGCTCGAACAGAAGCGGATCATTCATGACGAATGCGAACATCTCCTCTTGCGACTGCTCCAAAACCATTCGTTGATCGTACCCTGGCTTGGCCTCACTATTGGGTATGCCACTCGTATGCGTCAAGAGATGCTCAATGGTAATTAACCGTCGATGGGTGTTGAATTCTGGAAGATACTTCCGGATGTCATCCTGCAGCGACAGCTTGCCTTGCTGCACGAGCTGCAACATGCACACGGCCGTAAATTGCTTCGTCATCGAAGCGATAGCGAAAACGTACTCGGGTTTGTTCGGAACGTTCAGCTCAACGTTGGCGAGTCCGTATGCCTTGCGAAAGAGCGGGACGCCGTCCTTCGCCACGAGAATCACAGCCCCCGGCGCATTCGGTTTGAAAGAAGCATTCATAACACTGTCGATGTAGGACCCGATGGCCTGATCGGGTTTTCGATCAGAGCACGAAGCAAACAAGACGATCAGAGCCGCAAAGACCGCAACAACATTTTTCATGATGGACTCCTCAGTCAATGAATACTGGTTGTCTCACGATCCTCGGAGACCTGTCACCTTCTGGTTCCTCAAGTCGAAGAGGTCATTGGACCGGACCAAAACACTGATCCAGCCAGTCCAGTGCATTCTTGATGAGCTCATGTCTCGGAACCGAGTGACCCGACTCGTACAGAAAGTACTTCTTTTGGTGAAGGGGCGTCCCCAGCAAGTTGAACATCGGCATCATAGCAGTTCCGACCGGGAAGAAGTGGTCGTACTTCCCGTTCAGCATGAGAACCGGTACCTTGACGCGTGAGACGTAGTTGAGTGCATCGACCTCGGGAAGCGACCTCTGAAGGCTGAGACCGGCAACATGCAAAACGACTGCCGCAAACCTTTTCTCGACAGCAGGAACAATGGCGCCCATGGCCCCGCCCAAGCTTACGCCATAGTAAGCGAGCTTCGAGCAGTCGAGATCGCTTCGCGTCTCCAAATAGTCGATCGAGCGCGAAACATCCTTGACCCACATTATGACATGATCTCGATAGGAGTTCGTCATCACCGGAGTATCTGTCTTTAAACCATCCGCGCGCTCAAATGTGGATTTGTAGACAGGAAAGAGCACGGCTCTGCCACTTCGGATGAAGAAATCGAAATCCTTGGGCATAACCGTCGGGTCACTGATTCTTGTGTAAATAGCATCCGACCCCGGAAAGAACAGTACAACATGGAAAGGACCACGTTTCCCGCGAGGCAAAAACAGGTACGCGGCCATCCTCTCGTTCCCATATGCAGCGTTCAAGGTTATCTTTTGGACATACCAGTAGGGGGAAGTGCTATCATTCGATTCAATGACGGCTCGCAACAGGGTCTTGTCGTAATTGAAGAGAGACCGGTAATAACGGAACGCATCATCAGAACAGGGACGTTCTTTACCATAATCACGGACCGGAACATTCAACGGCCGCTCAAGATTCTGTCGGTTTCCGTCAGCTGCGATGTACTTCATGCATCGGACGCCATTCGTGCCAGAGCGGTCGAACGGGTCCTGCGTGTATGCATCGTTGAACATGTATGTCAGGTCGTTCCAGCCGCCGCCAAGGACATATTTCTTTCCACTGGATTCATTCCAGCACCATTCGCGCACGTTCCCAGCCATGTCAAACGCTCCGAAGCAGCTGATGCCCCTGTGCGATCCAACCGCAGCAGTACCCACCCCGCTGAAATTGCTCTTTGGAACAATGACGGAACTGAATTCCGCCCCGGCGACGACATTCCATTGGAAAATAGTTGGCAGATTCTTTCCGGCATATTCCGCATACGCCGCTGCTTCGTACCAACTGACTCCAGCGACGGGATGATCAATCTTGCCTTCGGGGAAAGATCCGAGTTCCCATGTCGCCGGGCCTCTCCTTCCGGTGATGTCCTGGAATTCCGCCATGGCTTGCTCCCACGTCAGCTTCTTGCCTTGTTTCGTGAACGGAAGTTTCCAAAACTGGTGGTTTTGATAACCCCCAGCATCAACGAATTGCTTGAACTGCCTGTTCGTTACTTCGTATCGATCAATGAAAAAGTCCGAGATTGCGACCGAGTCGATCTGTTCAAGGCCGGGAATGCTCAGTCCATATCTGCCCCCGGGCACCCAAATCATCCCCGCTGGAGAACTCCCGACTGGATGAAGCCTGAAAGTTGTTGCGCTGATTTCAAAGGTGGAGACCGGACCCTCGAACGGCTCGAAACCCTCCTTTTCTATTCTAACGATGGAGTTTGTTTTCGGGTAGCGGATGTTGTTAGCTGGAGTCACACCGAGAGCGTACCAGTTGTCGATCGAATCTGAGTACTGTCGCCAGAGTATTCTTGCACCAGGTGGATCAGATGCAAAAGAGACGGTCGTTGAATACCAGTCGAGGGATTTAACGAATGCCGGATCTGTAGGAATGATCTTTTCCACTGTTTTCGCGAGCACAAACGCGGAGTCCCACTTGTCTTCTCCCGTCAGCCTTTCGATCTCCGGAATGACCTTCTCACGTGACCACTTCGCTTTGTTGCTTTTTTCGATCTGCCAATAAATTCCGTAGGCCAGCGCCAGAAGCACCAACGCAAGTGGGAAGAAAACTGCCGGGCGTTTGATGGTCTTCCATAGTAAGCGTGGCTCGAACCAACGAACTGTCGACGGCACCGTTCCTCGCAGGTTTGATAACTCCTCAGAGATCTCGTGAAGCGTTTTTGTCCGTTGAGTGCTATCTTTTTGTAGGCAATGAGTGACAATCTGTTCCAGTGCTTCGGGGGTTTCGGGTCGGAGAGCACGCAGAGGTTTCGCCTGCTCATTCATGATCGAGTACATCATTGCAGGCTCGTGCTCACCGCGGAATGGTAACTTGCCTGTGACAAGTTCGTACAGCAAAACCCCAAATGACCAAATGTCCGTTTGTTCATCGGCTTCTTCGCCTTGAACTTGCTCCGGGGACATGTATGCTACCGTACCAAGCGTTGACCCTGCCTTTGTAAGCTTCGTCTGCCCTGCCAGCTTCGCCAGGCCGAAGTCAACAATCTTCACCTCGCCCTTCGAAGTGATCATCACATTCGCCGGCTTGATGTCACGATGTATGATCCCTGCTTCATGCGCGGCCTCCAATCCTTTCGCAACCTGGATTGCAAGATCGAGCGCTTCATTGATAGTGAGAGATCCGCGTTCTATTTTCTTCTTTAAGGTTTCACCACCATAGAAATCCATGCAGATGAACATGCGACCGTCATCAGTTTCATCTATGTCGTGAATAGTGCAAATATGATCGTGCTGCAGGGCGGATGCGGCTTGCGCTTCATGGATGAAG
>QYQB01000055.1 GCA_007280275.1 bacterium | reverse complement strand
TTTCATATACACACGTCTTTGGAGGCAGAAAAGTATGAACGTGATCAACATGCGCCTATCAAGTGGTGGCTCGAAGATCCGTGGCTATTTTGACGTACAAACTGTGGAAGGAATTACTGTCAAAGGATTCAAGATCGCTGAAGGCCCAACAGGTCTATTTGTTGGTATGCCGAGTGAAAAAGATAAGAACGGCAAATGGTGGGATAAGGTCATAATGCCCAAAGAGATGAAGGACGGTCTCGCCAATCTGGCCCTGCAGGAGTACGAAAAGCTCGAACGTGCCGGTTCGGTCCCTGACAGTGGTTCTGCGACTGCACCAGAAGCGCCATTTTGAAATGCCAGATTGTCCGTCGCGATACGACTAGTCACATTGACCTGCCCCGAAAAATGATCCAAGCATCGCCTCTTAATCTAAATTGAAAGGAATAACATCATGAGCAAAGGTCAAAACAGCAAGAAGGATTCAAAGAAAGAACCGGCGAAAACCATGAAAGAAAAGAAGCTGGCCAAAAGAGAGAAGAAAAATGAAAAGCTGAACCGTGGGATCCTCAATCAAGAACACAGTTGAGCTTTTCGATGAAGGCTGCTTATCGGAGGGCAGAGAACCGCCGGATGGATACTTTTAGATCGTTGATTTGCAACGGGGGCTCAGCAATTGCTGGGCCTTTTTGTTATGAGACTGGCAGGCCTCGTGGGTTCGCGAATGGTCGCCAACTTTGAAAGGTGAACGATGGAAGAAGAAAACAAAGAAGTGCAGCCTACACTCGGCGAATACCAAGGCAAACCCATTCTACGCATCCCGACTGTAGATAAGCCGAATCCCGATACCACCTGGCATTGGATGTCGTTTGGGAAGAACAAGGCGAAAGCAATTGTGAAGTACTTCGATGCGATAAAGAAGTTTGCTGAAGAGTAGGTGTGGCAGACAACGTAGGCGCCGATTCCGCTCGCCACGTGAGAAAAACGATTTCGATTTCTTCGCTTAGCCCGGGCTATCACCCGTGTAGAAGTGCGACTTGATATTCAGGCAACGCTGCCGTATCCTAAAACTACGCCGTGCCCTCCTTTGATAAGTGAGCGTGACCCGCAATCTAAATGCGCTTGCATACTCGCCATTCGTAGTTACGGTAGTTGCATTTGCCCTTCCCTATTTCACGAAAGGAGAAAGACGTGAAGACAGCTTTCCGATTCCTCATTGTAGTGTTTTGGCTACTCACCGTTGTGAGTCCTTTGCAGGCACAATGGGTCAATACCGGCGCAACGAACACTACAGTCAATGCTCTTGCCGGCTCTGGCACGAATCTCTTTGCGGGGGCCAACGGTGGAGTGCCTTTGAGCGGCGTCTTTCGTTCCACCGATAACGGCCTAAACTGGACACGAGTCATTACCGGATTATCGAACAATAATGTCTATGCTTTTGCTATTTCAGGCACAAATCTTTTTGCTGGAGTATATGACGGCGTCTATCTTTCAACCAACAGCGGCACAAACTGGACTGCAGTAAATACAGGTCTGGCGTACACCTATGTCCTGTCTGTTTGCGTCTCCGGGACAAATCTCTTCGCCGGAACTGTTGGTGGAGGTGTCTTTCTTTCCACCAACAATGGTACAAGCTGGACTGAGGCGAATACGGGCTTGACCAGCACTACTGTCTATGCTCTTGCCGTCTCCCCCGCCAGCGGCGGGTCCGGTACAAATCTCTTTGCCGGAACTTATGGCGGCGGCGTCTTCCGTTCCACGAACAACGGTACAAACTGGACTGCGGTGAACACGGGCTTGACAGGCACTTCTGTTGGTGCTTTTGTTGTCTCGGGTACGAATATCTTTGTTGGGACTTCCGGCAACGGAGTCTTTCAATCCACCAACAACGGCACAAGCTGGACTTCACTCGGAACCAGCGGCTTGATGAATACTGACGTCCGTGCTCTCGCCGTCTCCGGCACGTATGTCTTTGCCGGGACTTGGGGTAACGGAGTCTTCCTTTCCACCAACAACGGCGCAAGCTGGTCATCAGTCAATTCTACCGGTTTAACGAACGCTCGTGTCCACGCCCTTGCTGTCTCCGGCTCGAATCTCATTGCCGGGATTGATATAGGTGTTCCAACGATTTATGACGGTGTCTGGCGACGGCCGCTGTCGCAGATGACCACCTCAGTGGAAACGCTCACAACCAACTTGCCCACGAATTTCAGTCTCGACCAGAACTACCCAAACCCGTTCAATCCCTCAACAAAGATTCATTTCAGCATACTCAACACCTCATTTGTTTCATTGAAAGTATTCAATATGCTGGGTGCAGAAATCGCTACACTGGTGAAGGAGAACAAACCACCTGGAGCATATCAGGTCACCTGGGATGCAAGCGGATATCCGAGCGGCGCGTATTTCTACCGTCTCATGGCGGTGGGAAAGGTATTCACTGGAAAGATGAATCTGCTGAAGTGAGGTCGCAGGGCAAACATCCGACACAAGTGAGTCCTCCAGTTGTTTCTTCGAAGACTACCTCTTATATTGTGCATAGAAGTTCTTCCGACGCTGTAGAGCAACTTGCAGAGAGTTGACGGAGTCTTTCTACAAATTGAGTTTGCACCAGGCCTGTCATCTGATGTCCTTAGTGTAGTAATGACGGGCGCTTGGTCCAACTGGTGAGAACGAGCACGCTTCCTAAAGAATGGAGCTATGGCATGGCGCATTCCATAAACCGTTTTGTGCTTACCCCTCGCGAGGCTGCAGAAAAGGCGTTGATAGTCGACCAGCTCAGGGCGAATCCCCGCGGGCCGTGGGTGAACGGCAAGAAAATGGGCCTGCCAGCGCCAAGAGGTAGGACACCAGTCAGCAAGAAGAAGAAATGAGTGAGATATCAAACTGCGCACGGGGAATAATGCCCGCCCGCGCGCTTGGAGCTTTCCCCTTCCTGCGTTTCGGCAGACAGGTTGGCGAGTAGGAATCTCGAAGTGGTTTGGTATCCTTCGATATTCTGCACTTCAATGTTCGATATTCGCTATTCATCTTTATCCGGGCGCTTAGCTCAGCTGGTTCAGAGCGTACGCCTCACACGCGTAAGGTCGTAGGTTCGATCCCTACAGCGCCCACAAGAGTTCTGCGTCCGGCGGGCAGTCGCGTAAGGTCGCTGGTTCCCCGCCCGACCGAACAAGGGAGAATCACCACGGTCGTTCGGGCGGGGATCCCAGTAGCGCCCACCACCTAATTAAGAATTGTCAATTGACAACTATCAATTGATAATTATTCTGTTTCTGGACAAATCGACGGCATCACGAGTGTTGGTCATCGCAGATGCCGCATCCCCGAAGGGCGCGTGGCAAGGCATGAAGCCCAGGCGTCCTCACCAATGCGATCAATCCGACATACCAAACTCAACACGATCCTGAAACATTCTCACTGTTCTCCCCGAGGTATTAGATGCCGGGTGACATCGACGGATAGCGGCAATTGATTTTGCCGGCCTGATTCGGTATGCTGTCAACCGCAGCTGCGATTGTTTGAGAGAGGTATGTGAACCCCCTTCAACCGAGTGATCTTCCGGGAGCGGCTGAGGAGAACTGCACCGCAACTGAGACATGCCATGCCTGAAATCGAAAACCCCAACAATGTTCCGGAAACAAAGTCATATCTGAAGACAGGTCTGCTTACCCCCCGGTTTTTGAAATTCGGCGTTGTGGGCGCGAGCGGTGTGGTCGTTAACATGGGAGGTCTGTACCTGTTCAAGGAATTCGGAGGGATCCCCTACTTCATCGCCAGCCTGATTGCCATCGAACTGTCGATACTTTCGAATTTCACGATCAACTTGCTCTGGACGTGGAGAGACAGAGCAGGTGAAGGGACCTTGTGGACGAAAATCCTGCGCTACCACATTGGTGCAGGCGCCACTGCGTTCCTCGGCAACTACCTGGTCCTGATTGCCCTGACTGAACTCCTCGGGATGCATTACATGGTCTCCAACCTCATCGGCATAGCTGTCGGGACGTTATCAAACTACATCATCAACGACCTGTGGACATTCAGGAAGCGATCCTGAAGGTCCCGCGAGTCATCTGGGTATATCGTCACCACTGACCATTTCGCCTGACCGGTTTCCCACAGCTGCCGAACATGCTATGCTAATGCCACTTCTAGAAAGTAGTATTATGTTTTTCTTGTCTTCAACGCAGTGTCGCAGAGATCGCGCCAGCCCGCCATGCGTTCTGGCGGGGAGTAACGCAAGGATGTTGACATTATTCTCTGCGATGCTCTGCGTCCTCAGCGTCTCTGCGATAAAAACCAGAAGAGTACTTATTTGAAATGGCACTGCACACCTTCAAACGTCTCTGGAACGATCGTCCGGTCCTTGCCCTGGTCCTCATTGCGCTCATCCCGCGCCTTGTCGCGGCTGTGTTCTCCAGGGGCTACGGCATGCACGATGATCACTTCGGCCCCGTCGAACAGCCCTTCATCATCATGCAGTATTTCACGTACTGGACGGGTCGTGCAGCACCACACGGGCATAGCATTGTATATCCCTCGATTCATTACGCGCTCTTCAACCTGTCCGAGGCTTGCGGAATGCATGATCCGCAGACAAAAATGTTGTTTGTACGGTTGCTCCACGCCGTCTATTCGCTGCTCGTCGTCGTCTTCGGCTACAAGATCGCCGAGGTCCTCAGCAATCGGGAGACTGCAAGGAAGGCAGGTTTGGTCCTCGCTCTCTTCTGGGTGCTGCCGTTTCTCAGCGTACGAAACCTCATCGAAGTAGTCTGTATTCCGCCCCTGATGGCGGGATTCTACTATACGCTGACCTCCCGGGAAAACCTGCGCAATGCTTTCACTGCCGGCTTGTGGCTCGGACTAGCGTTCGCGTTTCGCTACCAGACGCTCCTGATCACGGGCACCGTGGGACTCGTGTTTCTCTTCAGGAAAGAGTACGGAGCCATGATGTGGTGTGCTCTCGGTTTTCTGCTTTCAGCTCTGGTGATTCAGGGAACCGCAGACATCTTTGCATGGGGATATCCGTTTGCTTCTTTCATCGAGTACGTGCGCTACAACGCTACGCATGGAGAAGAGTACACGACGGGCCCGTGGTACAACTATGTGCTGCTGCTCCTGGGCGCACTTCTTCCGCCGATGAGCTTTTTTTTCCTGTATGGTTTTCTCAAGAACTGGCGTAAGACTCTTCTCATTGTGGCGCCGGTGCTGGTGTTCTTCATCCTCCATTCCTACTTTCCGAACAAACAGGAACGCTTCATTCTCCCCGTTGTCCCGGCAATCCTCCTGCTGGGAATCGTCGGTTGGGAAGAACATGTCAGGGGCTCGCAGTTCTGGCTGCGTCACAAGACCAGCGTGAGACGACTCTGGATATCGTTCTGGGCGATCAATGTCATTCTGCTCCTGCCATTCTCCACTTTTTACGGCAAGAAATCCAGGGTGGAGGCGATGTACTCGCTCTATGGAAAACCGCTGGGTGGGTTGCTCCTCATTGGAGGGAAGGTTGGAACATCACAGCCGCCATTCTTCTATACGGGGAAGTATCCGGTCACGTTCTATGAGGTGAACGACGAGGACAGACTCGCCGAGGTGAAAGCGGAGCTGGCAACTTCACCCGTCCCGGTCACCCACGTCATTTTCTATGGGACTGAGAATCTCGACCAGCGCGTTCAACACATCGAAACCAGCTTTGGGTTGAAACTCTCGCTTGAAACACGAACTGATCCGAGCTTTCTGGACGTGGTGTTTTATCGGTTGAACCCGAGGCACAACAAGAACGAGATCACCGTTGTCTACAGCGTTGCCGGCAGGCAATAGAGGTCAAGGCCTTCCCGTCGCTTGAAATTCGGTGGTTTACCCCGCACACCTGTCACCACCTTGGAATCTTTTCTCCTTGTTGTTGGTTATACAAGCATCGCGGTTCATCGACAGTTCGTGAGCGTGGAACTTGTCGCTGGAATCCATCTCTCAAGATACAAAACACGTATCAATCACCATAACCTTCATTGCTGATCCGACGGAAGGGATATCACGATGAGTAACTCAACCCCCCCATCGAACAAAGAACTTCACGGCGAATACTTCGCTCCGTCTCCTGAATTTGTGGCGCAGGCGAATGTACCGGACCCTGAAGCAGTCTACGCGGAAGCACAGAACGATCTGGAGGGGTACTGGGCACGCCGGGCAAGTGAACTCGAGTGGTACAAACCATGGGACAAGGTTCTGGATGACAGCCAGAAGCCGTTCTACAAGTGGTTCGTCGGGGGAAGGACCAACATCGTCCTGAACGCGATCGACAGGCACGTAAAAACATGGCGGCGAAACAAGCTCGCCCTGATATGGGAAGGGGAGAATGGAGAAGTGAGGACATTCTCCTATCACGCCCTCAATCGCGAGCTTTGCAAGTTCTCGATCGTGTTGCGGAGCATGGGAATAGGCAAGGGAGATCGGGTCACAATCTACATGCCGCGCATTCCGGAAGCGTGGATTGCGATTCTTGCGTGTGCGAAAGTTGGCGCGGTACATTCAGTCGTCTATGGCGGTTTTTCAGTCGAGGCGCTTCACGGACGCATCGAAGACAGCGATTCGAAGCTTATCATCACTGCGGACGGCGGTTACATGGGTGGAAAAGTCGTCGAGCTGAAGAAAATTGTGGACGAAGCGTTGACGCGCACGGCGGCTCCCGAAAATGTTGTCGTGGTGAAACGCGTCGGCAATGCGGTGAATATGGAAGCGGGGCGTGACTTCTGGTACCACGAACTCATGAATCTTCCGCTGACCAAGAACTCGGGAAAATGTGAAACGGAAGTGATGGATGCGGAAGATCCATTGTTCATTCTCTACACATCTGGCACAACCGGAAAGCCGAAGGCAGTCCTGCATACGCACGGCGGATATCAGGTAGGGGTCCATGCGACCCTCAAAGATGTGTTCGATCTCAAAGAGGAGGATCGCTGGTGGTGCACGGCTGATCCCGGATGGATCACCGGACACTCCTATATCGTCTACGGGCCGCTTCTTGCGGGCGCTACAACCTTTGCGTACGAGGGAGGTCCGACCTATCCATTCCCTGACCGGTGGTGGTCGCTGATCGCGAAGTATGGTATATCGGTGTTCTACACGACGCCGACAGCAATTCGCGGCCTGATGAGGTTTGGAGAGGCCTGGCCAAATCGGCATGATCTCTCGACGTTGCGGCTCCTGGGAAGCGTTGGTGAACCAATCAATCCCGAAGCGTGGAGATGGTTCCACAAGAATATCGGCAAGGAACGGTGTCCTATTATGGATACGTGGTGGCAGACTGAGACCGGCTCGTTCATGATTACACCATTGCCGGCTACAGCAACGAAGCCTGGTTCGGCGGCGCGGCCGTATCCGGGCGTCGAAGCGGATGTCGTCGACGAACACGGAAAATCCGTGAAGCCGGGTGAGGAAGGATTCCTGGTGATCAAACGACCCTGGCCGTCAATGATGCGGACAATCTACAAGGATCCCGATCGATACGTGGAAACGTATTGGAGCAAATTCCCGGGGATGTACCTTGCCGGAGACTCCGCCCGAAAAGATGAAGATGGATATTTTTGGATCATCGGCAGAGTGGACGACGTGATCAAGGTGAGCGGGTACCGTCTCGGAACAGCGGAGCTCGAATCTGCTTTCGTGAGCCATCACTCCGTCGCCGAGGCGGCGGTCATTGGACTTCCTCATGAGATCAAGGGCATCGCCATCCACGCTTATGTAATCCTCAGGGCCGGACACGAACCAGGCGAGGCACTGATCGAGGAGTTGAGGAAGCACGTCGCACACGAGATGGGACCGATTGCGAAGCCGGAAACGATAGAGTTCGTCAAAACCCTGCCAAAGACCCGGAGCGGCAAGATCATGCGGCGTGTCTTGAAAGCGCGTGCAATGGGGATGTCCGAAGGCGATCTGTCAACGCTGGAAGAATAGCCGGGCGCTGATTAGAAGAACTAACCACGGAATAGTGCGGATTAGTACGGATTGCCACGGATGTTGATAACCACTCGAACTCAGCTCAAATATTCGAATCCGTGCTGGTCCGTGGTCTTTCCGTGGAAATCTGTGGTTTCTTTTCCTCCGTGTCAGTGGTGATCATGCATTATGCTTGAGGGCGTCGATCCTCCCAGCTTCGGGCTGACAAACGGAATACCCAGGTTCAGTCCTCGGACGATGAGCAAGACGCCCACGAAGAGCGTGAAGGCGGGAAGAATCCGTGAAATTCTTGAGCGGAGTCCCGGGGATACGAGTCGCGGGAAAAACGAAAATCCAACCATGGCTGGCACTGTTCCCAATCCGAAGCTGGCCATAAATAGCATGCCTTGAACGACATCTGCAGTAACCGCAGCGGCGGTTATCGCCAGATAGACAAACCCGCACGGCAGCAGTCCATTGAGGATCCCAAGGAAGAACAGCGAAGAGAAAGCGCTCTCCCTCAGAAGGGAAGCGATTGCTCCCTGGAGCTTCAACAGCATTGAACCAAGCGATCGGGGAAAAGGCATAGATAGGCGGGCTATCTGCCCGACGAAAAAGACAGCCACTATTGACGTTCCCGCGATGATAGAGAGGTCCTGTTGCAGGAGGCGAAGCGACAAGCCCGCTCCGATAAGACCGATCACAGCCCCCATCACTGTGTAGGTCAGGACCCGCCCAAGGTTGTAGAGCAATCTGCCAAGCGTGTAGCGTAGCATTCCCTGATTCCCGGCAGGCAGAGCGAGGACTATTGGGCCGCACATGCCAATACAATGCAGGCTCCCGACAAAACCGAACGCAAATCCGGCAAGTATTTCCACGGCATGACCTCTATTGGATCACGATAGGCTCTTCGTGATAGTAGCTCTGGTTTTGATCCCTCCACCGGACCTTGAGCCGCCAAAGCCCTTTCTGCAGGGAGCCTGTCGGGACGACTTGTGTATTGCCCGAATCGAGCCTGAGAGCCACGACAAAATCCTTCTTGTGGTCAGCGGGTCGATAGAAGGTCAGCGTCCCCGAGGTATTGTCCGCGGAAAAAACGCGTGGCAACTTCAGCGTGAGTATCGCAGCAGAAACACCGACGCTCGGTTGCTCTGCCAGAAGATCCGATCGTTGAGCGCTTTCTATTTGGTCCTGGTGACGCAACTCCTGCTCGTAGTAGTCGTCTGATACGAGGTTCACCTCCTTGTTCATGGAGACAAAGACCATCGCCAGAATCGCTGCAGCGAAGACAATGAACGATACCACGAGACCAGCTCCCCAGTTCATTTTCATCGCCTACCCTTCCTTCTTCCGAACCGGTCCGAGAAAAGAGCTTTGCACGATTCCGACACGCTGACTGCCGCTGTAGACTTCGACGTCGAGCGGGGTGTTCATTGCCCTGATGCTCTCTCGCTTGAAGAGAACAAAGAGCTTCGCCGAGGTCGTTTCCTGGCTCTTCAGGACCAGAGAATCCCCCAACACGCGGATGGCGCCATCGGCATTAGTCAGCTTGAATGAGAGAGGGAGGGGAGAGAAGGTCTTGTTCACCGCCTTCAGGTCGTACAGGTTGCTGATGTACCCATCGGGCTGCTCCTGGAAATACATACCAGGCGTGCGGAGTATCGTCACATCGATATCCGACCGGGTCGCGATGAAATATGTCAGCACGGAGACGAGGAGGAGCAGCACCAGAGAATAGCCGATGCTCCGTGGCGTGACCATGGATCGGACCTTCTGTTCGATCCCTTCGATGGAGTCATAGCGAATCAATCCGCGTGGTTTCCCGATGGAATCCATGATCGTGTCACATGCGTCGATGCATGCCGTGCAGTTGACGCACTCAAGCTGTGTTCCGTTCCGGATATCGATGCCGGTCGGGCATACATCCAGACACTGATGGCAATCGATGCAGTCCCCATGGTGCCGCTCCTCACCTCTTCGCAGCTTCCCCCGTGGTTCGCCCCGGACGTAATCATAGGCAATGACGATCGAGTTCCTGTCGAGTAACACTCCCTGCAGCCGCCCGTAGGGGCAGACAAGGATGCATGCCTGTTCCCGGAACCAGGCAAAGATCCAGTGAAATACGACGGAAAAAATCACAATGGCGGTCAGACCGGCGATGTGTTGAGATGGCGGGTCAACGATGATGGCGAACAGCTTGTCTGTTCCGACGATCCAGGAAAGGAGCGTGTTCGCAACGACGAAGGAAAGGGCAAAGTAGAGTGTATGTTTGAATAGTTTCTTCCGGATCTTCCTGCCGGTCCACGATGATTCGTTCAACATCCGTTGCTCTCGAGGTCCTCCTTCGATCCAGTAGTCGATGTTCCTGAACACCATCTCCATGAAGACAGTCTGCGGGCATAGCCAGCCGCAGAAAAGACGCCCGAAGACAACGGTAAAGAGGAAGACGAAAACGATCGTGGAGATCATCGCCAGGGCGAGAAGAAAGAAGTCGTGCGGACCGAATATCAAACCGAAGATGATGAACTTCCGTTCCACAATGTCGAACAGCATGAACGGGTGTCCATGGACGCGCAGGAAGGGGATCCCGAAGAGCACGGCGAGGAGCATCACGCTGACAAGGATGCGCCCAGTGTGGAACCTTCCTCCCGGGGCTTTGGGGTAGATCCATTTCCGCTTCCCTTCGTCCGAAACAATCCCAAGGTGATCGCGAAATGAATTCTCGGTTGGACCGCTTGACATGGCTCTCTTGGCGTAATGGAATTACGATCGGCCTGATACCTTGGTGCTGTCCTTCGGCTGCGTCTTCGGCTCGCTGTAGAGGGTGCCCTCCGGCTTCTTTGCGTTCGGGGGATTGCTGCCCTGGATTGACAGGATGTAGCTGGCGATTTGCTGCAGTTCTTTCGGTGTGAACACGAGCTTCCAGCTGATCATCCCCCTCTGGGGAACCCCGTTCTTGATCGTCGTGTACACGCTGCGGATACCGCCTCCGTTTATCCAGTACTGATCCGTCAGGTTGGGGCCGACAATCCCTTCGCCTCTCGCGCCGTGGCACGTAATGCAGTTCCTCCGGAATTGTTCCTGCCCGGACTTCACGGAAGCATCATCGACCAGGGGGACGAGCTCGTCCTCGTTGATTGATCCTTCGGCCATCAAGCGCATCCGTCGTGAGAGGTCAGCAACTGCCAGCTCTTCGGCGTACTCGGCTTGCGGTAGAGGGCTTGAATGAAGGACATGAAAATTCAGGAGATACACGATTCCGAACAGTATGGTTCCACCGAAGAGGTAGTTGAACCACGGGGGAACCCGATTGTCCAGCTCCGTGATGCCGTCGTGGCTTTCATCCAGAGGAATTGCTTCGCCGGTTGCCTTCGGTGCGACGGAGCTGTAAACGGTTCGGAGTGCGCGCACCAGAGGCTCGACATCCCCGTCGAGCACAACCAGAATGAAGAAAATCAGAAACACAAAAAACACCGTAACGATGCCGGTGAACATGAGTGCTGAGCTCGTACCCCCATCAGCACCCTGGGCTTGAGCGTGAAGGTCGCCGATATTCAGAAGTATCAGCAAGGCCGTCCAAAATGTAGGTCGACCTGCCCGCCGCATCTGTTCCACAAGAGTAGGCGGGAATGTCATTTCGGCCAGGTTGAGTATTGAAAATCGTCGCCGATTCACTAATCCCGAAGCCACATCGATGATCGAAGATACTTTTTGGACGGCCTCAGAGCGAATAAGAGAGTGACGGTCGATGTTCACGGTACAACCTGTGTTCTTGTTACGGTCATGATCAATTCAAGGGCAATTGGCTCAACCTGTCAGCATCCTCCTTCTTCATACGGACGACGTAGATGAGCACTCCGATGAAAAACGGGAGAAAGATCAGGAGGGAGGCGAGGGGGTACGTTGCGATTCCCTCGATGGCTTCAAGATAGTGTGAGAACATATGGCTTCGCCTCGCTAACGATGGACAGCAATGTCGGTTCCGAGTCGCTGCAGGTATGCGATGACCGCGATGATTTCCTTATCGGGATCTGCAGGCGCGTTTTGTTTCTGCAGGTCGGCAGCGATGCCGGCGGCCTGTGCTCTCATATCGGCAACCGCTTGTCTGTCGTACTCTTTCGGATACGGAACTCCAAGACTCTGCATCGCCCGGATTTTCGAGCCGACGATCGATGTGTCGATTTCCTGCGTGTACAGCCAGGAATACACCGGCATAATTGAGCCAGGTGAGACTGAACGGGGATCCTCCATATGCATGAAATGCCAAAGGTTTGGATACTTCCCGCCGATGCGATGGAGATCAGGACCCGTTCGCTTCGAGCCCCACTGGAACGGATGGTCGTAGACGAATTCCCCTGCCTTGGAATATTCGCCGTAACGTTCAGTCTCTGAACGGAATGGCCTGACCATCTGAGAATGACACGTGTAGCATCCTTCACGCACGTAGATGTCGCGACCCTGCAGCTCCAGAGGCGTGTATGGCTTTACAGAAGCTATGGTCGGAATGTTGGTCTTCACCAGGAAGGTTGGCACCAACTCGACGAGACCGCCGATCAAGACCACCACGGTCGCCACAAGAGCGAACTGGATCGGTCGTTTCTCAATCCACCTGTGCCGGTTTTGCTTCACCGGTTGGCCATCTTCCCAGTGCGACGGGACTTGCACTTCCTCGTCACAGACTAGTTTCCCCTGCCGGGCTGTGCGAATCAGATTGTAGATCATGATATGCACACCGACGAGGTAGAGAAGTCCGCCCAATGCACGAATCATATAGAAGGGAAGTATCTGCACCACGGTCTCGAGGAAATTGGGATACTGAAGCACGCCGAACTGTGTGAACTGTTTCCACATCAGCGATTGCGTGATCCCGGCCCAGTAGAGGGCGCTGGCGTAGACGACGATTCCCAGCGTACCGATCCAGAAGTGCAGGTTTGCAAGTTTTTTTGAATAGAGAGTGGTGTTCCACATTTTCGGGACAAGCCAATAGAGAATTCCGAACGTCAGGAAGCCGTTCCACCCGAGTGCTCCGATGTGTACGTGGGAAATCGTCCAGTCCGTGTAGTGAGATATCGCGTTAACATTCTTGAGAGAGAGCAGGGGCCCTTCGAATGTCGCCATGCCATAGGCGGTGACGGCAACAACCATGAACTTCAGGACTGCGTCTTCGCGGACTTTATCCCACGCACCCCGGACCGTTAAGAGGCCGTTGATCGCCCCCCCCCACGATGGAGCCAGGAGCATAATGGAAAACGCCGTTCCGAGAGACTGAGCCCAATCCGGGAGAGCAGTATAAAGGAGGTGGTGCGGCCCAGCCCAGATATAAAGGAAGATCAAAGACCAGAAGTGGATGATCGAGAGACGATAGGAGTACACCGGCCGGTTTGCCGCCTTGGGAAGGAAGTAATACATCAGCCCGAGGTAGGGGGTCGTGAGGAAAAACGCAACTGCGTTATGCCCATACCACCATTGCACAAGAGCGTCCTGGACGCCTGCATAGACGGGGTAGCTTTTCAGGAACGAGACAGGCAGTTCAATCGAGTTGACGATGTGGAGGACGGCTACCGTGACGATTGTGGCAAGATAGAACCAGATTGCCACATACATGTGTTTCTCCCGCCGGCGGATAATGGTCCCGATGACATTGACCGCGAACACCACCCATATCACGGTAATCGCGAGGTCGATGGGCCACTCGAGCTCTGCATACTCTTTGCCGGTCGTGAATCCAAGCGGCAGAGTGATCGCGGCACATACGATGATGGCCTGCCAGCCCCAGAAGTGGATGGTGCTCAGGAGGTCGCTGAGCATCCGGGCTTTGCAGAGACGCTGTAACGAGTAGTAGAGCCCCATGAAGATACCGTTCCCAACAAACGCGAAGATGACCGCATTTGTATGGAGCGGGCGCATTCGACCGAACGTGAGAAATTGAAGCCTGGCGTTGAATGCAGGCTCAAACATTTCAAGGGCAATTATCAGGCCGACGAGCATCCCCACCGCCCCCCACACCATCGTGGCGACGGCGAAGTTGCGTACGATCTTGTTATCGTACTTGACGGTTACCATCTCCATTCGATGTGGATCCTTCTTCTGTGGTGGTGGTTTGCTGGTTGAAAGTACTGGTTTTCTGTTCTTCCTCAA
>QYQB01000324.1 GCA_007280275.1 bacterium | reverse complement strand
GTTCGTCAGGCCAGCGTTTCGCCTTCGGCTTCCTTCAGATTCCACCTCACGGTGGACACCCTTGCCGTTCGGCTCATGATTCCCCCTGCCGGGGTCATAGGAGTCTTGCACTCCCTAGCAACTGCGCCCTGCCGGGCGCACCAAACAAAAAGCCCATCGGCATTGCGCCGATGGGCTTCTCCCCCACGCTTTGGAATCCCCACCCTCCTGGGTTGACTGTCCTCCGAGAACAGACGGGTCGCCTAGATAAAGCTACTCACAAGCAGGACCGTCACTGCGAGGCCGACAAACAATTCTGCCATTTGCAGGTATTGTTTCGCCGTCTGATGCGCCACATGCTTGCCGCACACCTCGCAAAACGTGACATTCGCAGCAGTCAGACTGTAGCAATGCGGGCAGGACCTCCTCCGCACGATACCTGAGTCCACGACCACCACCTGCTGAGCGATCGCGATCGTCAGAAACCCAATCGCGGGCGTCAAGACGACCGAGTACCAGAATCCGAGCCAGAACCCATGCCCCTTCTTCCTGTTCCAAAACGCCAGGACAACTGCTGACGTTACGTAGATAATGAACAGTGCAAGTATGTTCATTGTCCCCCCCTCACTTTGTGGCTAGTCATTCATTATGAGAACGATACCCCAGTGCGTCAACAACGTTCAGACATGCCACGGGCATCTCGGTTTCATGGTAGGCCATTCTCTATGACAATTGTGTGATGTAGATCGCAATGATCGTGACTATGCTCCCGGTCACAAAGGCGGGTGTGATCGTGTAGTCGAGGAAAACAAGTGACAGTATGGTGGCAATGACGGGTTGGGCGTTCGCAAAGACGGCAACCTTGCTTGCATCGATACGGCTCAATGCATGATACCAAAGCAGATAACCGAGGATGGAAGTTCCGATAGCCAGGTAGGACACTCCGGCCCAATCCAATGCACTGAGCTGTGAGAAAGGAAACCGAAAAGAGCTTATCAAGCCGATAGGTGAGAACATCACGGCTCCACAGATCATCATGGCGGCAGTCGTCCTGAGCGCCCCATACTTCAGTATCATCTGCCTACCGAGAACAGTGAACAGGGTCCAGGCTATGACCGCGATGAGGATCAGAAGATTGCCGAACGCATATCCTGAAGAAAAATCGATCCCTCGTTCAAAGATCACGATCGAAATTCCGACGAAGGCCATCACGATGCCGAATGTCTTCCTTGGGTTCATCTTCTCTTTGCGCGTGAAACGGGAAAACACGAGAACAAAAACGGGAGTCGCCGCATACAGGAGTGCTCCGTTTGCCGCCGTGGAGTACTTCATGCCGTAAAGGTAAAGGAACTGATTCAACGCAACTCCCAGAAATCCAAGAAGGGCCAATTGCCTCCAGTCACCACGGTCGATCCTCAGCGGACCCGATCGGACGCGTGCAATGGCCCATAACCCTGCCGCGGCTATCACCGTTCGTAGAAATGTCAGCGTCGCAGCGTCAATATCGCCCACCACCGCCTTCGCAACGATGTGCGTCCCTCCC
Source organism: bacterium (assembly GCA_007280275.1). Taxonomy (GTDB): domain Bacteria; phylum Bacteroidota; class Ignavibacteria; order UBA10030; family UBA10030; genus UBA9647. Next base: position 8,478 of record QYQB01000324.1, on the reverse strand, counting down.
GCGATGACTTGCTGGAATACCAGCAGGAGGTATATGTTCAATCGTTTCATAGCGCTGATGATCAATGTACGCTGCGACACGCTGAAAACCAAGGATGGTCTTGCAGGACACCCATCATCTTAACGGAAGTGGAGAAGTGAAGCCGACGACCCTCGGGGTGATCTGACATGCCCCTTGCCTCCAGCGCAAATCAATCTTACATTTATGTACAAGCGCGCCGCCCCGCTTTGTTCTACTCCTTGTTGTCGATGAATGAAGTATTCGGCGACACCGACGATCGCTTCCATTCCTATTCATCATCATGGTTCTATGAGCACGTCCAAACGACTATTCCTCATCGACGGCAACGCAATCGCTTACCGTTCCTATTATGCTTTTATTCAGCGGCCACTGATCAACTCCAAAGGACAGAACACAAGCGCCGTCTATGGCTTCGTCACATTCCTCAACCGGATCCTGACACTCGAGTCGCCCGACTATATCGCTGTGGTGTTCGACACGGGCGCTCCGACGTTCCGTCACAAGGCATACAAGGAGTACAAAGCAACACGACAGAAGATGCCGGAAGACCTGTTCTCGCAGCTGGCAATCATCAAAGACGTCGTGAACGCGTACAAAATTCCGGTCCTCGAAATGGACGGCTTCGAGGCGGACGATGTCATCGGCACGCTGGCGAAGCGCGCAGAAAGCGAAGGGGCTCTCTCGTTCCTTGTGTCATCCGACAAAGACTTCATGCAACTCATCACTACCAGAACAAAGATGTACAAGCCCGGTCGGCAAGGGACAGAGGTCGAAATTGTCGATGCCGAAGCGGTGATGCACAAATTCGGCGTGCTACCCGATAAGGTCATTGAAGTTCTCGCTCTGACTGGCGACTCGTCTGATAACGTGCCAGGAGTTCCGGGAGTTGGCGAGAAAACGGCCATTCCACTTATTCAGCAGTATGGTTCCATCGAGAACTTATACAAGAACCTTTCAAGAATAGAGCAGAAGGGCCTGCGTCATAAGCTTGAAATGAACAAGGACCTGGCCTTCCTTTCAAAAGAACTGGTCACCATTGACACAGATGTTCCGCTGAAAGTCGATTTCCATTCGTTGAAAGCAGCCGATCCGGATTTCCAAACGCTGAAAGGGATATTCGCTGAGCTGGAATTCCGGTCTCTCCTGCAGGACATTCCGAAGTATTCCCCGCCCAAGGCAAGACCGCCGGACAATCTGGATTTCCCGCCCCCGGATAACATCGAGCTTTCTGACATCCGGAGCGATAAGCATACGTACACGCTTGTCACTGATCCAAAAGCGCTCAAGCACCTCTGTACTCGTCTGAAGAAGGCCAAACGATTCGTTTTCGATACAGAGACGACATCGACAGATTCTCTTAATGCGGAGCTCGTGGGGATTTCGTTTTCGATGGAGCCTCGCGAGGCCTTTTTCGTTTCTGTACGGCCGGCCACCGCTGCCGCACAGTCCGATCTCTTCGGCAAATCGAAATCCGCAGATCAGGAGAAAGGCCTCGGCCTCGAAGAGACGCTCGGATACCTCAAGCCGTTGATGGAAGATCCACGAATCAGGAAGATCGGTCACAACATCAAATATGACATGCTTGTGTTGTCACAGTATGGTGTTTGGACGCAGGGGGTCGAATTCGACACGATGATTGCGAGTTATATTCTCCGAGCCGACGGACGTCACAATCTCGACGCACTGGCAAAAGAACATCTCCACTACACCAAGGTGTCGTTCGCTGATCTGACGGGATCAGGAAAAGATCAAAAGCCAATCAGAGAAGTGCAGCTCCAGGACTTGTGTGACTATTCCTGCGAAGACGCTGATATGACGTTCCGGCTCTATGAACATCTCCGAACGAATCTCAGCGATCAGGGGATGATGAAGCTCTGCTCCGATGTTGAGTTCCGCCTCATCCCGGTCCTTTCTGCCATGGAGCGAACGGGGATAACCATCGACGTGGGATACTTGAAAACAATGTCGAAAGAACTCGAGCTCCTTCTCGAAGCTCTTATCAAAGAAATTCACGGCTTCGCGGGCGTCACATTCAATATCAATTCCACCCAGCAATTGGGTGAGATCTTGTTCAACAAGCTCAAGCTGCCGACACAGAAAAAGACCAAGACCGGTTTTTCGACAGACGTTGGAGTGCTCGAGACGTTGAGAACCGCACATCCCATCATCGAGAAGCTTCTCGACTACAGGCAACTCGCGAAGCTGAAATCGACGTATGTAGATGCGCTGCCCGCCTTGATCAATCCCCGGTCAGGACGTGTCCACACCTCTTTTAACCAAACGGTCGCGGCCACCGGTCGGCTCTCGAGCAGCGATCCCAACTTGCAGAACATCCCGATCCGGACGGAGATCGGGCGCTCGATCCGAAAGGCTTTCATACCGGGGAGCAAGAACGACGTTATACTCTCTGCTGATTACTCACAGATCGAGTTGCGGGTGATGGCCCATATCTCGGGCGATGAAGCGCTCAGTGAGGCGTTCCGGAACAATGAAGACGTCCACACGACAACCGCGGCGAAGGTCTTCGCTGTCGCTCAGAAAGACGTTTCAAAGGAAATGCGGAGAAAAGCAAAGGAAGTGAACTTCGGGATCATGTATGGTATCGGACCTTTTGGACTCGCCACACGTTTGGAAATCTCCCAATCTGAGGCCAAGGAGATTATCGCCCGCTACTTCGAGAGGTTCCCAAAGGTGAAGCAATATATCAACGATACAATCGCATCGGCCCGCTCGAATGGCTACGTCGAAACCCTCCTGGGCCGCCGACGCTTCCTGGCCGATATCAACAGCAGCAATCAGAACATCCGGCAGAACGCGGAGCGGCAGGCAATCAATATGCCGATCCAAGGTACGGCTGCTGACATGATCAAACTCGCGATGATCCACATCGACGAGGCGTTCACAACAAAAGGCCTTGAATCAAAGATGCTGATCCAGGTCCATGACGAACTGGTCTTTGAGGTGAAGAAGAAGGAAGAGAAAGAAGTACGAAGTATCGTAACGAAGCATATGCAACAATCGTTGAAGCTCAGCGTACCTCTCGAGATCGAGATCGGAGTCGGCAAGACCTGGCTCGAGGCGCATTAGCCCCACTGCAACCTTTCCCCCGCTGCACCTTTCGAAGGTTACGAAGTGCAAACAAGTTACCTTTGAAAGGTTAGCTCGCCCCCAAGTAAGCTTCGCCCACACGTTACCTACTCCATCTCAACCAGCCCAGCAGTCTTCAAGGTTTCAACGTAATTCATCACATCCTGCAGATCTGTTCTTCGTTCCGCTTGAGCGTCGAGCAGGTTCTTGATGTCGAGAAGGCTGTTCTTGCCGGTGATCAGGAGCTGAAGCTCGCTGCGGTCCACTCTCCGAGACTCTCCCTGACCACGTGTCGTCTGCGTGCGTGGTAGATACTCTCTGTACCCCCCATATCCGTTCGCCTTCACCTTGTCTGTTGGCTTCGGATACATCTTCGAGGCTTTCTTCTCCAGCGCTGAGAGCTGGATTGTCGCCGGCTCCGTCTTTAGACCCTCTGCAGTCGTTTTCATATGCCGCTCAAGGACATCGAGTTCGGTCTTTGCGATCTGGTCCACTGATTTCTTCGTCGATCCAAGATAGTCACCAATCCTCTTCTTGTCGACCGCCAGCTGGAGAATGGTCTCCAGCGTATTCTTCTCATTCATCGCAGCCGCTTCGAGGTACACACGGGCAGCCCCGTACGCCTCAGCCAGTGTTTCCTTGGTGGCCTTGTTCAGTTCCTCGAGACCCCGAACCATCTGATGTCCCAACCGGGCCGTTGCGTTGCTCGTTATCTCTCCTGCGATCTTTGTCGCCATTGCGTCGTCAGCTGTCGCAATGGTATAGGCGCTCGCTGCGCCGATGACGGCTACTCGCTTGAGCTGTGTCGGATCCGCCTTGTCCACGTGATCACCCGATGTATGGTACCACTGATCGGGCCAGGCGATCATCATGATTCCCGGCACCTGGACTCCCCAGTCATTGAACACTTCGTGATCCGAAGCCCCGTAGTGCGTCTCGATGCTGTAATAGAAGGGCTCGTCGGCCCCCGTCGGTGCCACGATTCTGTGCGTGACAGGGAAGTAGTTTGAACGGTTTTGCAGGTGCTCCTGATTGCCCTCTCCAACGAAACGGAAATAGTTCTCCACCACATCATTAACAAAGTGCGGATTGCCGTAGGTGGTACGCATTAGACACATGTACGACTTGTTTCTGCTCAGCCATTCGCCGACCATGTCCATGTTGATGTTGCAGAGGGTCTTCTTCATGAGCTCTTTGTTTGCTTTCACCCACGGTCCGGTACCGGAGAACTCCGGACCCCAGAGAAACCTGATTGTCCTCTTCGGTGGCGGAATCCGTCCTTCTTTGATCAAAGTGTGAAGAGTTCGGGCAACCTCCAGGATTGCTGCGCAGCCCGAGATATCGTCATTGCCTCCCTGCTTCACATAGCCCTCGTGAATATGGGCAGAGAGAATGACTTCTCCGGCATTGGGGTCGGTTCCGGGTATGTAGCATGTCAGGTCCTGAATTTCGTACTTTCGTGTCTCGGCGACCACTTTTGCCTGAACCGTGATTTTCTCTCCAGCGAGCAAACGCTTCTTGAGATACTCGCCCTCCCGAGGCGGTATTTGGAATCCAAACTTCGCCGGTCGGTTTTGCTGCTGATCGCCCCTGACGCTTCCCCAAGGCAACTGGACAGCGTCGAAGAGCGGTCGTTGCGAATAGATCGAAATCACCCCGATCGCTCCCGAGTCCATGCATGCGATCTGGTGAACAGACGAGGTCGGTCCTTCCGCGACAACGATCTTGTTCCTCACGTCCGTGCCGTCAAAGTCCTCCCGTCGGCCCAACCCAACCCACACAAGCTCTGCTGTCGCATCCGTCGTGACGCTTCCCTGGGCAAGCATCGCGGCCATATCGAGATAGGAAGCGAGCTTCTGTCGCATAGGCGAGACTTCCCACAGTTCTCCTTTGACGGCGTCCCACGTTTCTCCTCCGGGGAAGCGAACAAGTTCTGCACCGGGGAGATTGTACTCCTTCATTTTCTCGAAGAAGAATTTCGTTTCGTAGAAGACCGACTCGTATTCAGACGCAGGTCGGTCTTTGTCATACCCTCCCGTCTCCATAATCACATGCCATGCGTTTTCCCCCGACGTCTCTCCGATGATCTCGTTCATCGTTCGCTCGGGCAAGAATGTCCATTGCAGCCAGGGCGTCATTTGCGCAGAGAGCCTGCCGACTGTCAGGACCAGCGCGGCAAGCACAATCAGGCATTTCTTCATAGACTTACTCCTTGTTGATGGAAGAGGGTAAAATGAGACCGTGCAGATCAGGATTCTGTTACCGGCATTTCACAAAAAGCGATGGGTGGAGAATAGGCAATTCCGTGCCGAAAAGCAAAAGTCCCGGTGCTGGGCCGGGACTTTTTTCATTCTGAATACGTTTCGCACCGTCCGAGATCAGACTTCCATGATTTCTTTCTCTTTGAGCACGAGAAGGTTGTCGATGTCTTTGATGTGTCTGTCCGTCAGCTTCTGTGATTCCTGCTCGCCCCGCTTACGTTCGTCCTCGGAGAAATGTTCGGCCTTTTCTGATTTTTTCAGATGCTCGATCGCATCACGGCGGACATTGCGTACGGCGATCTTACCATCTTCGCCGAACTTCTTGATGAGTTTCACCAGCTCTCTGCGGCGCTCCTCGTTGAGGGGGGGGATGGGTATCCGGAGGATGGTACCATCGTTCACCGGATTCAGACCGAGATTTGCAGTCAGGATTGCCTTGTCGATAACTGCCAGCATGTTCTTTTCCCAGGCCTGGACTGAGACCGTGTGAACATCAGGCGTGCTGACATTGGCAACCTGATTGAGCGGCACCATTGTGCCGTAGTAGTCTACCTTTATGCCGTCGAGAAGGGCCGTGGTTGCCTTGCCTGTCCGAACCTTCGCAAGTTCGTCCCGCACTACTTCCACCGCCTTCTTCATCCGGTCATCTGCATTCTTCAGGATATCCTTAACCATACGGGTCCACCTTTTCGCTTGTGATGAGAATTTGCTGGAGTGGAGTATGATGAACTATGAACTCGGTGAATACACCTTCGAGCCAACAGCTTCACCCAAGACGATCCGACGCAAGTTCCCGGGCGTATTCATGTTGAAGATAATAATCGGAAGCTTATTTTCCCTGCACAATGTAATCGCTGTCAGATCCATCACGCGGAGATCCTTTTTCAGGACGTCGAGGTAGCTAATTTCAGGAAACCGTATGGCATCTGCATTCTTCTCCGGATCACTATCATAGATCCCGTCCACCCTCGTCCCCTTCAGGATGACATCAGCTTCAATTTCGACGGCACGCAGTGCTGCTGCCGTATCCGTTGTAAAGTACGGATTTCCGGTCCCTGCTGCAAAAATCACAATTCTCCCCTTCTCCAGGTGCCGGATGGCGCGGCGACGAATGAACGGCTCGGCGATTCTCTCCATGTTTATCGCTGTCTGGCACCGAGTGAACAGATTATGCTTTTCAAGGGCATTTTGCAGCGCGAGCGCATTGATCACTGTGGCCAGCATCCCCATATGGTCGCCAGTCACTTTGTCGATGCCGTCGGTCGACTGATCCACCCCGCGATAAATGTTCCCCCCACCGATCACAATCCCAACTTCAACCCCCAGTTCCCTAATTGTGCGGATCTCTTCGGCAAACGCGCTCAGGACCTGGGAATCGATGCCGTAGTCGCGGCTTCCCATGAGGGCTTCGCCGCTCAGTTTCAACAAGATGCGTTTGTATAGTGGTTTTTCCATAGTCGCTCGAGGACGAAAAAAATCCCGAATCGCTTCGGGATTGGTTTGACAGGCTACCTTGATGATTCTCCTAAGTGATAACGATGGAATCGCCGGACGCCGATCTTTTCACCGACTTTTCCAGTAGCATCCGACAGGAGGTCCTTGATTGTCTTTCCAGAATCCTTGATGAAGCTTTGCTCAAGGAGACACACCTCCTGGTAGAATTTCTCCAGGCGCCCCTCGGCAATTTTTTCAGCGATCTCCGGCCGCTTTCCTTCATTGACGGCCTGAGCCTTGTAGATCTCCATTTCCTTCTGAAGCGTCGCCTCATCGACATTCTCTTTGCTGACGAAGAGTGGGCTCATCGCGGCGATCTGCATGGCGATATCGTGTGCCAGTTGCTTGAACTCAGGCGTCTTCGCCACAAAGTCTGTCTCGCAGTTTAGCTCGACCATTGCGCCGACACGGCTTCCCGCGTGAATATATGCTTCGATGACTCCCTGGTTTGCTTCCTTCTCTGCCCGCTTCGCTGCGACAGCAGCTCCCTTCTTGCGAAGGTAATCAGTGGCCAATTCCAGGTCGCCGTTTGTTTCCTCGAGAGCGCGCTTGCAATCCATCATGCCCGCCCCTGTCTTATCACGTAATGTCTTTACGATTTCAGATGATATCACAGCCATACTTCGGAACTACCTCCTTTAGCGAGCTCTCCCTGGAGCTTGCGGTTTCTCAGATGACTCCTTGTTTTCTGCACCCTGCGCCATCGCCTCATCTGCCTGCCGGGCAGCTACCTTTTGGCCGCCTTCAATGACGGCATCTGCGATTGCCTTGGCGATGCACTGGACTGATTTCAAAGCATCATCGTTTGCCGGGATAGAGAAATCGACGAGATCCGGGTCGCAGTTCGTATCGACAATAGCCACAACCGGTATCCCGAGGCGACGGGCTTCTTTGACTGCAATCCCTTCCTTTTTCACGTCAACCACGAAGATCAAACCGGGCAACCGTGACATCTCCACCACGCCGGACAGCACATTGTGAAGTTTTTCCCGTTCACGATCGAGGAACAACCGCTCCTTTTTCGTGATCTTCTCAAACGTCCCATCGCTTTCCATCTTTTCGATGTTGGTGAGGCGCTTGACACTCTTCCGGATGGTAGTGAAGTTTGTGAGCATGCCGCCGAGCCATCGCTCGGTTACATAGAACGCTCCGCAGCGTTTTGCTTCCTCCGACACAACTTCCTTCGCCTGCTGCTTTGTCGCGACGAACAATGGCTTTCGGTTTTGCGAAACAATATTGGAGACAGCGTTACACGCTATTTCCAGCATCTCTTGGGTCTTTTTCAAATCAATGATATGAATCCCATTACGCTCCATGAAAATGTAGGGCTTCATCTTGGGATTCCAACGGCGGGTGATGTGCCCGAAGTGGGCACCGGCTTGCAGCAGTGCTTCGAGTTCTACACGAGGCATGATTGATCCTTTTGAGTTGGTTCGGCTATTCTCGTCATCTCTTCACGGAATCCCAATGATCCATTCGGATCGCCGGGACACTCCCGTTCAGATCAGAGAATATGATTGATAAGAAAAATCTGGTTAACGCTTCGAGAACTGGAATCGTTTGCGAGCTTTCTTTTGACCATACTTCTTCCGCTCGACCATACGCGGGTCTCTTG
>QYQB01000274.1 GCA_007280275.1 bacterium | reverse complement strand
GATGCACCGTCGACCCTCGAAACGGATATGCTCTCCAATCTTCAACGATTCCCTTGCGAACCGGATTATCAAGAATGTATGCGACTTGCTTCTCGATATCATTTTCCTTCCTCAAGACATGGTCATAGAAATCCTTCTGCCAACATAACGCTGGATGTTCCTTCGAAAGCCAATACCCAGTTCTTTGTGCAAACTGTAAATGCTGCTGCAACGGTTCCTTTGTACGATTCGATTGGAAGCCTGTGCTTCTTTTCCCTGATGCAACTCATGAATGTTCCTTCCACGCGAAGTACGCAATCTGAAGATTGCGCCTACCCTCTCACCCTGAGACACCCATGCCACCACCGACTTGTCCCGAAACTTTCGGGGCTTGTCCCGACTGAGTTCCGTTTCTAAGGAACGAAGTTTCGGCCTGGCTGCCGAAGCAACGGCGCACACGACGGGCAAGCGTGGCGACACATATCGACCGGCTCGCTGGAGGCCGCCACCCGACGTTATTGCTTGGTTTCTCCCGGCGTCAGCCCCTTAACCCCGCCTCGCATGACCATGGCCAGCAAAGCGTCGACGAGAGAGGACTGCTGACCGCCACCCCCAACGAGTATATCCGGAACGATCTTGATGCCTTTGTCTGCAAGCGCGGTGATCGCGTTCACAAATGCCGTGGCGTCCTTGCCAAGAGCCGCGACCTGCCGCTCATACGCCTCTGCCTTCGCCATTCCGATAGCACGGACTTCGGCTCCCTTCGCCTGTCCGGTCATCTGGGTAAAGGTCGCCTCGCCGTCTGCTTCGATTTTCCGGGCCGAGGTCTTGTTCTCCTGAATATTCACGTTCACTTCAGAAGACGCAAGGTCCGCTTGCTTGTCCGCGACGCCTTTGGATTTCTCCATCTCAATTCTCTGGTCCTGGGCAGACTTCTGCTTTTGGAAGGTCTCGATCTGTTGCGCCGCGATTTCTCTCTGCGTCAGCACCGTCACGATATCCTGGGGCAGGATAACATCCTGGATATATGCTCCCCGGGTCTCCACTTCATATTGTCTCAGCTGAGACTCGATGTGCTCGAACGCTTCTTGTTGGACTTTCTGGCGCTCTTCAATGAATTGTACCGCCTTCATGCTCTGCAGCTTGTCACGGAAGTGATTGCCGACGGCGGCTTGCAGTACCTCGTTCACAAGATTGAACATCGTACCAACCATTGAGATCACTCGCGGCGCCTTCTTGTCCGGCACGTGAATCTGCACCTGAAGGTCGATCTTGAAGACAAATCCTTCACGGCTTTTTGCTACGATTTGCACAAGATTCTTGTCCAGGTTGTGTGCGGCAGACACTTGTTCTGCCCAGTTCAGAGTGAGTATCGCGGTAGGAACAATTTCTGCTTCGTAACAACGCGGGTTGATCGGGTACTTCCCTGTCCGGAGTGGCTCCTGCCAGATGCCCCGGTGACCAGGCCGTACCAGCGACCCAAATTTGAATGCTTCTCCCGACATGTCCTTTGTCGCCAGTCCTACGTACGACTTGATGACCGCCACCTCGCCTTGCTTTACGACGAGCATGGGAACCATCTCGACGCGTACCAGAAACGGATTCAACGTATAGGCGCCGTAGAGCAACGGATCGTGCTGCAGGCCGATTTTTCCGCCGTTATCCAGGAAGCCCTGGAAATCCTGATAATTGTTATGAACGGTGTTCTTGCTCCCCAGAAGAGTCTCTGTAATTTCCGCGTCCGTGGCCTCGCCCTTTGCCTCCAGGGCGGAGATATCGTCAAAACTGCCGATGCGACTCGCGATGTGACCCGACGGAAGAGGCTCGCCTTCATACGTCGTCACGATACCGACTTTGTCCAGAACATGGCCCCCCTCCACCTCCTCAGGGCCGATCCGAACCAGCTCGAGTTGCTGAGGCGTCAGACCGAACGACTCCGGTCGCAAGACTCCGTCGCGCGACATCTTTTCTCTGATCTCAGGGTCGACAGGAATTCCGTACAACTGCCGTTTTGTGATAACGAGAAAAGCCACGGGGTGAATGGGCGCAAGAGTTCCCGGTGAAAGCACCGGCCGCTGGACGCCCTTCTGTCCTCCGTTCTTTACAAATTTCTCAACGTCTGAAAAATTCCCGAACTCTTTCTTGTACACAGCCGATTTGGCCCCGATCGGCAGCGGCGAACCTACCTGTGCAATCACGACACCAATTTCGCCGGCAGGAACCTGCACCCAGGGGTATGTCTTTACATTGTAGAGAATATTCAGTTTGAAGCGCAGTCCCGGCATGAGCAGTGTGGCCTGATAGCCCGGCTCTCCGCTGAAGGCGATGGGGTTGTCCTCAGCGAGTTTCTTCAATGAAAACCGCTTCATCGGCAGACCGATTTCAGTAGGTCCGACGCGACGGATTGACGGCAGGATGATAAGGAAGATGACTGCTGTGAGAATCGACAGCAGTATCCAGAGAAGAGTAGTCATGGTTACCTCCTAGTCTATGAGAGACCTTCTATTTGCAGAGGAAAGCTGCGGTTGGTTGTGCGGCATTTCTGATTGTTGCGGGCGAGAATCCCAAACTTCGTCGCTGGAGGCTTGTCTTTCATCAGCCTGTCCTGGTGGAAGTGAGACGAACACTGACGCACGGCAGGCAAGCTACATCAACACAAAGCTAAAGTCAACTTGTGATAATCGGAACGTCTCTCGCTATGCTAACAGTATTTGGCAACATTAGCAGTTACGATTGTTCATTTTCGAACGCTATTGGACCTTCAACATGTGAAGCTGCCAAAGTTCTCTGTCACTGGTGTGGAGAAAAGGCAACAAAGCGAGCTTTCCCGTTTGTCCAATATTCCTCGCCAGCGATCGCAATTCGGCAAACTTCTCAGCAACCGTCGGATCTGGCGGAAGCTCGAATCCCGATTGCCGCATAAGGAGAATCCCTTTCGCCTCAATCGACAACTCGACGTGAATCCGCAAGTAGCAGATCATGTCGACAACCACAATAGGATTGAATCTTGTTTGCAGCGACTGGAGGTACGTACCGACCGGCGTCTCCATCAAATTCCCCGACGTTAAAGTCTCCAGCAACTCCTGATCTGAATCGAATCCCACACGCAACCACTGCCGCAGACTCACTTCACTCCGCTGGAAGACAACGATCATAACCGCCGGCAGGAGAACGATAATAAGGAATGTCGAAATGACGGGTCCGAAGAAGAAGTGATTGTAGAACGAATGGAGCAGCACCGCGATGACGAATCCCGGAACGAATGCGCCCGCCGTGGTTGATGCAGCACGGTCTGACACATTTTTGAAGATGATGCCGAGGATTGCCGTCGCACCCCCGTGCATGATTGCCGTTCCGAATCCCCTGATGATCCAAACCAGCAGGTTGGCTTCTTGCAGTCTTTCGACATAGTACGCGTTTTCAACGAGCGCGAATCCGGCGCCGATCGCGAATCCAAAGACCGCAGCGTCGACCATGAAACCCACGCGTTTCATTCTGATGAGGTAAATCAAATACAGGGATTTTATCAACTCCTCGATGATCGGGGCGCCGTATCTCCGGTAGAAGACATCCTCCAATCCAGCGGCTGCGTGCACACCGTTGTTGAGCAGGAAACTCACTCCGCCGGCCAGGCAGCCAACGCCAAGTGCGAGGGCGATCGCGCGGAACCGCACAAGCTTGTAGCTGTCGAGAAACACCAGCGTCGCCAGAAATACCAGCACCGGCAATACGGAGACAGCGAGATTAACGAACGAGATAAGGGCGATGAGTTTCAACTGCGTTTGGATGTCGCTGGTTGAGCTTGCACAAAGCAGCAATTAAGAAACGCCATCTCAGCTCCCGTCATCGACTGAAGTCCCAGCCCGACTTCGGCGATCCAAGTCGGTCTGGCGGGCCAGCCCGCCTCGATGCATCCTATGAGGCTGGCGGGGACGCCTTCGTAAGCGCGAAACCCTTCGGGTTTTGTGAGTTTTCGAGCCGTCCGATTTACCCCGTGAACGGGGATTATCGGATGGCTAGCTTTTCGCTACAGAATTTTGAGCGAGATCATGAACTCGTGCTTGCGACGTTGATTCTTTTCAGCGGTGATTGCCGCGCCCACGGAAAGGGTCACGTCAAGACGAGAGAAGACCACCATCTTGAAATCCGCCTGCCCTCCAACGTTCGCATAGGTATTTCTATCGGGAGGACTATCGAGATTCGTGGAGATCACAGACGAGAACAACGACGCGTGCGCCCAGGTGCAATAGAAGCTGGGAACACCAAGCCGACGAAATCGAAGCGGAGGGAGAGTCCACTCGAGCATGAGCTTTCCGTAGTTCGTACCACCGATCGCATTGAGCTCCGCTCCCGGGAAGCTGTAGTATTCCCGATACCGCTTTGCGTCGGCGTAGTCGACCCAGTTATTGCCGAAACCACCAAAGTAGAAATTTGCAAATGGCTCGCCGCGATCCCCATGGGCGAAGCCGGCCGAGGTTCGCAGCCAGAGTGACGAATGATGGATGGGAAGCAAGAAACCGTAGTCCACATTCCCAAAGATGCGGGGGAAGAGGGTCGATTTGACATAATACCCTTGCGCTTGAAGATCCCACAGCACCCCCTCCTCGGGCTCGAGTCCGCCCAAAGTCTTGCGCGTGTTCTTGTAGTTGATTTTCGCCTGGCCGGTCAGGAATCTGTCAAACGAAACGTCGACATTCTGATAGTCAGGCAGCCGTTGGAGCCCGGCATACCCGGCAACGCCGATCGAGTATCCCATGGACCTCGGCGGGTCATTCAAAATGTCATTCTTGTACTGAAGCGAGAGCGAATATCCTTTCCGGCTGGTCTTTGTCGGTCCGAAGAGGTCGTAGAAGTCGGCCCGATTGTACGTCGCCGTGATATTCCAGAGGATTGACCGATACCGAAGTGTGGCATGCACGCGCTCCTCGGGCGGAACGGCGGAGGTCGGAGAGTACGATGCTGTGAGATCGATCCGGTTTAGACCAAGTGGATCACCAACGTTCGTTCGGATGCCACCAGAAACGAAATCCTTGTACCCTTCAACGACCGGATACAGCGACGCCAATCTGGCATCCCGGAATACGCCATACTCACCTTTGTACGTGATCAGCGAGTCGATATTGACGGCAAGGGGTGATCCGATTGCCCAAGTCGTGACGACCGGAAATCGCTCGACTGTCTCTTGGCCAAGATACTTGATGGGAGGAACATCCTCGCGCGACTGCACCGCAATGACCACAGGGCCGAAACCCTCCTTGGAATATCGCCAGACCAGGAGCGAGTCTTCCTTCAGGGGGAGGGGGCGGAAAAACCCCGTTTCGCTGTTGGTGAGGACCTCCATTTTCTTCTCGGTGAAGTCGTACCGATAGACATTTGAAACACCTGTATAGTATGACGTCCCAAACAGATATTTCCCATCCGGCGAAAACACAAAATTCGCGGGAGAGTTATTCTCGAATTCATACAGCTCCTCGTAGGAGGCGTCGCCTTTCAGAAGCTTTTCAACTTCCATACGGATGAGCTTCACACGACCGCTCACCTCCAGGAGAGAAGCCGTCACCCAGTGCCCATCAGGGGAAACATCGATATCGTAGATATCGCGCCTGTAATCGAACGTCGCAACCGGATACACATAGGCGTATGGTTCTCCGATTCTGACAAGTGATGAATACCCATCCCGGTGCCTCACCCCCCAGAGAGCGCGACCCGCCGCGCTGAAGACGAGATCGCCCGTCCTCGTATCCTGGAGCACCATGCGCGTCTTGCCTGTCTTGACGTCTACCGCGTTAAGGTCGCGCCACATCCAGCTATTCTGCGTCGTGAAGAAGAGCGTGCCCGTGGCGGAATCGTACGCCAGCGAGGTCACATAGTACATCGCCGGTGTCGGCACGTCGCAAATTCTCCTTCTGCTTCCCGTTCCCATGTCGATCTCTTCGATGTGGGCAAAGCTTCCCGGGTAATTAACTGCAGCGTAAAGTTTGTTCGTCCTCGGATCATAGTGGCTGCGCGAAACTGCGCCAAGATTTTCCGCGACAATCGACCGGAAGGGAGTCACGGGCACAGTTCGGATGGTCTTGAGGTTCTCGTCCTGCCAATCGCGCTCCGAACGAATCCACTTTGACCATTCTTCATCCAGCTGCACCCCATAGACATTTTGGAATTGGGAAACGTAATCGGCCTTACTCTCATCAGTTCTATTGTACCATTTCAGCACCTTTTCCGGGCCGTACTGACTTGAAAGATGGCTCAAGAAGCGGGTTCCATAGAGATATGAGTTCTGACCGATCTCGAAGTCAGCAGCCGTTCCTTCGGACTCGAGACCTACGAAATCATAGAAGTAAACGCTATCGCGCACCATCGTCCGGAACACCATCTCATCATATCCTCCCAGCACACGCCCGATGCCTCCCGACATCCATGTCTCCATGAAAACGGCGATGCCCTCATGGTACCAGCGAGGAGCATACCTCCGCGGGTTTGTCAAATATGTGTAAAGCATCGAGAGGGGGTTCTCCGATGTGGGCATGACTTTGCCGAGGAAGAGCGACCGGAAGAATTTATCAGTGGCTGCAGCTTTGTCCGAAGCCACAATGTGTGTCAGCTCGTGGCTCATGACCCAATTCATGCGCTCGTTCGTCGGGGACGTTTCGTACACATATTCAAAGGACTCCATCCCGACGGTCATGAAATTGAACGGAAGCGAAGTAGCGCCCGCATATCCATAGTCGCTGAAATCCTGCAACAGGATAAGCACTGGTTCGCTCGGCGTATAGCCGAAAAGCTTCCCTTGGAAAGCCAGAGAGTTCTCAAAACAGCGCCCTGTGTGCGGAACGACATAGTAGTGGTCCTGGTCATAGTAAACGAGATTGAGATTCTTCGTTTGGACCGAGTAGTATTGCGCACAGAGCTCAGAGGGCGCAAACGAAAGGACCGAGAGCACAAAGAAAAGGAGCGTGCCCAGCGTAAGGGGAGCGGTGGGGTTCTTCATGGCCGATTGAAGAGGCAAAAAGATTCGATGACAGTGAGGAATTACGCCAGGGGTAAGGGACATAGCCGTTGGGGGTACATAGCCGAGTCAAGGAAGCTACGGTAGACTATGCGCCTGCCGCATCTTCCTTGACTTCGATTTCCAGGCGGCAACCATTCAGCTCGCTGGTCTGTGTGCCGTCTGACCTTTTGCGATGGTTACTGCTGGATGCTCTTCTGGAGTTCCGTTTTCTCCAGCAATGCCTGCTTCTCTTGGTACGAAGCGTTGTCGAGGATGCTCGCCTTCTCCTGCACTGACGCTCTCCCGAAGATCATCGCCTTCAGATCCATCGGGGACTTCTCGAGCAAGGGCGCCTTGAGATCCATCGGCGCTTTCTCAACCAAATAGGCTCTGGCATCCATCGTCGCCCTGGCGATCAACTCCACCTTGAGTTCCATGGGGGCCCTGCCGACCATTTGGGCCTTCAGGTCGATGGGCGACTTCTCGAACATCTTCCCTAACAAATCCGCCGGAGCCTTGCTGACCAGAGCTGCCTTTTCGCTGACAGTCGCTTTCTCGAAGAACGCAGCCTTCTCCTGAAGTGTGGACTTGCCCTCAACCGCGACCTTTTGATAGAGCGCTTGTTTCAGGTCGATTGAGAGCTTCTCGAAAACGTACGCCTTCAACTCCGCCGGCGCCTTCGCAAGAAGCTCCGCCTTCAAGTTCATGGGCGCCTTCTCATACAGCATTGCCATCGCGTCCAACGAAGCTCTCTCTACGAAGCTCGACTTCAACTCCATTGTGGTCTTTTCGAGAAGAGTGGCTCTTTCCTCTTTGGAGGCCCTGTCCACCAAAGCTGTTTTCAACTCCATCGGTGCCTTTCCCAGAAAAGCAGTTTTCTCGTCAAGCGATGCCCTTTCCCACATTGTGGACTTTTGGTCCAGCGTGGCATTGTCGAAGGCCGCATTTCTTTCCCCGGCCTGACCCACCTGGCCTTCGAGCTTGACATCCTTGTCAGTGATCTGCTCAGATCGGTACTTCTTCACCCCACCCATGGTGCCTGAGACATCTTCGTTTGCCGGCCAGGGATAGAAGAGAGCAAAATATCCAATGAGCACCACTGCCACTGCCGCACCGCCAATCAACCATCCGGACCTCTTCGGCCAAGGGTTGTTCTTTTTTGATTGTTCCATAGGATCCTCCTTCTTGAAATGGGGAAGAACAGTGAATTTTGCCGCCGTGTTGGGTACACGAATTCGATCTCACGTGTCGCTCAAGCTGCATCAGCAAGAACAACTCATTTGATACGGAGCGTGACGCTGTGGACGATCAAACCTCCTTCATAGATGCGCCCTTCAATGGGCCTTTGTGCGAAGCCAACTTCAGAAAACGTGACAATGCTTCGATCTGAGTTCACACCGGTGAAAATGATTTTTCCCTGTGTGACATTCACATCCCCCTCTGTCCCGGCGAGCCTGCCGACACTCCCAAACACGAGTTCAGCAGAATCGCTGTTCAACTCGATCCTCACATTTTCAGCAGATTGGAGTGCGATTTCAACGAAGATCCTCCCCTCATTCCTGTACGTCTTGAAGGCTCCATCAATTCCCTCACTCTCAACATGAACGGAATCTACAACCTGTAAATGGGAAAGGTCGGGAAACAGTGCCATGGATCCGCTTAATTTCGTTGTGTCTGTCAATTCTTTGCGCCACGGATTTGCGAAAACAAAGAACAGTATGCCAACGCAAAGCCCTGAGGCAAACACCAAAGCGTAGCGTCTGAATGAACGACTTTGGAACGTTTCGGCCAATTGCCCAATCCAGCCGGGTTGCGATGCCCGGGTTGTTGGCGTGAACTTGATCGAATTCAGAATGTGGTTCCTCAAATACGAAGGAGGCTCTTTCTCTTCAACTCCCTGAAGGGCTTTCGCCGTTCGCTGAAGATCATCGAAGAACTTCTTCGCTTCGCTATCACTGTTGAGGTATGTCTGGAGATTACGACTTTCTGACGGCGTGTTCAAGCCATCAATTTCTTTGTTCATCAACTCGATGTATCGTTCTTCCATCATTCCAGAACTCCGATATTCCACTCGTTCATTTATTCCATCAGGCCAGATTTCAACAGCAGACCTTTCAGCAATTGACGCGCCGCAAAAAGTCTTGACTTGACCGTCTTTTCCGGGATGTCGAGGATTGTTCCCATCTCATTATATGAGAGATCATGGAAATGCCTGAGGACAATGACTATTCGGTATTCCGGCGGCAGTTCGAGAATTGCTTCCTCAAGTTTTTCGACCCGCTCCAGGGATTCAAGCTCATCTTCGACATCAGATCCTTGTAGGACATCCCGATCGCCGAGCAAGTCCTGCCGTTTGTTTTTTTCCACAAAATTGAGGGAAGTATTAACGGCAATCCTGTAGAGCCAGCTATAGAATTTGTAGCGATCATTGTAAGAATTGAGCTTTTCGTATGCTTTGATGAAGACCGTCTGTGTCAGGTCTGCAGCGTCATCGATGTTGTTGACCATTCGCAAAGCCACGTTGTAGACCGGCTTTTGATAGCGATCGAGGAGCATCTCGAACGCCTTCTGGTCTCCCTTCAGACATCGCTTGACAAGATCTTTATCGTGCGGCTCTGGCATAAATACAGTTAGAAATGGGAAAAGTTGGTAGCTCGCGCCTTGTTTTTTCAGGAATCTAGATTTCTTTGAGTCGCCTTGCCCCCTTCCAGGTGATGATACCGGGGTGAGAGCTGATGGTGTTCTCCGGATAAGATCCTAGAAGCCCGGTCGAAAACTTCGACTTTGCCACAAAGTCACCCCGCCAGAACGCGTAGCGGGCTGGCAAGACACGAAGAATATCTTTGACTTTTCATTACTTTCAAGAACCTTTGTGACTTCGTGCCTTGGTGGCACGACTTTTCGACTGGACATCTAGTCTATCTCAAAAATGAGGTCGAAACGAGCAATACGAAAGATATCCCTGATGTGGCCGGTGACGTTCTTAAGTATGAGCTTCTGCCCTTTGTCGCCGAGGCGTTTCTGAGTGGCCATGAGCACGCCAAGTCCAGCGCTGGAGACGTAGTTGAGGTCCTTGAAGTCAACGGGGGTGGTGACAGTCAGGCGGTCAAGAACTGCTTTCGCCTTCTCGACCTGAGCTGCATCGAACCGGCCGGAAAGGACAACTTCGCCGCTGTCGCTCAACTTGATATCAAACATACTTCCTCCGGAAATTCTTTTTCAAGGTGATAATGCTGGTTCGATCAACGTACTGATACTGCATGTCATCGACCAGCTTCTGCGTCAGGAATATTCCCAGGCCGCCGGGTTTGCGATCTTTCAGCAATGCGCCAAGGTCAGGGACAGGCCTTTTGGTCATGTCAAAAGGTTCGACATCGTGGTCGACCAATTGCACGATGATCATTTCGCCATCCACCCGAAGTTCCAGTGAGATGTCGTTTGAATTCGCCCCCTCATACTTGATCATGTTTGTAAAAAGCTCCTCCACTGCCAGGCACACCACGCCCTTTGCATCATCGTCAACGTTCTCCCGCGCGACGAACTGGTCAATGAAGTCAAAGACCTTTACGAGTGAGTCGAGTTGCCGTTTGAACTGCTTCTGAACGGAGGGCAAGAGTCAGGATCCTCTCAGGGGGTGGTGCGAAGTATATCGATTTTGCAGGTCTTATACAAGGGGACCCGGGGCAAGCCGAACAACCAACGACACAGTAGTGATTTCTTGCGCTTCAGCCTCCGACGATCCCGGAATTCATTTTCTTTGCGGCAGCAAAGCTGCGCCCAATCGCTGGTCCAGTCCATAGCAGTCATCCCG
>QYQB01000111.1 GCA_007280275.1 bacterium | reverse complement strand
TGAGTATACCGCTGCGATCGGCATGTTGTATGACGGCCTGAGCGACAACGGCCTGACCTGCATTGCGAGCTTGCGTAACCGGTACGACGGCTTGAAGCGCAACCCATATGATGAAGCCGAGTGCGGTCATCACTACGGTCGGGCGATGATAAGCTGGGCAGAGATCTTGGCGTTGACGGGCTTTCACTATTCTGCGATCAGCCAGGAAATGTCATTTACAGCAAAAGACGGAAACTATTTGTGGTCGAATGGATATGCGTACGGGATGGTTTCCGTGAAGAAGGTCGGATCGAAGAAATCTGTCACGCTCACTGCAATCAAAGGAGATGCGTGGTTTAAGACGTTTACGCTCAATCGATATGGGAGGAAGGTGTTTGATGCTCCCGAGCGGGTTGCACCGGGAAAGAAGCTCACGTTTGAAGTCAGTGCCAACGATTCGAAAGCGGGACTGCCGGCCTATTCCCTGTTGGTTGAAGCCGGGAAACGATAGCACACTGATCACACGGATGGTGAGAGATCAACACTGATTTACTAATCTGTGGGAATGACAACTAAACTCTTGTCTTTTCACTTTTTGACTATTCCTATGATGACCTCCTCGTGCAGAACCACCTTTTGGCTGACCGTTGTTGCCTTGATGCTTTCTGTCTCCAGTGGTCTGGGCCGGCAAAAAAACAACTTCGCCATCATTAAACCCGGCGAATCCCTTCAGGATATCGTCCACAGGGCAGCCAGCGTCGCCCCCTCCCCGCGTCAGCTCAACTGGCAGCAGCAGGAGTTCATCGCCTTCGCCCACTTTGGCATGAACACGTTCATGGACCAGGAGTGGGGAAAGGGAACCGAAAGCCCGTCTGTGTTCAATCCGACTGATTTCGATGCGCGGCAGTGGGTCAGAGTGATCAAAAACGCCGGGATGAGACTGCTCATCATCACTGCAAAGCATCACGACGGCTTCTGCCTCTGGCCAAGCAAGTACACAGAGCACAGCGTCAAGAGCAGCCCGTGGAAGGAGGGCAAAGGAGACGTCGTGGGTGTGGTTGCTCAGGCGTGCAGGGAGGCCGGACTCAAATTCGGCGTGTATCTCTCGCCGTGGGACCGGCACGAACCGACGTTCGGAGATTCTCCTGCTTACAACGAGCATTTCCGCAACCAACTGCGCGAACTCCTGACGAATTATGGTGAGATTTCAGAGGTCTGGTTCGACGGCGCAAACGACGAAGGACCAAACGGGAAAAAGCAGGTCTATGATTGGCCATCGTACTACAAAGTAATCCGCGACCTGGCGCCACAAGCCGTCATCGCCATCATGGGTCCCGATGTCCGCTGGGTTGGTACCGAGTCCGGGTACGGGAGAGAGACAGAGTGGAGTGTTCTGCCGAACATCACTCAGAACCTTGCTGCCATCGCCGCTTCTTCACAGCAATTTCCTGTTGATGGCGCCTTCGCTCCAGGGGACTTGATGGACGATGATCTCGGGAGCAGGGAGAAAATCAAGAACGCTTCGGCGCTCGTCTGGTATCCCGCGGAAACAGATGTTTCTATCCGTCCCGGCTGGTTTTATCACTCAAGCCAGGACAATCTCGCAAAGTCGCCGGCGAAACTGGTGGATATCTATTACAGTTCTGTCGGGCGCAATTCTGTTCTCCTTCTCAACCTTCCTCCCGACAAGCGCGGGCAGATCACGGATCACGACATCAAGAGTCTTGTGGGGATGCGAAAGATCCTCGATCAGACATTCACGACCAATCTTGCGAGCGGCGCAACAATCATCGCCTCCAACGAAAAGCCAGGGCATAACGCTTCCGCTGTTATTGAGCAACATCCGACGAGCTATTGGACGACTGATGACGACATCGAATCCGCGACGCTCGAGTTCCAGCTTCCGAGGCAACGAACGTTTGACCGATTGATGCTCCAGGAGAACATCAGCGCCGGACAACGCATTGAGGCATTCCGTCTCGAGGCGTGGGCTGGCAACACCTGGAAGACGCTTGCCCGCGGAACGACGGTTGGCTACAAGCGGTTGCTCCGCTTTCCTGCGGTAACGTCACAGAAAGTAAGACTATTAATTGATTCATCGCGAACAAGTCCGACACTCTCCAATGTTGGCCTCTACAAGTCTCCACCCACCGTGACTATTGAGCCCAACGGAGGCTCATTTGAGAGTAGTCTCCGCGTTCGACTCTCATCCGATTCGAAGAAATCAGCGATCTTCTACACACTCGACGGCAGTGAACCGACGTTCAAATCGAAACGGTACACACGGCCAATCAATGTGACCGGTTCCACTCAGGTGAAAGGGGTCGCCTCCCTCGGCGGAGAAGTTGCCGCCGAGCTATCCGAAGCACGATTTACAAAGTGTCTGAAGGCACAATCGGTGATCTTCGAAAAACCCTACAGCGCAAAGTATCCCGGTCGGGGGGACATCACGATCATCGACGGCAGGCGCGGTTCTCTGGATTTTCAGGACAAGGAGTGGCTTGGGTTCAACGGAGACGATATCGTGGCATCGCTTGATCTCGGAGAATCGAAATCCATTCACAAAATCACGATTGGGTTCCTGCAGCAACAGGGCTCGTGGATTTTTCTGCCGTCGGAAGTGAAGTTCTTTATGTCTGAAGATGGAATCAGCTGGAAAATGACGGGGAATCAGAGCAATACACTCAAGCAGACAGAGAGCGTCGTTGTGAAGGATTTTTCCTGCGTCATTAAGAACGTATCAGCGAGATTTGTGAAGGTTGCTTCAAAGAATGTGGGTACATGTCCGGCTTGGCATTCAGGGGCCGGAGACAAGACGTGGTTGTTTGTGGATGAAGTGATTGTGGAATGAAGAGATAGAGGGACGCGTTTCCGCGCATGCGCACTGAGGAGGACACCACGAAGCGTGTCCCTCCCGTAGAGGTTCACAAGGGAGCCTTCAGGTTGCCTTTGACGCGAATCTCAAGTAGTTTCTCAGCGATGGTTCGAAATTGTCGGTATTGACCTCGGCACCGTAGGACACCAAAACGAGCATTCGGATTCCGCGCTCACGTAATGTTGATTTCATTCCCAACTGAATGGAGGAGGGGATCAACGCACCCTGCACTTCGACACGGAGGTTGTCATGCATCCACCTGAGAAACCAAAGCAGATTGACCGGCGCGAGTTTGTCAAGATGGTCACCGTGGGCGGCATAGCGGCAGCAATTCCCGGAGTCGCTTCCGATCCTCTCTTTGCTCAGGAGAAATCACCGCCACCAAGACCGGCGACCAATATCAAGGATGCGCTGAAAGTACTGCGCAGCGCCGCATCGATGCCGGGCAAGTTTCCCGGCGCAGTTGTGCAGACGTTTCACGAACGCTCAATAGCGAACGACAGGGTTGATCTCGGCATCGTGGATACAATGGTGCGAAAGAGCCTCATGGAGCTGACTGGCGCATCGACGGCCGCGGTAGCATGGAAGATGTTCGTTGCGCCTGACGACATAGTAGGATTGAAGGTGAATCCCGTCGCAGGCAAGACCCTTACGACGAGCCTGGAAATCACTCACGCTATCATCAAACAACTTGAAGAGGCCGGCATTCCGAAAAAGAATATCGTGATTTGGGACCGGCGGGAGTTTGAGCTTCACGAAGTTGGCTTCACGCCCGAGAACTTTCCCGGTGTGCGCATCGCCGGAACCGAGAGAAAAGTCGAAAAAGGCTCATATATCGATGCGAACGGTATTCTGTACGGGAAAGCGATGATCGACGAAGCGTGGTACTACTGGGCGGATGTCGAAGGAAAATACGACGCTGAAACGATGCCATACATGGTCAACGAAGGAAAGTACTCGTACTTCGGCAAGATTTGCACGCAAGACGTCACGAAGATTATCAATATACCGATCTTGAAAAATGCCGGTCCGACTGTTACTCTGGCACTCAAGAACCTCGCGTTCGGCTGCATCTCGAACACCGGAAGACTTCATAAGGAGCTGTGGGCGGAGACGTGCGCTGAGGTTCCCGCGTTCGCGCCGGTGCGCGATAAGGTTGTCCTCAATATTGTTGATGGCATCAAGGGATGTTACAATGGCGGCCCGGGTGCGGATCCGAAGTTTTTCACGGAATACAAAACAGTGATCGTGGGAACAGACCCCGTTGCAGTAGACCGGGTGGGGTACGAGATTGTGCTCAAGAAGAGGCTCGAAGAAAAGGTCCAGAAGGCCGAGGCTCCGGTAGGACGCAAATTCATGGAACTTGCGCAGAATCTGGGCCTCGGTGTTGCAGATCTGGACAAGATCAACCTCCAGAAACTCACGATACCCTAAGCACATTGACAATGCGGTGCCTCATTCATCTTTCACTGTTCCTGCTCACGGGGCTCGTTGCCTTCGCCGGAGATGTCCCGGTACTCGATGCGAAAGATCTTCGTGATGCGAAGATCACGAAGACGGATTTCTATGCCGGCAAGGCTCTGTTCGGCTACATAGACGGAGGGGCAGAGCTATACCTCGAGTATCGATTCAAGAAACTTGGCAGGCAGGAAGTTCTCTACTCGGGGGAGAAGTTTGTGGTTGAAGTGTATCAGATGGCCGGCGCGCGCGAAGCATATGGAATATTCTCCGTCCAGCGATTCAAATGCATTCCTGTGGACTCACTTCTTCCGAACACCTGTCAATCTCGATACCAATTGCAGGCAGTCGCCGGAGATTGTTACCTGAGCATCACCAACGAGAGCGGTTCGGGGGCAGCGCAGAATGCAAGTGTCGGGATTTTCCGTGCTATCGCAGAGAGGATCAAACCTCAGCAAATTGACTTACCTACAGTGTTTCGCACGAGAGAATTGACGCGGCATCTCCCGCATCTTATCATGGCATTCGGACCACTGGGCGTGCAGAACGGTTTTGATGAATGGAGTACTCTGTTCGGAAACACTCCCCGGTTCTCTTTAACCCTTCTGCCCATCGAGACGGAGAAGGGTCGAGTTTGTTTTTCACAGGTTCAGTTCGAAAGCGCTGAAGAGCTTGATGGGTTTGTTTCTCTCGCGGGGTTCGCGAACGCACTCATAGGGTCGACGCAAAGAGCCGGACAGACCGGTGTAACCCGGCTTCTACAGCGGCTGAACGAACGCGAAGTGCTGTACGTCGAGATCACAGGGTCCTCTCCGGACCAGGAGATCTATTCCAGACTGCTGGAAAACAGATAGCACCCCGCCGCAATTCCGACGAACCCTCACAGCAGAAGTCCGGTGCCTCACATCATCCAATCATAGGAAGGAACCCTGCAATGGAAGAACAGAACTACGCAAACCATCGTCGATATGTTCCCCTCTACCACGGAGTGCTGTTTCTCCTGCTCGCCGCCGCCTTCATCGGCTCATTCGTCAACCTATATGTTTCGATCGGCGACCATCAGGGAGTCTACAGCGCCTCATTGATCACCGTCCTTACGTTCTGCGGATTGATCCAGGCCTGGTACAGCCGGGCATTCGCCACAAAGGTACAGGATCGGGCGATCCGCGCGGAAGAGAATCTGCGCCACTTTGCGGTGACGGGAAAACTCCTTGACCCGCGATTGAAGCTGGGACAGATTATCGCGCTCCGATTTGCATCGGATGAGGAATTCCTCGCTCTCGCCAAACGGGCTGTTGAAGAACAGCTTTCACGCGAGGATATCAAGAAAGCGATCACAACCTGGCGGGCGGATCATCATAGGGCTTAACTATAGAGAGAGAGGTGCAGATCCCATCATGAATTGATGCTTTGCAGAAGGGGTCCTTCTTCAAAGGTTGACGGACGCCGTCAACATCATGGTCATGACTCAATGCTCTCAAGATACAAATTCTCCACCTTCTTCCGTGCCCACGGTGTCTTGCGGAGAAACTTCAAACTCGACTGAATGCTCGGCTTATCGGTGAAGCATCGGATCTTGATCCTCAGTCCCAATTCCTTCCAGCCATATTGGTCCACCAGGTGATGTAAAATCGCCTCCAGTGTCTTTCCGTGTAGGGGATCATTTGGCTGGTCGTTGTTCATTAGTTCTGCAAACCAACTTCAAATCTCTTCATTCTTTGATCGATATTCGCTGTGCTCAAACCATGGTTGATCAGGTTCTGTTCGGCCTTTCACCTCGTCAACTTCCCCAACTCCTCCACAATCATAATCATCCCCTCTGTATCAAGCGCGCAGTACTGTTCGATCTGGCGCCTGACCTTCTGGCGCTCCTTGTCATCGACATCTCCAAACGTGACGCGAAGATACTCCAGGCTCGCCGCGCCCCCTTCCGCTATCTCCAATCCTTCATAGCTCTTTCCCGTCAACGCCGGTAAGATCGCTTTGATCGAGGCGCTGCCGCATTGATCGGGATGATAGTAATAAAACGATTTGAACGGAGCGAGCAAATCAACAAACCGCGTTTCAATCGACTGATACCAAGTCGAAAACTCCGTGAACACGTCACTCGCCTTCTTCAGTTTGTCCTTCTCGAACGGTGCATTGTAGGCCACAATCGACCCTTTGTTTCCCAGTAGCTTTTTGAGCCTTTTCAGAATCTCGTGCCTTGGATCTTTTGTGCCGTCGGCAAGAAAACTCTCATGCCTTGGCTTCTTTCCTGCGGGGTCAACGATGTGCAACGAAAACTGAAAGGGGATTTGTTCGTATGGCCGCACGTGGTCGTACAAGGGTATCGCCGTCCCGAAAGTCTCAAAGTCGAGGTAGTAGAGGGGATAATCAAGCCGCTCCAGGAAATCTCGCGTCCCCTCTTTATCAATGTGCACCTTGCCATTTTGCAACGCCTTTACCTGAATTTCCTGCTTGTCACTCAAACTCACAGATGCAGGAAGCTTTCGTATGTCGAGATGGCCATCATGGATCAACTCAAAGGCCTTTTCTTTTTTGAAATAGTAGAGTGTAAGCGGATTGTGTTCCGGCAAGAACTTCCAACAGAGCTCCTGAAGCGGACAACCGTACGGGTCGCTGCAGTGCGGACCAATCTCGATATCCGGATAACCCCTCTGGCGAATCACATCTATCATTGTCCGCAGGTTGGAAGGAACGCTTCTCAGAAGGTCACTGACTTCGTTCGTCACGTCGGTCTTCGCAAAGAGCTTCTTCGGTTCAACGTCGCCTTTCCGGACATACTCATTGTTAATGTGGAGTATGAAGCACTTCGTTATCGAAAGTCCGGCCCCTTCATACGCATATCGTTGCAGGGCAAGGTCATGCAGATTGACATCCTTGACCTCCGTGGAGCTCTTGACCTCGACGATTTCCCAATCGTTCTTGCCGGCAGGATTTAGAATATCCACGCGGGCGTAGGCATTTGCCGACTTGAACGCCGCCTCAAACAAGGGCTTGCGGTGACTTTGAGCTTCCTTTGACAGCTCGAGTATTTTCCCGAAATCACGCTCACCTCCGGCCACTTCGATTCCACCTGGATAAAGCTTCTTCGCAAGCTTTCCGACAAGATGTCCCTGATCGAATATCGCCTGTGTCTGCATATCAAACGCGGGGATTTGATCTTTGGCGTTGTAATAGAACCAGAGAAGCTTGTGGCATTGGAGGCCGTTGAGGTACTTGGATTTAGAGATGAAGGGGGAGGAGGGCTTCATTGGATGCTTTCTTCTTTGTCACGTTTGGACAAATTGCTATTTGCCCCAGCAAGACTGCTCAAACCGTGATCGTGCGCCCCGGCCTGCCGGGATGCGTTTCAAAGACGCTGATTTCGCTGATTCCCTTGCTCTCGAGCGCCGCCTCCGTGCATTCAACAGCCAGTGCGTTTGTATTGCATTCCTGACTGACGTGGGCGAGCGCGAGGCTTTTGGGAAGACTTTGAGACCGATCCATTATCTGCAGCAACGATTCACCACACTGGTCGTTCGAAAGGTGCCCGTCCTCCCGGATCCGGCGCTTCAGCCAGACTGGCCGATCAGACTGTTCGAGCATTTCCACATCATAATTGGATTCGATCACGATGACATCAGAATTGGCAATGTGGCCAACAACTGATTTCGTTGGGTAAGCCATGTCTGTTGTAACGCTGATCTTCTTTGTCCCGCCTTCCGCATCAAAGGAGACGCTGTATCCGAAGCATCCGCCGTCTGAATCGTGAGGCACTTCAAAAGCGCGAATGTGAAACTCACTCAGCTCGACTTCTGATTTCTTTATCGGCTTGAGGAGTCCCTGGTGAGAAGCCTTTGCAAGGGCGCTATACTTTTTCTGCAAATGTGGTTCGATTTGCGGAGGGCAGAAGATTGGAACACACTGCTGGATGAGTCTTCTGACAGTCGATTCATGCACATGATCGCCATGGATATGAGTAATGAAGACTCCGTCAAGATCTTGAATGCTCAAACCAAGCCTTCGCAATTGGCTCGTGATGTAAGCCGGACTGAAGCCACAGTCTATAAGAATGGCGGTCCCGGAATTCCAGATGAGCGTGGAATTGCCTGCGCTTGAGCTGCCGAGGACGCATGTTGAAAGACTGTTATTCAAATGAGTTGCCTGGGTTAAGGAGGGTGCAACGCACCTTCACGGCAGAAGTCCGACTTCTTCCGGGTTTCGCTGGGTAGAAGACAGATTCCTCACTGGGGTGCGTGGCACCTCACGGCTGTGTTTCATGGAGCAGCGTTGCATGCAACGTCGCTGACAAAACCAGCCTGTTCGTTGAACATCATTCGGAGGGACGCTCTCAATCGATCGCTGCAACCATCACGAGAGCTTCTTAAGACACGTCAACTGTATGTCGGCGTTCGAAGTCGACCTTGTCGAGTGTGCCATTCTTGAAATGCAGTTGGTTTACGGTGACGAGAATGCTCCCCGGATGGTATCCCCTTTCGACCTTAGTCACGACCGTGATCGCGGCTAGAACCGGAGGGATTGTCTTCTTGGATTTGATCTTCGGCTTGGGTGTCGGGGCCATGTTGTAACCTTTCATAGGTCTTTGTAATGTGAGTTCAGGTGAGTCGTACGTAACCTAACAAACTCTGAACGAAGTTACAAGGTGCATCTCGCGATGGGGTGGCAGGAGTTGTCTCAAAACGGGTATCACCCCGGCACAAAATTCATCATTCTGCAATCGATATTGAGCATTCATTGTTCACAAGGCCTGATTGAGCCCAGAGAATCTCTGCGTTGTCGGCACAGGGAGGGGGCGGGGGTGCGAAATACAACCGCAAAGACCGTGAGGGAGCGCCCAAAAAGGGGGGGAATGTCATTCTGAGTCCCGTCCTTATGCTTAAACCTGACATTCCCCCTTCATCCCTCTTTCTTCTCAATTGCCCCCGGATCCGGCGGCAGGACCCAATGGAGGAAGCCGCAGCGGGCGCACACAAACACCTCCGCGGTGTTGGCGAGCCAATCAGCCTCGAAGAATGTAAGCACTTTCGTGTTCAACAGTGCGTTGCGGGTATTGAAGCGGTCGTGGTTGCAGTGTTTGCAGGCAAGCTTGATGCCGGCCAACACGATTTCGGACTCTTTTTCCATGTGTGTGACAGTCTGCGATTGTGATGTGGTCTTGTGAAAGGCGCCGTGCAGAAGGAGTCCTTCCTCAGAGGTCGATCTCCATTGAAGGACGTTTTCAGCCGGCAATCCGACAGGGTTGTTTGCACGTTATGTCGGCATGATTGGTGGTCCCAAAAGCGTTTGGATTTACCCCTCTGCTACCTCTTTGACCTAAGATTGTACCTCTCAGCGATCTTCTCGTCCTTTGTGATTGTAATTCTCTCACCAAACCGAACGCCATTCCATCGAATGAAGTGATGTTCGTGCGGTAACTCCGGGCCGCGGCAGGTGCATTGATATGATTCCACGAGGACCGTTTTCTCTTGCTCGCGCTCACACAAGGTAAATGGTTTTCCCCTGGAGGGGAAGTATGAAAGTTTGTCTTTCAGAACGAAGATCTGTCCCTTCTTTGCTTCCTCGGCGGATATCTTTCTCGAATAGTGCTGTTTGTTTGGCATTGTCGTTGCTCTCTTCTGGTTTAGAACTTGATCTCAATTCCATGGGGGGGGTAGGGAT
>QYQB01000117.1 GCA_007280275.1 bacterium | reverse complement strand
GTCCTGGAAGACTGTCTCACGTACTGGCTCACAGGCACACAGTTCAAGTGGCAAGCCATTGCAGTAATCCTACCGTTAAGTGGCCTTGCTCTCATATCAGGACTTGCGTACTGGATCCATCGAAGGAATCATCTCGCTCTCAATAAATATGTAAGACAACATGCTAATCAAGTGGTCCGATGATGCAAGCGTCAAAACGGCACTCGCTCTATACTAAAGGTGAAGGAAGTTCACGATGAGTTAAATGTAAGGAGTTCGATCCATTGCTCGTCGCCACAGGGAATGAATAATTAGGATGTGCTCGCTGGCAACGGCATTTTGCCTGAACTGCTTGTGAGACATTCATAATCTCCTCAATGATCATATGAACCAAGACGACATTTCCGGACAAGTTAGTGCAAACACCCTCTTCCATTTTACCGATAAACGCGAGAACCTAGTCAGCATTCTGACGCACGAATTCCGTCCTCATTATTGCCTTGAGGACCTTCGGGTAATGGCTAATTCAAGAGACGACAATCTTGAGCTCGCAATGCCAATGGTGTGTTTCTGCGATCTTCCTCTCATGCAGATCAAGCGACATTTGACATTCTACGGGAACTATGGAATCGGGCTCATCAAGAAATGGGGAATGAATAACCGCATTTGTCCCGTCCTCTACACGTATCCTAAATCTCCAGTGGGCGAGGCGATCACCGCCCTTATAGATAGCCTCGACACAATGAGCTCTGATCCGAATGTGCGCACAACAGCTAGTGATCGCCTCAGCCGTGTTTCCTGCTACATCAAGCCCTACCAGGGGAATCTATGGAAGAACGGACAGTACATTCCAGATGTCAAGTTTTACAATGAACGAGAATGGCGGTTCATCCCCGAGTCAAGCACGGAGACAATGTGGCCCATTCTTGAGAAGCAAGAATTCCTTGACGAAGTCAAAAGGGCGACCTACAACGCGACGGTGTTTCAGCAATTTCGACTGTCCTTTGATCCTCGGGACATCAGGTATATTGTTGTCAAGACCGACAACGAGATTCTATCAATGGTCCGCTCGATCCGCGACATCAAAGGTCGTTTCGATGCAGACACGGTCGACCTACTGATAACAAGAATCATCAGCGCAGAACAGATTCGCGACGATTTTTGACGAAAGGTGCCGGCGCCTAACAAAGGGCAAACCCCGGGTAGCGGGGCCCCGATAGAGAACATCGGGGTAAACAAGCCGGCTTGGCCCGCTCCGCGGGACGCTCGCACACGGAATAGCCGAATTATCCAACGAGATTGATTGCTAAAGAAATGAAGCCAGAATGATTACACGCGATTACTTTCTGCGGATGATCCATCAGCTCGCCCACGTGCTGGCGAAGGTTTTAAAGTCGAGCCAGCTGGAACGGTACGACGACGCCCTGGAGGAAGTGCAGCTTTCTTCCAGGCAGTTGCTCGGCATGGATCTTCGGCTGCTGACGACGCTTTCAGACACGGAGTTTGTCCGGTTGCTCTCTCTTGGTGATCGCTTCGATGTCGAAAAATGCGTTGTGGCCGCCGAGTTGCTGAGGCTTGTCGGAGAAGTGAAGGAACTCGAGGGGGAAGAGGGGGTGCGCTTCCACTGCACCACAACCTCTCTCAGTCTGTTCCTTGAACTGCTGATACGGGAGTCGGGCGTTCTCCCGAAAGAGTACCATGATAAAATTGAATTGTTGATCGGGAAACTCTCCACGTACGAATTACCCGTCGGTCTGCGGGCGAAGCTCTTCCGTTACTACGAAGCCATCGGGCGGTTCGACGCGGCGGAAAATGTGCTGTTCGATGTCGTGCAGCAAGATGGGACATTTGTCGTGGAGGGATTGAAGTTCTACGGACGGCTTCGCACGAAAAGTACAGAAGAACTCGAGCGAGGGAATCTTCCGCGGGAGGAAGTCGAGGCGAGTATCAAGGAGCTTGAGATGCGGATCAAGAGACATTAGAACCTATCTGAAAAATCACTGTCACTCCCGAATGCTTCTATCGGGAGTCCAGAACGCGCTGTCTGGATTCCCCGCCAGAACGCATGGCGGGCTGGCCGCTTAGGACGTGCCTGCACGCCGAAGTGCAGCGTTTCGGCACGCAGGCGTGCGGGAATGACAATTATTCTCTGGGATGTGGTTTGAAATGGCTTCTAATCAGAAGGGAGATACACAATGGTAACGGCATTGGTGTTGCTCGGTGTGGAGCGCGAAAAGACAAACACGGTCGCCGAGAAAATCACAGCCATTGAGGGTGTGACGGAGGTGTATTCGGTGGCGGGGAGATATGACCTGGCGGTGATCATTCGGGTCAAGGAGAACGATCAACTTGCCGCTGTTGTGACAGATCAGATACGGCGCATTGAAGGGATCGAGCGATCGGAAACACTTATAGCGTTTCGGGTGTATTCACGATACGACCTTGAACTGGCGTTTTCCCTCGGGACGGAGAGAAAATAAGATTGCAGGAGAGTGAGACGAGGGAGTAGTACCCGGGAAGTGCTGAAGAACAATGTCATCGATTGCACGCGCAACCGCCAGTCTTTACTTCCCTAGTAATGGTTCCAATAGATCAGGTTGTATTTTTCATCGCGGAGACGCAGAGTCCGCAGAGAATCGCAGAGGAAAAGCGTCAATAGGCTCTGCGTTGCTCCGCGCCCTCTGCGACTCTGCGTTGAGAACCAATACCTCTGATCTCGCCTTCGATCGTGAAGTTGGTTCATTACTTGTTCGCGCTAAGTTTCTTCCTGGCTTCTTCACTCATCATCGTCGGCTTCCATTCGGGTTGCCAGACGATGCGCACATCGGCATCTCCCACTCCGGGGATTTGTCGAACCCGCTGCTTCACATCTTCTGATATCATACTACTTGCGGGACAACCGGGGGATGTCAGCGTCATCTTGACTCCGACCCAGTCGTCAACAATCGTCACGCCGTACACCAGACCCAGATTTACAATGTCGATAGGAACTTCGGGGTCATAACAGCCCTTGAGTGCTTCGTAGACCGCTTCTTCGGTTATTGTACTCTTCTGTCTCTCTTCCATTGTCTTGATCACGAATGATGAAATGAATGGTATTGTCGGCTGCTATGTTTCTTCTCCCTTAATCCTGTCTTGAAGAAGCCTTTGTGTCTTTGTGGTTCCCCGCCATAGTTTGTCAGCGCACTCAGAAAGGATGCTCGAAGGAAAGATACAGGAACACCCCCGTTCTTACTGTGCCTCTTCCCAGCATGATCGGAAATCCAACTCCCGGGACTATCTGAAGAGAGTTCAAATTGATAGCCCACCGTACTCCCGGACTGATGATCGTGTCCGTTGTCCGCTCATTCGTTCCATCCTCAAACACATCTGACGAGAAGCTGGTCGTATATTCAAGCATCAGGTTGAAGGTTTCCGCTGTCAACCAGATGACGCTTGCCCCTGCGTTGTACGATGTAAGCGTATGCTTGATTGTGCCCGATGAGCTACTCTCGTCCTTCATGTGAGGCAGATAGGTGAATCCCGCATTCATGTGAGTCACGAACATCTGCGAGAGACGTTTGCTCGCTGCAATATTTACCTGGAGTCCCGTCGTCCCTGCTCCCAGCCCTGACTTCGCGCTTCCCGTCGGAAAGATCACCGACAGGCGGGGAGCAACATTTGCCCACCCGTCGTTGTCGACTAATTGGTACCGATAATTAATGAGAATGTCGCCGACTCCGCCAGGATGAGTGGAACTATAGAGGCTGATCGGAGCAGTATAACTCAGTTGATGATCTCCGCCGCCCAGTGGCCACTCTTGTGTAAATGTATAGAGAAGGTCCCTCTGGCGCGTGAAAGAATATTGCAGATTCGAGATGTGCTGGACAACGCCCTTCTCCTGATTGTAAGCCTCTTCAATAAAGAACGAGTTGTCCTCAATCCCCTTTGAGTACTCTACTTTCGGCGAAGGCACTGATTGACCGAACATCACCGGTCCGGCACCCAGATACCAAAGTACGATGAACGGCGACCATCGGATAGTCATGGTTTACTGAGTCTTCAATTGCGCTCTTCTTAAGTCCGATGCCGGACAGCCTGCATTGTGCATGCACGCGCTGCAACCGACGTCCACCACAGGGACATCGCTTAGACAACGAGGGCATCGCTCAAGAAATGGACTATCGATTCTGTAATGACATTTCGGACAGAGTCGAGCCTCGCTGCGGAGTCGTTCCTGAAGACTCATCATATAAGTATCTGTGATAACACGCCCCCGACGAAGAATGCCACGACCCACGTTCCGGTCCAGACCATCAGGGCCTCCTTCCAACCGCGCTCTTTGAGCATAACCATCAACGAGGCAATGCATGGCGTAAAAAGGGTAATCGTTACGAGTGCCACAACGACTTGATGCGGTTTCAGGGCCAGCACGTAGAGTCCTGCCGCGCCGAAATCTCTCCTGACCATGCCCATGACGAATGCCGTCGATGCTTCGCGCGGTAACTGGAGCCAGCCCGTCGTGAGCGGTGCAAGGAGGTTCTGCCACACCGTGAGGAGGCCGGTCACCTGAAGGATGCCAACGCCGAGCGCTCCGGCAAAGAACCACGGGGTTGCTTCCTTCATAAAGAAGTACGTCCTGTATGTGGTCTTCCGCAGCACGTTATCAAGACGGGGGAGTCGCATCGGTGGCAAATCGATCAACAGTGGCGTCGTGGCGCCGGGAAGGATACGATCGAGGACTGTTCCCACAGCAACAAAGACGATGAAAATCGTAATCGAGTAGATCAGGATGGCGCCGAATCCGGCTCCCGCCAGCAGAGCGGCTACGACAGCAAGCTGCGCTGAGCACGGAATTGCGAACTGAAGGATTGCCGCCGCGATGGTTTTCTCCCGTTCACTTCCGAGCAGGCGGGTGGTAATGGTCGCCATCGTCACGCATCCAAAGCCGAGGATGAGCGGAATGACTGCAGCGCCGTTGAGGCCGATCGAGTTGAGGCTGCGGTCAACCAACGTTGCCAGGCGAGGCAGGTACCCGCTGTCCTCCATGATAGCGAGAGACAAGTAGAACGCTATCACGAGTGGGAGCAGAAGAAAGAGGAGATAAGTAACAGTCATGGTGACGACGCCGAACTCGCCGACGAGAATAGTGCCGAGCCAGGAGCTTGGTGAGATGAAACGTGTGACGATGCCTTGAATCCATGGTTCCCAGAGATTTTTCCCAAGCGTTGATTCTGTAAACGATACCACGTCCTGAGCGACAAGCTTTCCCACAAAGAGGTAGATAAGATACAGGGCGAGGAGCAGCAATGGAATTCCCGTCCACGCGTTGACTGCCCAGCGACCGAAAAGTGTTGCGAGGCGTGTCCTCGTATTGGTTTCCGAGAGGACGGCGTTGATAACGATATTGACGCGATTGCGTCGCCCGATGTAAAGAAGCTCCCGATCGTGGCCCGTCGCAACTCCGTGGCGCAGCGCTGTTGCCTCATCACCTTCGAGGATGAGAAGCGCCTCTGCTTCCGATCCGGTCACGCTTAGCATTGTGTGGAGTTTGTGATGGAGCGATGAGTCCTGCTCGCCTCTGCGCGCCTGGAGCAGGGCGTCGTCGAGCTGGTCGAAACCGGTCCGGGTCGTGGCGGTCGTTTCGAAAACGGGAACTCCAAGATAGCTGGACAAGAGCTTCGTATCGATCCGGAGACCGAGCGTCTTCACCTCGTCCATGAAATTGAGGATGACAGCGACCTTCTTTCCCATATCAATCAACTGCTGCGTGAGGAAAAGATCCCGCTCCAGGTGAACGGCGTCAACAACGTTCAGCACGATGTCGGCACTGAGGACAATATCGCGGGTGACAGCCTCTTCTGCAGTAAAGGCTGAGATTCCGTACACGCCAGGCGTATCATGAATGTCGTACGCCTTGTAGTGACCTTTAATGAGTTCAACGGTCGTTCCGGGGTAGTTGGAAACGTCGACATACATACCCGAGAGGTAATTGAACACCAGGGACTTGCCGACGTTGGGGTTGCCGACAAGCGCCACGCTCAGTCCATGGACTTCGGTCTCTGAAACGTCAAGCCCGACGTGACGGTGCTTCTCGATGTGTTCGGGGGATGCCGGTTGGAAGGGGCCAGTATCTGTTTGATTGTGCATGGTTGCGGACTATGCTTTCGAGGGATTCTCCGGGGCAGCGTATGTGACCAGAATGGACCGGGCAAGCGCTACTCCAATTGCGATCTCCTGTCTGTGTTTCTGGATCACGATCGTACCTCCAGGGAGTCTCTCAAGGCATCGGATGAATTCCCCCTTGACCACGCCAAGCCGGATTAACTGAGCCTTGGCACGCCCATCTGGGATTTCCGAGATTATAAGTCGACTTCCCCTCTTTACCTGATGGAGAGGAATCGGAATCGTTTTCATATTTAAGACCAAATTCCTGAAAATGAACCCAAAATCGTCATATCTATATAGGACTAAAATAGTCCTATTAGACCTTATTGTCAATAACGGAATTGAAATATGGGGGAATAAGTGCAATCTTGGCAGTAATTCCTAATATAATACGACTCATCGATTCCCAGAAATCTGCTGGCCTGCTCATTGCTATAATGTTCTGTTAAGCCAATTGAAATCCGCCACAGTGGAATAATACATGATAAGTCTTCTGGGTAAAGTCGCTCTTGTAACTGGCGGGTCGCGAGGCATCGGTGCCTCTGTCGCTGTGATGATGGCGAAGGCTGGTGCGACGGTGGCGCTGACGTATGGAAAGAGTAAGCAAGATGCCGCACGCACTGCTCACCGCGTTGCCCGTTGCGGGAGTGAGTGTCTCATCATACGCGCGAACGTTGCGCGCTCCGGTGATGTTCGCAAGACTGTCAGAAGCGTCCTCGATCATTTTGGCCGAATCGACATCCTCGTGAACAACGCGGGTATTTGGAAGCGCGGCGCAATCGGCACGATGACGGAACGGCAATGGGATGAAACGCTTGACGTCAACCTCAAAGGCACATTCCTTTTCTGCAACGCCGTCGTTCCGGTGATGAAGAAGCAGAAGGCAGGGAAGATCATCAACATAGCGAGCACCGCTGGTCAGCGGGGTGAACCGTTCTATTCGCACTACGCGGCTTCCAAGGGAGGAATGATCGCGTTTACGAAGGCGATCGCCGCAGAACTTGCGCCCCAGGGCATCATCGCAAATTGCGTCTCGCCCGGCTGGGTG
The DNA here is from genome assembly GCA_007280275.1 of bacterium. Classification (GTDB taxonomy): domain Bacteria; phylum Bacteroidota; class Ignavibacteria; order UBA10030; family UBA10030; genus UBA9647. Next base: position 8,527 of record QYQB01000117.1, on the reverse strand, counting down.
TACACCGACATGACCTCACGCGACTTGAATGATCGACGGCAGATCAGCCAAATCAACAAATCCATTCCGCGTGGTCGTGTAGCGACGCCGGAAGAAATTGCCGGGCCGGTGGTGTTTCTTGCCTCGGATCTCGCAAACCACATTGTTGGTGCAGTCATCAACGTGAACGGCGGAAGCGTGCTGTTCGGCTGAGGAGACTTTTGATTTTTGGACGAAAAACGCTATATTTCTTTTGTCATTTCCGTTTTTCTCCCAAGCTCAAGAACAAGGAAGCATTCTGAAGACGCCGTTCATATAGACCTGATGTTTCGGCGATACCCCTGAGCCGCGTCGTGCGCAGGGCTTGAAAGCGAAATCAAAGAAATCCACCCATTCATTTTTTTGTTCGAAGAAAGGAACACTCCATGAACCGTTATCAAGAACTTCTTGATCTGATTCAGACGTTTCAGAAGGATTTTGAGAAATTCTACGTCAAGGGCAACAAGTCGGCCGGAACGCGCGTGCGAAAGCACATGGCAGCCCTGAAGCGAAAAGCCCAGGAAGTGCGAAACGAAGTACAGGAGGTCAAGCAGAAGATGACGGGCGAAGAAGGGGGGAATCCCCAGGCGTAAAATCGCCGGGAGCGTTTTCTATCCGAGAAAGTCACACAGGCCGGGTGGACGCCTGAACGGGCTCCACCCTGCACTCTGCTGTCAGCTTCTGCTGCCTCGACATCCGATTTTCTTTTCCGCACATCGATTCTCTCCATCTGATGTGCTCACGCATCCCGAGTCTCAAGTGTTCATTCCTTCACATTCATCATCAATCCGTATGCTTATGAAAACGAACGTTACCCTCATTCAAGTGCCAATTCCAATAGTTCATGTTGTATTTTTCAACGCAGAGGCGCTGAGGACGCAGAGAATCGCAGAGAAAAAAGCAATAGACTCTGCTGTGCTCCCCGCCAGGCTCGAGGAATTACTAGCGGCGGGCAGGCGCGATCTCCGCGTCTCCGCGTTGAGAACCATAGAAACCAAAACACAATGTCTTTTTCTCGGTATAGCACTAGTCTTGGCATTTGGACTTTCGGCTGCGTCCGCGCAGGCGGAGCGGTTTTCGAACTCATCCCCGCGAATCATCCCGACACCTCAACAGGTTGAAGTGTCGTCTCAACTATTCAAGCTGACCTCGCAGACCCGAATCATCCTGGGCGAGCGAACAACTGCAGATGACCGGTTCGCCGCTCAACAACTGAACATCAGGCTATCGGAAATGCGAAAGACGCCCCTTCGCATTGCAGGTGAGGGATCGTTGAGGAAAGTCCCGAAGAATATCCTCTATCTCGGATCGCCGCAAAGCTCGTTTGGGAAACGATGGCTCAAAGCCAGGAACCTGAAACTCGGACCCGAGCTGAAAGATGAGGGGTACGTGCTGGAGGCGAACCAGGAAGAGATTGTCATTCTTGGGGAGTCCGCCGTCGGCCGGTTCTACGGAATGATGACACTCCTGCAGCTTCTTGAACTGCAGAAGAAAAGCGTTGTGGTTCCCGGAGTGTCGATTCGCGATTGGCCGCAACAGAAGATGCGGGGAATCACGGACGACCTGAGCCGCGGACAAGTCTCCACGATGGAGAATTTCAAAAAGATTATCCGCTTTCTGGCACACCACAAACTCAACGTCTACTCTCCGTACATCGAAGACATCTTCGTATTCAAAAACCACCCTTCGATCGGGAAGGGGCGCGGCGAACTCACCGCCGCAGAGGTCAGGGAACTCGATGCCTATGCGAAACAGCACCATGTCGAGCTCGTGCCGATCTTCGAGACTCTCGGACATTGGGAAAACATTCTCGGGCTGCCTGAATATGTGAAATACGCGGAGTTTCCCGGAGCACATACCCTGAACGTCTCCGATGAGGCGGTCTACACGATGCTCGACGAAATGATCGGCGAGCTGAGCGCAGCGTTCAGTTCCACGTATTTCAACATGGCGGCTGATGAGTCGTGGGACGTCGGGCTCGGCGCCAACAAGGCGAGGGTCGCAGCGAGTGACATCGCAACGGTCCACGCAGAGCACTACAAGAGGCTTTTCGACATCATCAAAAAGTACAAGAAAAAGCCGATGATGTACGGGGACATCATCCTCAACAATCCCGCGATCCTCGGTAAGATCCCGAACGATGTTGTCATCGTCGATTGGCACTATAGCTCGCAGGAGCAGTACTCAAGTCCGGGGACGTTCAGGGCGGCGGGCTTCCCGTATGTCGTGTCGCCTGCCGTCTGGAATTTTACGGGCCCCTTCCCGAACTACATCAACACGATGATCAATGTCCAGAATCTGAATCGCGACGGGTTCCGGAACGGCTCCCTCGGTTTGCTGACCTCAACCTGGAATGACCATGGCGGCGAGGCTCTGCGTGAGCTCAACTATTATGGATACGCGTGGACTGCCGAGTGCGCGTGGCGGCCGCTCGAGTCGGACGTTGCCCGATTCGACGCGACATTCTTCCTCCAATTGTTTGGCGATGACCGGGCCGCCCTCCTGGGTCAATCCGCGTATGCGTTGTTGTCGAACCCGCTGAACCAAATCAACTGGCAGGAACTCTGGCGGCATCCGATGCTTCCGCTGCGGCAATCGACCCTGTCAATGACGTGGCGACTCCAGAGCTTGAAGTCAACGATGCCCCTGGTGCAGCAGATGGTGGCAGAGATGAAAGGAATGAGCGCAGCCAACGCGGAGCCTCTCCGCCTTTTGGCGTTTGTCTCCAGACTTGATCGGTGGTATGCTCACAAGATTGACGTTGCGGATGAACTGAGGCATGCAACTCAGGATACGGCGCGTGGTGCATTGAAAGATGCGGCGATGCGAGCTGCATTGGCAGACGCGCGGGCGGTTGTGAAGGAACTCAACCTGTTGAAGGAAGAATTCAGATCTCTCTGGCTTGAGACAAACCGCAGCTCAAACCTTCACTTGTTGATGATGCGGTACGACCGTCAGGTTCAGTACTGGGAAGAAACGATTCGCGCAGTTGAGCAGGCTGGCGTGTTGAAAGACCCGCTCATTGAGAGCCAGTGGATTTACCACCCTCAGGCAAATCCCGGCAAGCGCGATTCGAGTGCCGTGCAGGTACCGAGAGCATATTACAGGAAGGTGTTCTCTCTCAGTCAGCCACCATCGAGTGCCAAGGTCCAGCTCATCGGCGACACGCACGCGCGGTTGTGGGTGAATGGAGTCGAAGTGGGAGAGGTCTATGCGCGGCGTTCGCTCTCCCTGGTGACCGAGCATCAGCGGGTCAAGATGTGGGATGTCGGCTCATTGCTGAAGCCGGGCGAAAATACTCTTGCTGTCGAGGTTGCCAACTATGATCGGTATGCCTCCGCGGGATTCAATCTCTATGGAGAATTGAAGAGTGGCGGCGCGGTGACGAAGATTCTCAGCGACTCCACCTGGAAAGTCTCAGCACAAGCTCCTGAAGACTGGAAGTCGCTTTCCCATGATGACAGCCACTGGTTGAGTGCGGCGCAAAAGCCATTTCTGTATCAGGTGATTCAACCGGACTTCGATACCGGGAGACTTTCCTGGATTGAACGCTGACCGGGATGCAGCAGGCACGCTCCGTCGCACCGTGGGTAGAAAGCCGGCGGGTGACAATGGAAAATGAGAATTGTTTCTACTATATTATTACAGTATTGAGTTTGTGCCGCACAGAGGTCGGGGTTCATACACCAGGAGCATTCGGGGGAATATGAAAAAGTACGTGGTGTTCGGTCTGATCGCAGGGGTGACGATTTCCGTTCTGGCAGTCTATTTTCGAAAAAAGAAACTCGCCGGGACTGAATTCTACGGTTTCTTTGATTCATCGACCGTCGCGGATGAGTTGTTCGGCGATGCCTTCGAGGAACTGCCGGACAAACCGTAATCAGAATCCGACAGCATTCACCCGAAGGTACCGAGCCCCGCAGACCTCCACCAACTTCCGTCCAGTTGTGTTGTCCACCACACATTGGAATCACAATGCGACGTACATTGCTGCCGGTGTTTCAGCCGGGTCCTTGCTGTGCTGCCACCGATAGAAGAAATTCACTGATCACTCTATGAGTTCTCCACCGACCGAATCAACGGATACTTCCCTCTTTGCCCTCTCGGCGCAGGCGCTGCGTGCCGAGCGCGAGAAACTGCAGACCGCCCGCAATGAAATCGTGCTTTTCGGTGGGAGTCTGGCCGGTTCCGTGGCTGGATTCTTCTACTACCGGTTTGAAGTACCTGAAGATCTCCACCTCCGTCCGGTTCATCACGTCTCCTGCAGCTTCAATCAATTGCAGCCCGTCACGATTGGCGGACGAATCGTCAGTCTGGAAAACCAGTTCGTCGTTGTTGCTCTCCCCATGGACTTCGGTCAAATTCTTCCTGAGATCAAGTGCACGTGGGACTACGACGACCATCTTCCACATGTCATCGATGTCCTTGCAGGCGCAGATCCCGCACATCCGGTTGCCTCTGCGGTCCTTCATCCGGAGCGACCTGAGAATTCTTACGCGGTTACTATCGAACCGGCAGCGACCGGAGGTACATCGCCTGAACATACCGATGCCGTTAAGAAAATCCTTCGGAACCGCATATCCTATCTCTGGGGTCCTATGCGGTCCGGCAAGACGCAGACGCTCGCTCTTGTTGCGCTCAGTTATCTCAGGGCGGGGAAGAGCGTGCTCCTGACTGCTCCGGGTGCGGCTCAGGCGGATCAACTCCTGTTGCGAACGGTCGCACTCGGAAAAGAGCTTGGCATTGACCTGAATGCAATCGCCAGCAGAGTTGGACTGCCCGCCGATCCAGTCGCGACGGACATCGGATCATTCTCTCTCGAGAGAGAAGTTGAAACGAAGCGAAGCGACAAGAAGAAGCAATTGGAGGAGCGCGTAGCATTGTTGCGGTCCTACTGGAAGACAAAGGTAAACCAGTACCTTCATGACGATTTCTACACGAGGCTCAATGAGCTCCGTGAACGGGCAAATGAGACCAGGAAGCAACTCGAGGGAGTTCGCGATGAGATCACAACACTCAAAGAGACGGTTACCCGGGCGCAAAACGCCTCGATGCTTGCGAAACTCAAGAAAGGGTTCAGCAAAGAAGAGATCGAAGCCGCCCAGAAGCAGTTGAATGAAAAGCTGGCGCTCCAGAAGAAGCTCCAGCCGGTGCAGCAAGCGCTGACAGCCGAGTTGATGCGGACAGAGTCGCAATCTCCCATTGAGTCGGGCGAGTTGAAGGAATACCAGTCGGCTGTCAAGAGAATCGGGGAATTGGGCGGGATCAAGAAGGTGACGGAGGAGGTTGAAAGCCTCAGCGCGGTAGACGAGTTGGCACTCGCCTCGTCGAAGCGGTGCGTGGCGACGACCGTAGCGGGGTTCTTCTCCGATCACCGCGTCCGCGGCAGGCAATTCGACCTCGTCCTCGTCGACAACGCAGAACGTGTGGCCCCGGCATATCTTGCCGCGCTGTCCTTGAAATCAAACGAGGCAATGGCGATCGCCGGCGATCCCTTTCAGCTGGCGCCTGATTCCTTCTCGAAGGGTGACCTTGCGGAGTTGTGGCTTCAGCGGGACATCTTCCTGACAATAGCACAGACAGATCAACTGAGCCAGCTTGCCGAATGGGCGCAGCGGAACGGAACGTGGTGCATCCAGCTGACATCGCAGTACCCCACCGCCTCCAAGCTTTCACGATTCGTAGCGTCGTTTTTCCATGATAACAAGCTTCAGATGCACGAACTGCCCGGGGCGGGAGGAAGTATCGTCGTTCTCGACACCAGCGACCTGAAGTCGACGTGCCGACAGTATCTTGGGAAGAAGAGTCTTCTGCCCTACAATGAACAGCAGACGAAACGGACCATGGATGTCGTTAAGCATGTTCTCTCGCGGGCGCAGCGACAGGCGTCAGATATTGGGATCATTCTTCCGTTTCAGGGTACGACACTCTACACGAAGCTTCAACTGCGCCTCCAGGGTATCCGGAATGTTGAAGTGGGTACGCCGGCGACGTTTCAGGGACGCCGAAAGAGAGTGGTTGTCTTTGACCTGACGATGGCCGGTGTGGATCACACCATGCGCCCTCTCGATGACAGAAAGGTCGGTGAGTCCCGTCTCGCGCGTTTCCTCAACTCGGTGGTTTCCTGTGTTGACGAAGATCTCTATGTGGTTGCGGACATGAGCCATTTCAAATCGGTCTATCGGGACCGGCTCATCACGAAGTTCCTCATGCTTCTGCAGGCCCAGTCGAGTGCCACACCTTCGCTGAGCGCGAGCGTAAGAGTCTTTGACGATATGAGTTGGGATGTCAGGGAGCGGGTCCTGAACGCAGCAGCAGGTGGCTCGGGCGCTCCGGCCGAGAGACGGCAATCCGAAGCGACGGCGGGGCAACCACAGGATGCCGAACTCGATGTGCGCATGAAGATGATGGCGAAGTTGCAGCCGCAGATGGTGTTCACGGGAAGAGATTTTGATCAGGAAATCTACCGTGCGGCGCAACGCGTTCTGGGCTTGCGCAAGGACGCAAACCTTCTCTCTCAGTATCTCGGAGGCGATCTGTTGTTCCGCTACTCACTCGGAACAGAGCTTGCGGCGGTTCGTTTGCCGCTTGACGGCTGCCACAACGAGGATGAGTTCCGGAAGACGATGGAGCGGTGGAATTTGCTGCTCTACGAAATGTCCGGCGCGGGCAGGACGGATCTCACGTTCTTCGCGAAGCAGACGCCAGAAGCGCGCGTGCGATGGGAGATCAACAACCTGCGCGCGTACTACTCATCTGCGATGGAAGCCGTCGTCGAGGAAAGCAAGCACCGCATTGCGACGTCGGTGTCGAAGCTATTTCAAGAATGTTTGGGAAAGTCTCAGCCGGCCAACCCTATCGAATGGTCGACCGCCTACATCAACTTCCTCGGCAAGATGGAAGCCTACCTCACGTGGATTGCCGAGCAGTTGCGGCACTAGCGCCAGATGATTCAGCAATTGTCTGAATTGAAGCGTTCTCCTCGTTTTTACCGAGTAATGCCTTTCTTGAACACCGCTCAAAATCAAAGTATATTGTGTAGAGGGAATGTCGAAGATGGAATCCAGAATTCAGCAGAGTTTTGTTGATTCTGACTTCTGAATTCTGACTCCCGAATCCCGATCTCTCATACTCCCATTGACCGTGGAATACATTCTCAACATAGGTATTGTTTTTCTCGTCGTCTTCCTCAACGGGTTCTTCGTAGCGGCGGAGTTCGCCATTGTCAAGGTGCGCATGACGCAGATTGAGCCGCTCGTTGCCAAGGGGAACCGGCGCGCGCGAGTGGCACGAGAAGTTATTTCGCACCTCGATCTCTATCTCTCCGCCACGCAGGTCGGTATTACCATGACCAGCCTCGCCCTCGGGTGGATCGGCGAACCGCTCGTGGCGAGCAAGCTCCAGCCGCTGTTTCAAAGTATGGGCATTGAAAGCGAGAAGCTGATCCACGGTATTTCGTATGCAGTCGCCTTTTCGCTGATAACGGCCCTTCACATCGTTCTGGGGGAACAAGCCCCAAAGTGGCTCGCAATCCAGAAGCCATCCGCCACCACACTCTGGGTCGCCTATCCGCTTTCGATTTTCTACACGGTCCTTAAACCGGTCATCTGGCTGCTGAACATTTCCGCCAACGGTGTCCTGCGCCTGATGGGTCTCAAGGTTTCGGGCGGTGCCGAGCTGGCGCACTCGGAGGAAGAACTGAGACTCATCCTGGCACGTGAACAACAGGGTTCGACGGTGAGCAAGAACATTCTCCTGAACGCCATGGACTTCCGGCGCAAACAAGCCCGGCATTGCATGGTACCGCGGACAGAAATGGTCACTCTGTCACTGGCAGCGCCGGTGACAGACAATTTGGCCGTGATGCGGACCAACAAGTTTTCCCGTTACCCTATCTACAAAGACTCTATCGATAATATTGTTGCTCTCGTCTATACAAAAGACATTTTCAAGCAGGATCGCGACCACACGCCGAATTTCTTGCTCGAGTCGGTACTGCGTGATGCAACCTTTCTGCCGGAGACCGTCAGCCTGGAGAGAGTTCTTGAAACCATGCTTCAGCGCAAGACGCACATGGTTATTCTGGCGGATGAGTACGGCGGCACAGCGGGGCTCATTACACTTGAAAACGTGCTCGAGGAACTGGTGGGTCCCATCCAGGATGAATTTGACCGTGAATCTCCCGAGATCATCAAACTCAACGACGGCGAGTACCTGGTGGATGCAAGCGTGACGACGAACGAGGTCGAGCAACTCATCAATGTGGAACTGTCCCCCAAAGATATTCTTTCCATCGGAGCATTTCTCCTTGAACAGCTCGGGCATATCCCGGTCGACGGTGAGAGTGTCCGTGTCCATGGAATTGAATTCACGGTAGAACAAATAACCGATCGCGTCATCGACCGCATCCGTGTGAAACGGATGCCGCTGACGAACAACGAGGTGCTTGAGGAATAGTAGCCTCCGTCCCCCGGGGACAATACTCGAGTACTCCAATACTCCATTACTC
>QYQB01000030.1 GCA_007280275.1 bacterium | reverse complement strand
TCAGGATCCCAGGACCAATAGACAACCAGAGCCTCTCCGACAATGTTGCCCTCCGGGAGAAATCCCCAGAACCGGCTGTCGAGACTGTTCCCCCGGTTGTCTCCCAGCATGAAATAGTAGTTACGTCTCACCGTGTAGCTGTTCGTCTCAATTCCATCGACCAGGATCTTTCCATTCGAGCCGATCTCAAGCCGATGGTGCTCCCGCTCCACAAATTCTCTCCATTCCGCCGCCGAACCGGCGGTCAGACTGATTACGTCGCCCTTCTTTGGGACGATGGTCGGACCAAAGTTGTTCCCATCGACCGAACCGGAGCCACCGTTGGGACCTGCTTCCCTCCAACGAGCCCGGCCTGCATAAGACGACTTTGCATGAGATGGCGGCAATACCTCGCGGCCATCGACAATCACTTGTCCCGATCGGATCACGACCGTGTCGCCAGGAATTCCGACACAACGTTTGATATAGTACGTCGGCTCGTTTCCTTCGGCATCGCTGTGCCTTCCAGGATATTCGAACACAACAACATCCCCTCGCCGGACGCTTCCGAAAGCGGGCAACGTGAATGATGGAATCGCCAGATTGGTCAGCGGAATGTACCGGGGTGTCTTCAACCCATACGCAATCTTGTTGACGAGGAGGAAGTCGCCCACAAGAAGCGTGTTTTCCATGGAACCGGAAGGAATCCGAAATGCCTCGATAACAAACGTCTTCAGCAGAAACGCGACAAGCACGGTGAATAAGAGCGTCTTGAGGTAACTCGTCACACGCCGCCCGAATGGCGGACTCGCTGATCCACCGGTCTCAGGAGATTCATGCGCCAGGTCGGAAGGGTTTCCGCTTGAGGTCGTACTCGTCGGTATGTGCCGCTGGTCCTCGTCCACTTTCCCTACTTGATGATCGTGCCTATCCTGCCCAAACGAACCGAGGCAAGTTTCGAGAAAATGCTGTAGATCGGGATATCGGTGTTCCACGACCAATAGACGAGAACCGGAGTCCCTACGAGGTTATCCTTTGGTATGAAGCCCCAATAGCGGCTATCAAGGCTGTTGTCCCTGTGATCCCCCATTCCGAAAAGGTAGTCGCGTTGAGCCGTATACTCTGTCGCCCGTTTTCCGTCAATCTCGATCCGGTCCCCATTGACAGCGAGTGTGTGTCCTTCGCGGCGTATGAACGTGTCCCACGCCTGGATAGTCCTCGGATCGATCTGAACGGTCATACCTTTCTTTGGAATGACGACGGGGCCATAGTTTTCTTCATTCCACTGAACCCCATGCGGGAAGAGCCGATCATCCACACTGCCCGGATTGCCCATCCGCGGAAAGCTGAAGTGCAAGTTTTTCGGCAGTGGAGCCGGCTGGCCATTGACATAAAGAACTCTCTTGATAACCTGCAGCGTGTCACCGGGCAGAGCAACGCAACGCTTCAGATAGAAGGTAAAATCTTCGGGAGCGACTTCGTCACGGTTCCCCGGGAATACAAAGACAATGACATCTCCCCGTTGAACATCCCGAAATCCAGGGATGCGGAACCAGGGAAGGCGGACATTTGTGAAGGGGATGTTTCTCGGGGATGTTCCACCATAGATGAACTTGTTGACAAAGAGAAGGTCGCCAGTCATCACCTCATTCTCCATCGATCCGGTCGGAACGAGGAAGGACGCAATGACAAAATTGTTGAGAACAAGGAACGCACCGAAGACAATGCCCAGCTCTTTCAGAAAGGCGAGCACCTTTGCTTTGAGTGGCCTGTCGTCGGTTGCTTCCTCCTGTTTCACTTTCCGTGACTCTTTCATTCAATCCTCCATGGACAAAACAGCGAGGAAGGCTTCTTGAGGAATCTCAACCCTGCCAACCTGTTTCATCCGTTTCTTTCCTTCTTTTTGTTTTTCCAGGAGCTTTCGTTTGCGGCTGATGTCTCCGCCATAACATTTGGCCAGCACGTTCTTCCGCATGGCGCTGATGGTCTCCCGAGCAATCACCTTGCTGCCGATAGCCGCCTGGATTGCGACTTCAAACATTTGACGTGGGATGAGCTCTCGAAGTTTCGAGCACATCTTCCGGCCCCATTCATACGATTTCAACCGATGCACGATGGTCGAAAGCGCATCGACAGATTCTCCGTTCAGCAGGATGTCCAGCTTGACGAGGTCTGATTCGCGATTTTCGATAAAATCGTAGTCGAACGACGCATACCCTCGCGAAATGGACTTGAGCTTGTCGTAAAAATCGAAAATGATCTCAGCCAGGGGAAGCTCGTATTGGATATCAGCCCGCTCCGGGGAAATATAAGTTGTGTTCTTGTGAATCCCCCGCCGGTCCATACAGAGCTTCATGATGGAACCGATATACTCGGTCGGCGCGATGATCTGGCCTTTGATAAAGGGCTCTTCCACCTTTTCGATCTCGATCGCCGGAGGCATGAACGCAGGGTTGTCGACAAGCATAACTTCACCGTCCAACTTGATGACACGGTACTCAACATTCGGGACGGTGTTGATGAGTGACTGGTTGTACTCCCGTTCCAGACGCTCCCGGACGATCTCCATATGGAGAAGGCCAAGAAATCCGCATCGGAAACCAAAACCCAGCGCAAGCGAGCTTTCAGGCTCGAACATCAGTGATGCGTCATTGAGCCGGAGCTTTTCAAGCGCATCTCTCAATTCTCCGAACGCGTCCGTGTTGGACGGGTATACGCCACTGAAAACCATCGGCTTGGCGTCTTTGTAGCCAGGCAGGGGCTCCGCCGCAGGTTTGTCGGCATGAGTGATTGTATCCCCCACTTTGGTATCGTGGACGTCTTTTACATTCGCTATGACGAAGCCGACATCTCCCGCCGAAAGGCTCCCCACGCGTTTCCGTGTCATTTCAAGAATCCCGACATCCTCAGCCTGAAAATGCTTGTCGTTCGAGAAGAATTTTATCTGATCCTTTTCCTTGAGCACACCGTCAACCACCCGCACATAGGCAATAGCACCTCGATAGTCGTCGAAGACGGAATCGAAAATCAATGCTCGCAAGGGGGCTTGCGGATCTCCTGACGGCGCCGGCACCCTCTTCACGATGGCTTCAATGACTTCGTGAGTTCCCAAACCTGACTTTGCGCTCCCCATCAAAATGTCTTCTTCGCTGCAGCCGAGCAGTTCCACAACCTGACGCTTCACAGTGTCGATCATCGTCTTGGCACTGGGAAGATCGATCTTGTTGATGAAAGGAATGATCTCAAGACCTGCATCGATTGCGAGGTAGAGATTGGAAATGGTCTGGGCTTCCACACCCTGAGTGGCATCGACAACAAGGATAGCCCCTTCACACGCTGCAAGAGAGCGGGAAACCTCGTACGTGAAATCGACGTGTCCCGGGGTATCGATCAGATTGAGCGTGTACTGCTGCCCGTCGATTGCTTTGTATTGCATCTGAATCGCATGAAGTTTGATCGTGATACCGCGTTCCTGCTCAAGCTCCATGTCGTCCAGCACCTGTTTGGTCATGTTGCGGGACGAGATTGCTCCGGTCAGCTCAAGGATCCTGTCGGCGAGGGTAGACTTCCCATGATCAATGTGGGCGACAATGCAGAAATTTCGGATGTGCTTCATGAACCTTCAGTGACCCGGGTACAAATCGAGTGTTCCAGAAAACAGAAAGAGTAAAGAGTGGAAGTGCCATCAAATCACCCTTTACTCCGCATTAGCAGTGAAAATATAGCTGAAAATCGCCATAAGAGCAAGGTAAACACCAGGCAAGGGGGCCTCTCACCGTCTGGAATTAGTCAAGAATTCTGGTTATGTACCTCCAGAGGAGAAAAGCAATGCTGAAAATGGTTCTCGCCGGTGCCACTGGGTTCATAGGTCAGAAACTGACGTCGCGCTTGCTCGATTCACAGATATCGGTTGTCGTGCTGACAAGAAATCCCGCAAGCGGCAGGACGACGAAACATGCCCGTCTTAGCTACGGACAGTGGGATGGAAAAAACCAGGGAGATTGGACTAAGCACATCGACGGAGCCGAGGCCGTCGTCAACCTCTCCGGCCAGTCGGTTGCATCGAGATGGTGGTCGAAGACTCGTAAGCAAGAGCTCTACTCAAGCCGCATAGACTCCACCAACGCCCTGGTCGAGGCGATAGGAGCTTCGACAGTGAAGCCTTCGGTCTTTCTCAACGCTTCCGCTGTGGGCTACTACGGACACGTTGAGCAAGGCGCTGTGACTGAAGATCATCCGCCTGGGAATGATTTCCTCGGCAGACTCTGCGCAGACTGGGAGTCTGCTGCTCTTTCTGCCCGGGCGTTCGGCGTGCGGGTTGTCCTGCTCCGCACCGGAATTGTCCTCGGTTCCGAGGGAGGGGCACTTCAAAGGATGATATTCCCCTTTGAATTGTTTGCTGGAGGTCCGCTTGGGTCGGGTGACCAGTGGTTCCCGTGGATCCACGAGGAGGACGAAGTTCGGGCAATCTTGTATGCGATTGGACGAAGCAGCCTTTCGGGTCCTGTAAATCTTTCAGCCCCCGAATCCACCACGATGCGGGAATTCAGCAATGCACTCGGAAGAGCGTTACACCGCCCATCCGCTCTCAGGATCCCCGCCTTCTTGCTCAGAGCTCTCCTCGGGGAAATGGCTGATGTGGTCCTGTCCGGGCAACGAATCGTTCCTCAGAAACTGATGAAGGAGGGATTTGAATTCAGCTTCCCCACGCTACCTGGGGCACTCGCGGATCTGCTACGCGGGAAACTCTCATCGTTCCCAAGGGGTTTCTGAGATAGGTCTAGCGTAGAGGGATGCTGATCTTGAGCGACGCACCGCCGGAAAGATTATCGCCAACGTCAAAGTTGTACAGGCTGGCACCGACATATGCATCGACGAGGTTCAAGAGGTACGTAATCGCGAAGTAGAACGCAAACCTGTCCCGCTGATCACGATAGAAATCCCGCTCGTACAGAAGTTGCGCGTTTCCTTGACCCTTGTTCTCCCCCGCCAACACTGATTCCTGATACGCTGACCGGGCATTTGTATAGCGGTCATTCATCCGAAACCACTGCGTACCAAAATATCCGCCGAAGCCCAGAATGAGGGGAACCTTCCAATACCGCCCCGTGTAGATCTGCCCCGCACCCGGAAGGACTGCTGAGAGAAGAACTGCAGTAGCCGGAGACCTGAGGGCCAGAGGCATCGGCTGCGTTTGCGTGGAATCGGCCTTCAATGAATCAGACAGGTGGATGAAGAGCGTACCCTGCGGCAAGGACTCAGGCTTGAGGAGTGATGCGGAAAGACGGTATTGAGCGGACGCTGGCAGATAGACCAGACAGAGGAGGCCGCAAACAAGAATGGAACGCAGACAACTCCGTAAGAGCAACCGAGATTTCATCGTGCCGGGCACAACATCCTACTTCTCGATGACCGCTACAGCTTCAATCTCGACTTTCATGTCCCTCGGCAGACGGCCGACTTCGACCGTGCTTCTTGCGGGAGCTGATCCCGAGAAAAACTCCGCATAGACCTCGTTCATCGCAGCAAAATCATTGAAGTCCTTGAGGAATACTGTCGTCTTCACGACGGAATCCATGGAAGCATTTGCTGCCCTGAGAACGGCTTCGATGTTTTTCAGGACCTGTCGAGTCTGGACCTTGATGTCTCCCTCTACGACCTGATTGGTCGCGGGGTCGATTGCAACTTGTCCCGCGGTATAGACGAACCGACCATCGACAATGATCCCCTGGCTGTACGGTCCAATTGGCTTCGGCGCTTTGTCGGTGAGAACTTTTTGATTGCCCATGCTCAATCCATTTTCATTGGGTGAAGACGCAAAACGAACGATCTAGTGGAACTTTTCGAGGGAAGCAAACAGGTCCAGCAGGCGATCCAGATCATCCAACGAGTAAAACTCAACCACGATCTCGCCCCTTCCATGTTCACGTTCCCGCACGTTTACTTTTGTTCCTAGCGTCTGCCGCAGCTTCTCTTCTATGCTCTGGACACTCGCAGACGTTTCCCGCGCCGGGGTCTTTCGCTTCTGACCGTCGGTTGACGTACCTGTTGCCTTCGCGAGTTGTTCAATTCTCCTAACAGAAAGCCCCGAATCGACGATTCTCTGATAAAGACGGAGCTGCATACTCTCTGTCGGGACGTTGATAAGCGCCCGGGCGTGCCCCATTGAAATCTGGTTCTTTCGGACTCCGACCTGGATCTCAATTGGCAGCTTCAGCAGTCGGATGAAGTTCGTAACGGTTGTTCGATCCTTCCCCACCTTTTCAGCCACTTCTTCCTGCGTCAGATGGCATTCGTCGATCAGGCGTTTGTAAGCGTGTGCGATTTCAATCGGGTTCAACGTGTCGCGCTGGATGTTCTCGATCAACGCCAGCTCGAGCATCTCCTCATCGGAATCGACGGTAATGACGTAGGCAGGGATTTCGGAGAGTCCCGCTTGGTGCGCCGCCCGTAATCGACGCTCGCCTGTTACAAGCTGAAAGCCCCCCTCAACGCGCCGCACGGTTATCGGCTGGATAACGCCTTTCTCAACGATGGAGCGGGTAAGCTCTGCGAGCGTTTCAGGATCGAATTCTGTGCGCGGCTGAAACGGGTTTGGTCGGATTTGTTCGACCGGGAGGCGGGCCATGATGCCCACTTCTCCTGTGTCCTCTCCGATTTCATCGCGCCGTACGCTCACTTCCTTCACGGGCGCCTTTGGTATCAGGGCGCTCAACCCCCGTCCGAGAACAGATTTCTTTTGAGTAGACATATCAGTGTCCTGTTGCAGAGTGAGGTTGCGGAATCGACTCCGGCGTCAGACCATCGTTATTCGCCAGGACCTCCTTGGCGAGATCCATGTGGTGCCGCGTGCCCGAGCAAATTGCGTCGTACAGAATAATTGGCTTGCCAAAACTTGGAGCCTCACTCAGGCGAATGTTCCGGGAGATGATTGTTTTGAAGACCTTGTTCCCAAAATAGCGCTTTACTTCATCCACGATCTGATTCGACAGGCGCAGACGCGAATCAAACATCGTCAGCAGTACGCCCTCGATATCGAGATTCGGATTGAGGGTCTTTTTCACCAGGTTGATGGTGCTGAAAAGCTGCCCAAGCCCTTCCAGCGCGAAATACTCGCATTGAACGGGGATCAGGATGGAATCGGCGGCCGTGAGCGCGTTCAGCGTCAGGAGTCCCAATGACGGGGGGCAATCGATGACGATGAAATCATATTGATCCCGGACAGTCTGGATCGCCTGAGACAATCTCCGCTCCCGGTTTTCAAGCTCGACCATTTCGATTTCGGCACCGACGAGATTGATGTGGGAAGGCACACAGGAGAGAAAAGGCATCTGTGTCTCGACAATCGTCGAGCCCATATTCAATCCGTCAATGATCACCTCGTAGATAGTACGGCCTTCGAGGGGAGAAATGCCGATGCCACTGGTCGCGTTTGCCTGTGGATCAACGTCGACGAGAAGCGTTCGTTTCTCTGCCACCGCGAGCGACGCAGCCAGGTTCACTGCTGTCGTCGTCTTGCCAACACCACCTTTTTGATTTGCAATGACTATTACTTTCGACATCGATCAGCTAACGTTTTTCTTTTCTGCGAGGCCACATTCATGTGCGAATATACTCCTTTTTCAAGCCGTTTGCAAACAACGTGGCAGAGCAGGGCGTTGACCCGATTCGCTTACAACTTGCCGAGCCTGTCTCCAACGTTCAGTGGGTAGCCGCGCAGGAACTCTGCAACACCCATTCGCTTTCTTCCCTCCTGCTGAACTTCAGCAAGTGCTATCAGCCCTGCCGTCGTCCGCACGATTACTTTTTCCGCGCGTACGTCGGCGATGACTCCGGCTTCATGCTCCATGAGCGATCCAGTGTCGTCCACACGTTCGGTTCGATAAACCCGAAGCACCTTCTCATGGTGATTTGTCCAGGCACAAGGGATGGGAGAAAGTCCACGGACGAAATTGTGAATATCGATGGCAGGTTTCTTCCAATCGATCTCGCAGTCCTCCCGGAAGATTTTCGGGGCCAACGAGACTGAGGCTTCATCCTGGGCGACCGGCCTCACATTTCCCACTTCAATCGCACGGACTGTCTGCAGAACGACCTGGGCCCCAAGGTCGGCAAGGCGGTCATGCAGTTCACCAGCAGTGTCATCCGGACCGATCCGTACGCGAGCCTGCAGCAGGATTGACCCGGTATCGACCTTGTCCCGAAGGAAGAACGTGGTAACGCCCGTCTCTTCTTCTCCCCGCATGATTGCCCAGTTGATCGGTGCGGCACCCCGGAATTTTGGAAGCACCGATGCGTGCAGATTGAACGAGCCAAGCCGTGGAATCGTGAAAACCTCCGGGGGAAGAATCCGGAACGCGACCACAATAATCAGATCCGGTTGAAGATCTGAAACAGCGGAAACAAACTCCCGGGCTTTCAGTTGCTGCGGCTGGATGATGGGGAGGCTTCGCAGAAGGGCGAATTCCTTAACCGGTGGCGGCGCTATTCTCTGACCTCGTCCCTGGGGCTTGTCCGGCGCGGTCACGACCGAAACAACGTTGTAGCCATGTTCGAGCAGAGTCCTGAGACTGGGGATGGCAAACTCCGGCGTGCCCATGAAAAGTATTCGCATACTGAAGGCTCACACCTCGACAGAACTGATGGATGGATACGATGTGTCCACTTCACCTTTCTCGATCTTCTTCAGGTCACTTTTCAGGAGGACGCGGCGTGTCTTGCCCACACGGTCGACGAACATGATGCCGTCCAGGTGGTCAGCTTCGTGCTGGATGACCCTAGCAAGGATCCCCTCCGCGGTCAGCTTCACCTCATCGAAATTCGCATCCCGGTATTGAACACTGATCTTTTCGGGACGATCCACCTCTGCCCGCAGGTCGGGGATGCTGAGACAGCCCTCTTCCATCGATGCGGAACCTTCCGCTTCCGCGATTTCCGGATTAATCATGACAAGGACCTTTGCTTCCGTACCGGGGGGCGGCTCTTTCCCCTCGTCCTCTTCGGTCACACCGCGCTCAATCGCCGCGAGATCGACAACGAGCATTCGGCGCAACTCCCCGACTTGTGTCGCTGCCAGGCCAATTCCGTTCGCCTTGTGCATCGTTTCAGCCAGATCGTACATAAGCTTGATGACGGAGTGATCAAGCCTCGGGATCGCCTTTGCCTTCTTGCGCAGAACCTCGGTTCCGTATAGATAAATTGGTAGAATGGACATTGGCAATTCTCAACTGCTCCACCCGGGGGAGCGATTATCCTGGACTGGAAAATATACTCACGACAACGCTTGGATGCAACTCACTCAACGACCCGACGCGCCCCGTTGTATCGTTGCTTGTAATAGTAACTCTCAAGCGATGAAATCGTCACGCCGAGAGAAACGCTGGCGTGAGCGAAGAGATCATCGCCGAGATAAATACCCACGTGCGAGGCTGGATCACCTGTCGTGTCAAAAAACAGCAGGTCTCCGAATTTCAGATCCCCAGAGTCGACCGGAAGCCCGATTCTGAATTGCTCTGCGCTGCTGCGCGGCAGCAGCTTCCCAATTGAGTTCTTGTATACCATCATTGTATAGGCAGAACAGTCGATACCGTTTTCATCACCACCGCCGAGTTTGTACGAAACACCCATCATCTTCGAGATCTCGCGCATCATCTTCGCCCGGTCCAGATTCGAAATCGAAGAGTTCTTTTCGCTCTTGAAGGTCCGATTGCCCGACACGACTTTCTCAGCGGCTTCCGAAGACGTCTCGACATCCTCCGGCGTCGTCTGAACCGAGTCTTTCCCCGATCGAGCTGATTCTGTCCGACCCGACGACTGTGGTGGTTTCGATTCTCCGCTTCTGAAGCGGGGAGAAGTCGGACCGCAACCTCCAACGATGCTCGCTGCGCCGGTCAGCAAAAAGAACGCCAGAAGGAACCAGAAGGATTCAGCGGAATCCACCCTAAAGAACAAAGAAAGCCCCGGCTGACGCCGAGGCTTTTCACACGAAGCTTGTCTCTTTCGGCTCATTATCCTAGGTAAGCCCTCAGGGCTTTGCTCCGGGATGCATGTCGCAAACGACGGATCGCCTTCTCTTTGATCTGCCTGACGCGCTCCCGCGTAAGATTGAACTTCTCACCGATCTCTTCCAGTGTGAGTGAGTGCTCTTGATCGAGTCCGAAGTACAGTCGGATCACTTGCGCCTCTCGTTCGCTCAGCGTGTTCAACGCGCGGCGAACTTCCACCTTCAGTGATTCTTCCATCAGTTGATGGTCAGGAGAGGGCTGCCGCTGATCCTGGATGACGTCCAGCAGGCGGTTGTCTTCTCCCTGAGCGAACGGAGCGTCCATCGACAGATGCCGTCCCGATATCTTGAGCGTGTCCGACACCTCGAACAGCGACATGTCGAGTTCCTCTGCGAGCTCGCTGGCGCTCGGTTCCCGTTCGAATTCCTGTTCGAGTGTACTGAATGCTTTGCCAATCTTGTTCAGCGCCCCGACACGGTTCAACGGCAAACGCACGATTCGGGACTGCTCCGCGAGCGCCTGCAGAATCGATTGTCGGATCCACCAGACGGCGTAGGAGATGAACTTGAACCCGCGCGTTTCGTCGAATCGCTTCGCAGCTTTGATGAGTCCGAGGTTCCCTTCGTTGATCAGGTCTCCAAGGGATAATCCTTGATTCTGATATTGCTTTGCGACACTGACGACAAAACGGAGATTGGCCTTGGTCAGCTTCTCGAGTGCCTTCTGATCCCCCTTCTTGATTCGACGGGCAAGGTCAATTTCTTCCTGAGGAGTCAGGAGGTCGACCTTCCCAATTTCCTGGAGGTACTTGTCGAGAGACTGGCTTTCCCTATTCGTGTATTGTTTGCTGATCTTCACCATGTACGCTTGTACCTCTTTATCAATGAGAACCTTTTGGTCACTGGACCCTTACTGCCCCCTATCTCCTTAACACCGGAGAGGCACCAAAAAGTTCGATCGTCGCTGTTTCTGATGCGTGCAAAAGCCTTGGCCCGACGCCCCCGGGCGTCGTCCTTGACCCTATCGGCCGTAGAATCGACTTTGAGAGGGGCGATCGTCCTGCTTTTCCATGATTAGACCACCAGATGAAGGAAACTGTTCCCTGCAAGAGATGCTGACGCACGCAGAGAGAAGTACTCCGACACCGTTTTCGCCGCGTCCGCAAATGATGGGCGAATACCGAGATCCACATTCCGCTTGCCGCCTTTCACGGAAACCAGCAGCGGAACATACTCTCGCGAGTGGTCGCTGCTTCGATCGGTCGGATCGTTCCCGTGGTCCGCGGTCATCAGGAGAAGATCCCCCTCTCCCAGAACTTCGAGAAGTGATGGGAGCTCGCGATCGAACTCCTCCAAAGCAGATGCCATCCCCCGGGGATCCTGACGATGGCCGAACAGCATATCAAAATCGACAAGGTTTGTCATCACAAACCCGCGCTGCAGTCGATCTGCGGCATGGATTGTGGCACGAATACCTTCAAGGTTCGTCTTCGTGTGTATCGTTTCCTTCAACCCGCGGCCACAGAACAAGTCGTCGATCTTGCCCACTCCGATGGTCGCAATCCCCTCCTCGTGCAGAAGGTCCAGCAACGTGGCCGCAGGAGGCTCCACAGCGAAATCTCTTCTGTTCATCGTGCGAACGTATGAGCCG
>QYQB01000205.1 GCA_007280275.1 bacterium | reverse complement strand
GAAACAAGGATACTTCCGGTTTCCCCTGGGGCTCTTGACGCCGATATCATCGCGCAGGCGGCTGATGTGCTGCGTCGTGGCGGCCTTGTGGCCTTTCCCACCGAGACAGTCTATGGCCTCGGCGCGGATGTACTCAACCTTGAGGCGGTGAAGAAAGTCTTTGATGTCAAGGGTCGTCCGCCGGACAATCCATTGATCGTCCATGTCGCGGGCACCAAACAGCTCGACGACATTGTGGATGAGATTCCAGACAAGGCAAAGATGCTCGGAGAAGCATTCTGGCCGGGACCGCTTACGCTGGTGATGAAGCGCACCATCCTTGTTTCCGATCTGGTGACGGCTGGCCTCGACACCGTGGCCGTCCGAATGCCGGACCATCCTGTGGCGCTGGCATTGATTCGGGCTTTGGGCGAAGGAATCGTTGGGCCCAGCGCAAATCTCTCCGGCAAACCAAGCCCAACGACGGCGCAGCATGTCTATGACGATCTCAGGGGGCAGATCGAGGTGATTCTCGATTCCGGACAGACGACTATCGGTATGGAATCTACGGTTGTCGATGTCACCGTGGATCCCCCCGTTATTCTACGCCTGGGAGGATTGACCAGAGAGCGGATCGAGGAGGTCATCGGTCCGGTTGTGACGGATTCGACAGGAGATCGTAGCAGGCGTTCACCCGGAACGCGCCATCGTCATTACGCTCCAAAAGCGCAAGTCCTGCTGGTTCGCCATGGCGATCCTGCTGCTTTCGCTACGCTGATGCAGGAACAGCGGCAGGCTGGCAGAACGGTTGGTACTATTGTGCATTCAGCGCTCCTCGCGAAACTGGAGTCCGGGGAATTCTACAGAGTACTTCCATCGTCCATCGATATTTTTGCACGCCATCTGTTCCGCACTCTGCGTGAACTTGATGCCATGCGAGTCGAAGTCATCGTCGTCGAAAGCGTCGAGGAAGATGGCCTCGGGGCGACGGTCATGGACAGATTGCGTCGCGCCTCGCAAGGTTAGTTCAACATCCCCCGATTTTGCTTCCTTTTTTCTCATGTTGTTTTCTTGATTTTCGAGTATATTATTCCCCGGTGAATATGGGTCATCACAACATGGATCATATCGGCATCGTCGAGGGATTTGCCAAGCTCGATGTGCACCGCTCCGAACGGACGGGGATTCCCGAAGCTATCCTCGCCGAAGGGAAAACGCACGGCCAGGTGGTAGAAGCGCTGCGACGTATGGCAGAGGCCTCCGGTGTGGCCTTGGCGACGCGAGTCAGTGAAGAGTGTGCGGTAGCCATCAAGCGGGGACTCGGTAAGAAATTGCAGATCGAGCGAAATGTCCTTGGCCGCACCGTCATTGTGCGCAAAAAGGGAGTGGCAACGCCGCGATCCGGTGGAAAGATCGCGATACTGGCTGCTGGTACATCAGATATCCCGACCGCAGAAGAAGCACGCGTGACCGCGGAGGTGATGGGTTGCCAGGTATTCGCTCATTATGATGTTGGAATCGCCGGTATCCATAGGCTTCTCGAGCCGCTCAAGGAAGTCCTGTCAAATGACGTTTCCGCGATCGTTGTCGTTGCCGGCATGGAAGGAGCTCTGCCATCTGTTGTGAGAGGCCTTGTCGGTGTGCCGGTGATCGGCGTGCCCACGAGCACCGGATATGGCTACGGAGGCCACGGTCAGGCAGCTCTGATGACGATGCTGCAATCGTGTGCTCCGGGTTTGACGGTTGTGAATATCGACAATGGATTCGGTGCGGGAGCAACAGCGTCGCTCATTGCCAATCAGGTCGCTCTTGCTCGTTCTTCAAGAGCATAAGCTTCTACAGATCAGTTGAACTTTTCTATTCACTCCGAACACACGCATGCGTATGGCTATCAAACGGAAAACACGTGAGGAGCGTCCTCTCGTCGGCATCATGATGGGGAGTGCATCAGATCTTGAGGCGGTGGAGCCGGCTCGGACGATCCTGAAGGAATTCGAAATCCCGTTCGAGATGAAGGTCCTTTCCGCACACCGCACGCCGGACCAGGCCTTTCAGTATGCAGCAGAAGCTGAATCGCGCAATTTGGAGGTGATCATCGCCGCGGCCGGAGGGGCAGCGCACCTGCCCGGTGTTGTGGCTGCGAAGACGTTGCTTCCAGTCATCGGGATACCCATCAGATCAAAGTCCTTGAACGGTTTGGATTCGCTGCTTTCAATTGTGCAAATGCCGGCCGGCATTCCGGTCGCGACAGTCGCGATTGATGGCGCTGCAAACGCCGCGTTGCTGGCGATAGCAATCATGGCCGGCAAACATCCGGAGTTTCGATCGAAGCTTCGTCGCTACCGAAAGACTCTGGAAGAAAAAGTCCTTAGCGCAAAAGTGTAATCAGCGCGAAGGATTTCGTTGCTCTCGATTCCTCTTCCTTCATCATCCCAGCCCGGGATCACGTTCGATAGAAACCGACGTCTCTGACTTGAACGAATATTCAATCGTTCCACGTTTTGAACCTGAAGGAGAATTCCATGCATAGAAGAATGATCGTTCTGTTATCGATCTTTGTCATCGCTTCGTTGATGGGCGGGTGTGGCAAGAGCAAGACATCGATTACGTTGGCTGGTTCAACTGCATTCCAGCCCTTTGCGGAGAAGCTGGCCGAACAATACATGAGTACCCATGCAAACGTCTCCATCACGGTGCAGGGCGGCGGATCAGCGGTTGGCGTCCAGACGGCAATCTCCGGTGCAGCACAGATCGGGATGGCCGATCTTGTGGTACTACCCGAGGAAGCGAAACAACTGACGCCCACGATTGTCGCCCGGGATGGCATCGCGCTTGTACTCAATCCTGCCAACAAAGTCATCAACCTCACTATGCAACAGGTAAGGGAGGTTTTCAACGGCAAGATCAAGAATTGGAAAGAGGTTGGGGGTGCGGACTCGCCAATCACGGTGGTTTCCCGTGAGGCAGGGTCTGGGACCCGCTCTTCATTTGAGCAGATTGTAACGGAGATTAGTCTGACCAAAGACGCCCTCATTCAAGATTCCAACGGCACGATCCGTGAGACAGTGGCAAACGATCCGAACGCCATCGGATATCTGTCACACGGGCTTCTGAATGACAAGATCAAAGCCATCAAGATTGACGGACAGGAGTGTACCACGGAACTGATAACGACCGGGAGCTACAAACTGGTCAGACCGATCTATCTCCTCGTCAAGGGAACTCCGCTGGGAGAAGTCCAGAACTTCATTGACTACATTCTTTCGGCTGACGGCCAGCAAACCATCAAGGCCAATGGATTGATACCAGCCAAGTGAACTGACTCTCTCCCGTCAAGGTGCTCGATGAATGTGATCGGTGAAAAGGGAGTTCAGAGAATTCTGTCGGTGACAGCCTTCTCTGCGATCTCCGCCCTTCTTCTGATTGCCCTCTTCATCCTCAATGAGGGATTGCCCTTCATCTTCCGGTACGGCCTCCACGATTTCCTTCTCACTTCCGACTGGGAGCCCCAGGCAGGGAAGTTTGGGATCTTTCCCATGGTCGCTGCGTCTGTGTGGGTGACATTGGGAGCGATGGTTGTCGGGGCGCCGCTCGGCATTGCGGGAGCGATCTTTCTCAGCGAATTCGTCCCCAAATCAGTAATGCGCGTCGTCAAGCCCACCATTGAGCTCCTGGCTGCCATCCCCTCCGTAGTCTATGGCTTCATCGGTGTCATGGTTCTGGCTCCGCTGATTCGCACTTACCTCGGAGGGCCGGGCCTCTCTCTTCTGGCAGCCTGCATCATCCTTGGAATCATGATACTCCCCACCGTCATCAGCATCTCCATTGACTCGATTCAAGCGGTTCCTCAGTCTTACCGCGAAGGATCTCTGGCCCTTGGCGCAACGACATGGCAGACCATTCACATGGTGACGGTTCGGGCAGCGAAGTCAGGGATCATTGCCAGTATCATCCTCGGTATGGGGCGTGCGATCGGCGAGACAATGGCCGTGATTATGGTCGCCGGCAATGCTGTCAAAATCCCTCATTCAGCACTGGACTCTGTGAGGTCGTTGACGGCAAACATTGCCCTGGAGATGAGCTATGCCACCGGCCTTCATCGCGAGGCCCTCTTCGCGACGGGCGTGGTTCTCTTTGTTGTGATCATTATCCTTAATTCGGTTGCGATCGTTGCCTTGAGGAAAAGGGTCGCGAAGAAATGAGAATCCACCCGCGATATACCCAGCGGCTTGCAGTCACGATCCTGGGCGGTGCCACCCTCCTCACGTTGGGCGTTCTTGCTTTCATTATTGTCTTTGTGCTGCAAAAAGGTCTGCCGGCCGTAAGCATTGATTTTCTCCTGAGCAATCCTCAGGATATGGGCCGGGCAGGGGGGATCTTCACAACCTTGATAGGCACAATTATCCTTCCCCTCTTGGCCATCATCGTTGCTGCGCCTCTTGGAGTCAGCACAGCAGTGTACCTCACGGAATACACCGCGGAAACGAGAATCACCAGGATGATCCGCTTCGGCACAGACTGCCTTGCCGGCGTACCGTCGATCATCTTCGGCTTGTTTGGTTTCATTTTCTTTGTGACGACGCTCGGGATGGGCTGGTCGATACTTTCCGGCGGACTGACCCTGGCTTTCATGATCCTGCCAACCATCATCCGGACCACGGAGGAAGCTGTCAAAGCTGTTCCGAAATCCTACCGGCAGGTCAGCTTCTCACTTGGTGCGACGCGTTGGCAAACAGTGAAAAGGGTGATTCTCCCTAACGCGCTGCCAGGGATCCTCACGGGAATCATGCTGGGCGTCGGTCGATCTATCGGGGAAACCGCTGCAGTGATTTTCACAGCCGGTTCTTCTCTCCGTTTGCCAAGTTCAATTTTGGACTCCACACGCACTATGGCGGTACATTTCTATATCCTCGCACGGGAGGGAATATCCTCGGAGAACGCCTACGGCACTGCTGCCACACTCATCATCGCGGTACTCCTCATCAACCTCACCGCGTACTGGATGATGAATCGATTCATTGCCAAGAGGTCCTGAATACCGACGTGAATTGATGAACTGTAAATTCGACATACAGGATTTATCGGTATACTGGGGCAACAGTCAGTTGTTGAAACGCGTCTGTATGAAGATTCCGGCTTCGCAGATCCTCGGGGTTATCGGTCCTGCCGGATCAGGCAAGACTACGTTCCTTCGAACGTTGAACCGGATGAATGAACTGGAGCCGGGTTTCAAACTTGAAGGCCGGGTGCTCTTGGACGGTGAAGACATCCACGGCCACGGCTATGACCCCGTGAGCCTGCGGAAAAAAGCAGGAATGGTCTTTGCCCTGCCGATTGCGTTGCCGATGAGCATCTATGAAAATGTTGTCTATGGTCCCAGATTGGCCGGCATTAGAAATCATGACCGGCTTGACGAGCTTGTCGAGCAGAGTCTGAAGGCGGCCTTCATGTGG
>QYQB01000327.1 GCA_007280275.1 bacterium | reverse complement strand
TTTGAATAGTGACCCTCAGTCCGCGCGATTTCAACAGGAGCCCAAGTGAGGCAGCGGCAATCCCCTTTCCCAGCGAGGACACCACACCACCGGTGACAAAGATATGTTTGACGTGATTTCTTGGCATGGCTTGATTCACTCTGGAAAAATGAATGCTCTATCGTTTGGTTTGTAAGATGTCAATTACACGCCTCACGTCATCTGGAGTGTCGATCGGGACGCTATCGTGCTGAGTAATGCCAACCTTGATCCTGTACCCTCGCTCCAGGATCCTGAGTTGTTCCAGTCTCTCAGCCCGCTCGAGGCCCGACTCGGGCATCGCGGCGTAGCTCAGGAGGAAATCCCTTCGGTAGACATACAGTCCGATATGTTTGTAGAACGTATGGCGTTGAATCCACTGCGACTGATCGTGAACATCCCGAACAAATGGAATCACGGACCGCGAGAAATAAAGAGCGTCGGAGTCAGCACTGACAACGACCTTCACGACGCCCGGATTCAAAAGTTCTTCTGTCGATTCAATCCTCTTGACCAGTGTTCCGACCACCGCCGATGGGTCTTCGAGGACCACACGTACGGCTTCATCGATCATCTCCGGCGCGATGAGGGGCTCGTCCCCCTGCACATTGACAAAGATGTCCCCCTGGATTTCGCGTGCGACGGCAGCGACACGGTCGCTTCCGCTCTTGATCTCCGGCGAGGTCATCACGGCATCTCCGCCGAACTTCCTGACAACGACGGCGATTCGATCGTCATCGGTCGCTACGACAACCCGGGTTGGCAACGTTGCCTGTTGCACCTGTTCGTAGACGCGCTGAATCATCGGCTTGCCGAGAAGATCAACCAGCGGCTTGGCCGGCAACCGCTGCGACGCATACCTCGCGGGGATGACTGCGATGATTCGCGCCATGATTACCGGTCCCCTATGACTTTCGGGACCTTGAAAAACTTCTCCGTTTTCACCGGGGCGTTTTTCAGAGCTTCCTCCTGGGTCAATCCTGGCCTGAGAACGTCCTCACGAAACGCGTTGTCGAGTTCAATGACGTGAGACAGCGGTTCGACGTTGCTTGTGTCGAGCGTGTTCAGCTGCTCGACATACGCGAGGATGGCGTTCAGCTGATGAGTGAATGTCGCCTTTTCCTCATCGGTGAACTCAAGCCGGGCAAGCTTCGCGATGTGCTCGACATCCTTTCGTGTCACGGACATGGTGAAGCCTATCCTTGTTCAATGTAGTTGCTGGCAATTGCTTCGCGCACCCGCTCCACCAGCCGCTGTTCATCTTCCCTACCTGCGACATCCGCGGTGGGAATGGGTTTGCCGAAGACCAATTCGATGTCTGCGGGATGTACATGCATCGACCCCCTGGGAAGTATCCTGAAGGTATTATTGATGGTCACGGGGATAATAGGAATTCCGGCCTTCACGGCAA
This sequence comes from bacterium, assembly GCA_007280275.1. Classification (GTDB taxonomy): domain Bacteria; phylum Bacteroidota; class Ignavibacteria; order UBA10030; family UBA10030; genus UBA9647. The sequence goes on along the minus strand of QYQB01000327.1, from coordinate 8,096 downwards.
GCGTAAAAGCACCGCGTTTGAAGGGTTGAAGCTTTCCGTCCCGCGTACGCGTTCCCTCGGCGAAAAGAATGACCGAAGCCCCGTTGCGCATGCGATCAGCCGCCTCTTCCAGACTCTTTCTTGCATCCCTCGCCTTCCCGCGGTCGATCGTGATATAGTGACCATACTTGAGCGCCCACCCCCAGATGGGAATTCTCGTCAACTCCTTTTTGAGAATGAAACGGATATCGTCCGGGATGCCGACAACGACAGCCGGTATGTCGAACGCACTCGCATGGTTTGAAATGTAGATGTAGTGTTTCGACGGGTCGATGAATTCCGCCCCTTTGCTTCTGACGTTGATGCCAAAAAGCCACATGATGAAATGCGACCAAATCCTGGTCACCCCATGGTACATCCGACCGCTCCGATCAAGCGGCGTGGTCAGGAGTGCGATGATAGACAAGGGCATCGCGACGAACCACATCAGGAACATTTTGAATAATGAAACGATCATTGAAGACTCCCGTTCGCGGACGGATCACCCATAGTCTCTATCGCGCGGATGCGCTTTTCAATCGACGGATGGCTGTGGAACAGGAATTCCACCGCCGGATGGGGCGACACGTCAGCGAGATTGATCGTCGCAAGTTTCTTCAGCGCGTTCACGAAGGCCTCGCCGTTTCCGGTCAGACGAACTGCGAACCTGTCGGCGGCACGTTCATGAGACCGGGAGACGATGTTCGTCAGAGGATTCGTCACAAGGGAGTAAAGACCAAGCCAGACCGCGAGCAACGGCAGGGCTGCAATTTGCTCGATGAATGTGAATCCAAACCACGTCAGGCTCTGTTCATACATCATTGCCGTCAGATACAGGCCCAGGAAGCTGTTGAGCGTGCCGAGCGCCATCATCACCATGATGTGCCGAAGCTTGTAGTGTCCCAGTTCATGGGCAAACACAGTCTCGATTTCCTCATCTTGGAAGTTCGCAACAAGGGTATCCCCAAGGATGATCCGTTTCGACTTCCCGATGCCGGCAAACGCAGCGTTGGCTTTCTTCGTATTCTTGCTCATATCAAAAACGAACACGCCCTGGACAGACATACCTACGCTGTGGCACTGCCGGAGGATTTTCGATTTGAGCTCGCCATCTGACAAGGGTTGGAATCTATAGAAAATCGGGAAAATGAGCACCGGGGCGAGCCTCGCCAGAACCACAGAAACAAGAAAGAGAAGCGAGCCCACGGGAAGCCACCATAGCGATCCGAACGACTTCAGGCAATAGTAGAACGCCAGAATCAGGGGAGTCACAATCGGAAGGCTGACGAGCAGTCCTTTGAGCCCTTCCAGTATCCAGGCCGACAACGTCTGATTGGAAAGATTGAATTTGTGCTCGAGATAGTAACCCGAATAGTACTGGAGTGGCAGCGTCAGAAGAGTCTTGGCGAGACCCAGCAATGCTGCGAAGACAAGCACAGCGATGTAGTCGTTGACCACATAGAGTCGCACCCCCTCCTCAACAACCCGTGTCGCACCACTTGCGAGGAGAACAACGCTCAAGATGAAATACAGTGCGGTGCCCACCAAGCCGATCCTCAGCTTGATTTTCGCATACCGCTTTGCGTCTGACGTGGTGTTCTCCGAATGAGCAGATGACGTTGTGAGATGGGGCTGCGGCGCTGGGGGGTCTACTGCATCATGGTGTACTTGATGCTGCCTCGTGAAGTTTACGGCCTGCTCCATAAAGCGGATGACTGTGCGCGTGAGCTTCCCTGTGGTTTGTCAATAATACCAAAGGGATGAGTGAAAAGCAAGGAGATCATCGAATCACAGTCACGCTGATCTTGTCTTTGACTCTGATCGATTTCTGTCCATTCACGATGCGGGCAAGCGAAAGGTGAGGCCCGCGCACCTCAACCACGCGGAGTTGTCCAATCTCACCCGCTGCAGCATCCTGCGCCATCGGGTCGCGATGAACAAGGATTTCCTGGCCGGGACGAACACCGTCCTCGCTGCCAAGATTGATGAACGCGTTCTGCCCTTCAACGAAGACCACCGTACCGGATATCGTCAACGGCTTGAAGCTGAGTGAGAGAGTGTCCAATGATTGTCCCAAACGGAGAAGACTGTCGGGATCTGTCATTGCCCACGCTCTGATGCCTGGCATCGCGCTCTCGAGTTGCAGCGCGAGACGCTCACCCAGCTGAAAGCAGGCCTGACCTATCACGGTCCGGTTGAAGTCTTCGCTGCCGAAACGGATCTTGTCGAGCTCCCGGTATTCAACCGTCCGGTCGGATTGTTTTCCGAAGAGCGTGAGCGTCAGGGACCGATCTGCGAACTCACCTGCAGCCTCCCCTTTCTTGACTGCGACAGGTGTTGAAGAAAACGCTGTCCGTTCCAGGTCATAGACCGCGAACGTGATACTGACCTCCCCCTTGAACGCCTCGTACCCGCCGACCATCGGCTGACCCGTCATGAAGCGGGAGACGTCAAACATCTCAACGGTTCCTGCCACCAGATAGCGAACACCGAATCTCCGAAAAAGCTCCACCCAGAACCCGACATCGTTGATCTCCGCGCCTTGATGATTCTGCTCATTGAAGAAGTTCCTGACGATGACCGGCGAAATGGTCGGAATCCGATATCGCTCTTTGACGTAGGCGCTGAGAAAACGGGGGACATCGATGCCGACATCCCATTTCCCCTTGAAATCGGATTTGTTCTCGAAGGGAATGAATGCGAATCCCGGCGACGATTTCTCCTGGGCGTGGAGTGGCTGGACCGCAAAAGAGAAAGCGACAACCAGCACAAGAATCGCACGCCAAGGCGCAAAGTCGCTAAGAATTTGTATTTTTTCCTCAGCTTTGCGCCTTAGCGTCTTTGCGTGAGGATTTTTGAAATGGTTTCTAGTCATACAAAAGATACTTCCCGCGCTCTATCATGAAGGGAGCCCGTTCACGATCGATGTCGCGCAGAATCTCCTCGACACGTTTCCGGCTCTGAAGCGCTTTGCGCAGGTCGCTGGACCCGGCAGCTTTGTCGAACGAGCCGATCCTTTCTGGTTTGGCACGGGCAAAAATGTCTTTTTCAGGAAAGAGCCGCTGCAATGCGTCGAGGACATTTACTTGAACGGCAGTCATGTTCAATTTCTCGCTGTCTGTCACGTGAACCTGCACACCCAGGAATCGGGATCCCGAGGTGTCGAAGTAGAATGGCCTGTAGGAAAGCGGTCGGAATATCACGCCTGCAAGCTTCCGGCTGTTGAGGTAGTCTGCGAGTTTTTCTCCGTCAACCCATTGGGCCCCGACGAGTTCAAACGGCATCGTATATCCAACTCCCTGATTCGCCGTCCCCAATTCTCCAAGCAGTCCCGTCATAACATAGAACATGGGTGTTGTAGCATGAGGAATATGAGGAGATGTAGGCACCCAGGGAAGACCCGTCTCGTCCCACCACATCGAACGTTTCCACCCTTCCATCGGTATGACGATGAGCTTGCACTTCACGCCGTTTTGCAGCCACCGTTCCATGTTGATCATCTCAGCCAGCTCTCCGGCGGTCATACCATACACGTAGGGAATCTGATAGGCGCCAATGAACGATTTGAATTTCGGATCGAGCATCGTGCCCTCCACCCTGACACCCGTCAGAGGATCCGGCCGGTCGAGCACGACAAACGTCACGTTGTTTTCCGCCGCCGCTTCCATCGCCAGACCCATCGTTGAGATGTAGGTGTACGACCGGACCCCGATATCCTGGATTTCATACACCAGCACATCGATCCCGCGCAGCATGTCCTTTGTAGGTTTGCGCGTTCTTCCGTAGAGTGAGTAGACCGGCAAACCTGTCTGGCTGTCATTGAAACTGTCCACCAGTTTCCCCCCTTCGGCGTCACCACGTACGCCGTGCTCAGGTCCGAACAACGCAACCAGTTTCACGCCCGGCGCCCGATGCAGGATATCGACAGTCTGTTCCAGATTGGAGCTGACCCCCGTCGGATTCGTGATCAGGCCAACCCGCTTCCCTTTGAGGATATCGAACCCGCGGCTCCGCAACACATCGATGCCCGGTTTTACCACGGGCTTGCCGGCGACCTTCACCTGTCGCGGAAATGCCTGCTGTGAGCAGAGAAGAAACACGAGGATCGCGGCGAAGGTTCTCAGGACACCCCGTTGATCGGTACCGATCTTAGTCATGTGATTCTACCTTGTTGTGCTGTGAGCGAAAATGAATCAACTCCGGATGGTCTCATCATTCGGCGGCGGGCTGCTGCGGAATCTGTTTTCCATCGAGCACCCAGTTCTTGACGATGGCGAGATCCGATAGCAGGGGCATCAGGCGGTCGAGACTCTCCTGCGTGAGGTTGAACAAGAGAGCGGTCTGGCTTCGCCGGACTTCCTCAGGTGCCCCTTCCGCAATATCCTTGAGGAGGGATGCAACCTTCCCGAGGCTTGCCTGGAATTCAGCGGAGAGTTTGTCGTACCCCTCCCCATCGACGCCGATCCGCTTCATGACACCGAAGGACTTCGTGACGAATTTTGCGAGGAAGATGGCCTCGTTGAATGTTTCCATCTTCCGATTCTGAACTGCGGCCTCGACAAGATAGCCGACATCGTTCGGGTGCTTGAGGGATCGATCGGAGAACCGTTCGAGTTCACGGAGGAAGTCCAGCGTTTCAGTGCGCAAAGCCATTCCAGCGTTGCTCCTTTTCGTCAAAAATATAAGGTGATCTGGAGCTATAAACAAGTCTGCTCATTTTCTTTTCCACTCTTCGGTCAATTCCTCGAACTTCGCCTTCGAGAATTTGCTCGTTCCATAGCCGCTCTTCCTGAGCCGCTGCCGAAGCGCTTCGTACAACGTAATCGCACAAGCCACTGACACGTTCAGGCTTTGGATCATGCCGAACATCGGAATCTGGATCAAACCGTCGGCAGCGAGGGCCGCATCATCGGAGACGCCGCGATGTTCATTTCCAAATACGATGGCGACTTTCCCTGTGAGATCGACATCATAGATCGACTCTGCCTGTTCGTCGAGACGCGTGGCAACAATGCGGAAACCTTCTGATCGAAGTTTCGCGTAACACTCTTCCACCGTTTTGAACTTACGACGCCCCACCCACTTCCCCGCGCTCGCAGAGCTCTTCTTGCCGATTTTCGGGAAGGCGTCCGTATTATAGAGAAGCTGTGCCTCCCAGACGCCTGCTGCGTCGCATGACCTGAGCATGGCGCTCACGTTGTGCGGGTCGTGTATGTTTTCCATCACCACCGTGAGGTCCGGCTGACGATGTCGAAGCACAAACTCGAGGCGCGCGAGCCTTCGTTCACTTGGCATGATGACCGCTCCTCAGGAGTTTCAGAAGAGAATCCCGTCGTACTTGGAGCAGAAGCACCGACCCAACGACTCCTGCGGCCCCGCAGATCTGCACCGCGTTGATGGACTCACCGAGCGCGAACCAGGCAACGATAATTGCGATAACGGGTTCCAGAGTCGTGATGATGCCGGCGGTCGTCGCCTCCAGAATCTTTAGCCCCTTCGCGAAGAAAATGTACGGAAGAAGAATGGAAGCGACCGCAAAGCCCAGGAATATCCCCCAGTCGCCGATCCCGTATCCTTTGGCCGCAATTGCCCAGGGCGGATTGACGAGAAGCCAGAACAGCGCCGCGAATCCCAGGCCCCCGACGAGCGTCGTCCAGACGCTGTGCCGCCGAAGCATCCGCTTTGACGCTATAAGCATAAATGCATAGGTGAGCATCGAAGCCGGAGCGGTGAGAAGCGACCAGCCGGTCAGCCTCACTTCGCTCAGGGAGCCTCCGCTCACTGCGAAGAAGCATCCGCACAACGCGAAAAGAAGTGAGAGCACTTTTATCCCGTTCAGTTCCTCTTCCTTGCTTACGGCAACCGCATAGATCATCACGAGCACGGGAGCAACATTTTGGACAAGGATCGCTGTCGCCACCGTCGATTCTTTGACGGTGAAGTAGTAGGTGAAATTCGTGATCGCGATTCCGACGATACCGATCAGTGCAAATTTGTACAGCTCCCCCGGTCGAATCCGAAACACAGTTCTGTCAACAACGAGGAAATACGCCGCAAGGAGAAGGAATGAAAGTGACGAACGCGTTTGCGTGATGATGAGCGGATCGTACCGTGTCAGGAACAGGTACTTCGCGAGGGATGCTGAACCTCCCCAGAGAGAGACCGCAAGGACGACAAAGAGCATCCCGCGGGTGGAGGAATGTTCAGTTGAGGCCATTTGACAGCTTTGGCCGATCCGGCTGCTCTGCGAGATCCCTGTAGTACTTGCTTTGATCCTCGTCGCCGATCAGGTGATAGAGGTGGGAGAGCCGGCCGAGAATGACTTTCCTGTTGTTCACATGATCCAGGCTCCCTTTGAGAAATTCAAGGAGCACATCGATCGGTGGGATATTGAGGTCGGGGTCGTAGCAGTCGCACGCGTCGAGGTACGGATCCGGAGCACTCGGACGCGCCTCCGCAGCTTTTCGATAGTACTTGATAGCGAGCTCAAAGTTGTCGTACGATGAATACGTGACTTCGAAGACACTTGCAAGCCACATATAGATATCATATGAGATGCCCGGGAATTCCCTCGCCAGTTTTTCGCCGAAGAGACAGAGTTCATCGGGACCGAGGAAATGATTCCAGAAGAGAAGGCGATAGAGCTCGACGTCCTGAATGCGTTGAGCAATGGCGTCCTCAAATGCGTCGAAGATGTCATTGAACTCTGTGGAATTGGCGAATGTTGCGCGAATCTCTTCGGGAGTGTAGCGCGGCATGAACGGTGTCCAGTGCGCCGGGGCGCTCGAGAATCATCGTATCAGGAAAGAATTCCAATGAAAGTAAGAAATGGCAACGTGAAAGGCAAGGAACACAGCGGGGTCGATCCAGTCTCAATTCGATTCACCCCCTTACTCAGACGTTTCTCCGACATCGCGTTCTTGTACTGAATCGGCCTGTCTGTATCACCGAACCTCGGTGAACCCCGTTTGGACTGAAGGAGCAACCGAATGACCTTCCCGGCCCGATGTGATCCCGTCGCTTGACCTTTGGTGCCATAATTTATTATAATGTCCAAGCACACAGCACCGAACAACAAGAGTCCAGGTATCCATTCATCTCAAAAGTACGACCAGCGAGGGCAGACCTCCAGGAGGATTGCTATGCTTCGATTGTTTTCGATACTCTTTCTCATTCTCCTTTTATCAACTCTTGCGTTTGCACAAGGGAGCAGCATCGGATCGGCGACGGCAATCACTGTCAATGGAAGCTCAGGAGGCTCAATTAGCGACCAGTCAACCGACCACTATTGGAAAATCACTCTCATCTCAGATGGCTATCTTCGTGTTGAGGTGAACTCCATTTCATCGATCGATCTGAATGTTTCACTCTATGATACAGATGGATCAACATACATCACAGGTGATGGACGAGCTGGTACATATTCAGAATCCTTTGCTTTCTTGAAACCTGGCACATATTACGCAAAAGTGTATCGCTGGACGGGAACCGCGGGCTCCTATACGATAAGCAATTCATTTCAGGCACCTCCCAAAACAGCGGATTCAGAACTAAATGACTACCCGACGCAGGCGGTTCTGTTGAATGCCAATGCAACCGGGACGGGGCATGTGGGATTCTACGGAAACAAAACCACGGATAATCAGGACTACTGGAAAATCACGACAACGACAGATGGATGGCTTCGCGTTCAAGTGCGATCGGATTCGCTCGATCTGAGAGGCGACACTCCCCTTGACCTAAATGTGTCACTCTACGATGTTGATAGTTCTAGGTATATCATCGGCGATTCGCGAAATGGAACATTTTCGGAGGTATCAAGTTTCCTCCGTCCGGGCACGTACTACATCAGAGTGTATCTTTGGACAGGTCGTGCAGGCAGTTATGAGATCAAATCAGAGTTCTTTCCTCCTCCGCGAGCCAATGATGTTGAAGGTAATGACTCGTCTCAAGCTGCCTCCACTGCAACCGTGAACGGCACCGTGACAGGTCATCTTGGTTATTTCTCAAATGGTAAGACAGATACTCATGACTACTGGAAGATCACTACGACGAGCGATGGAATGGTGAAAATACAA
>QYQB01000314.1 GCA_007280275.1 bacterium | reverse complement strand
GGATCAGCTGGCGGCGTTCGTCACAGGGTTTTGAACACGAGCATCGTGATATCGTCCGATTGCGGGGTGCCTTGTGTGTGACCTTCGAGAGCAAGTTGTATCTGTTCGATGATTTCGGCTGGCGGCATCGCCCGGACTCTTTTCAACACTTCTTCAAGACGTTCCTCCGTAAAATCCTCTTCTTCTGCATTCATCGCCTCGCTGACACCGTCAGTAAACATCACAACCACATCACCAGGCCCAAGGATCACGCTTCCCTCCTGGTACGGCGTCAATGTCTTCATCAATCCCAAAATGATACCTCCGATATCGAGACGCTCAATAGCACCATTCGCTCTGAGCAGAAACGGCGGATTGTGGCCGGCATTGACATACCGGAATTCTCTCGTCACCGCGTTCAGCGAACCCCAGAAGAATGTAATGAACTTGTCCTGCCCTGTATTCATGGTTGTCAGGTCATTGATGCGCCTCGTCGCATCCGAGAGCGACAATCCCATCGGGGCGAAGGCACGAAGAGAAGCCTGAACATTGGCCATGAGCAAAGCAGCCGGCGTGCCTTTCCCGGACACGTCGCCGATCACCATAATAAATTGATCATCGTGTATGGGAACCACATCATAGTAGTCTCCCCCGACCTGTTTTGAGGAGACATTGATCGCAGCCGTCTCAAACCCCGGAATGACCGGCAATTTTGCAGGCAGTAATCCTTGCTGGATTTCACGGGCAATAGCGAGTTCATCCTCAAGCCGCTGTTTCTCGATGGCCTCCCGGAAGAGGCGTGCATTCTCAATCGATATGATTGCGAGATTCGCCAGAGAGTACAGAAATTCAAGGTCCGCCTTTGAATAGGAAGCCCCGCGGAGTTTCTCTCCCAACAATACAGCTCCTTTGACCTGGTTCTGAATCTGCATGGGCACGACCGCTACAATTCCGACCCGTGTAAGCTGGGCGGCAACTGCATGAAATCGTTTTTGCCGGGCAAGATTTTCGACGAGGTCCGCCCCCTTCAGTGCACATAGTTGCTTCAGCGTGTCCTGAGGACCAAGCTCCCGATCCAGCTTCGACGCTACGAGTTTCAGTTTTCCGCCATCATCCAGACAGAATGCATAGCGATTAACCCCGATCTGACCCAGCAATGAAAACGTCAGCAAACGGATGACCTTGTCTGCGTCAAGAATGACGTTGAACTCCTTGCTGAGGTCGAACAAGGTATTCAGTTCCTGGTATTTGCGGTCCAGGCTGCGGTTCACCTCACGAAGCTGTTCAATCATCAGCGCTTTTTCAATCGCAGCGGCGGAGAGGTTCACAAGCGAATTGATCAACTGGTGCTCGCTCTTTGAGTACCGCTTACCCCCCAGGCGTTCTCCAAGGCTGAGCAACCCAACGATGCGCCGCTGAGCCATGATCGGCACGAGAAGCTTCTGACCCCGTTCGCGAAAGAATCCAAGCCACGGCTGCGATGCTCCTGCCCGATCGGTATAGTCGACACTCCGAATCGGCCTTTCGATGCGAAGCATTTGTCCAACCGTTTCGGAACCGAGACCTTTTGCGTTCACGACTTCAAACTGTCCGGGATCTCTTTTCAACAATACCATGCCCTTCGAAACGAGCATCTTTCCCATGACAGTCAGAAGAACCGTGCCGAGAATGAACTTGAGGTCGACGGATGAATTAACGACGTTGCTGAATTCAAACAAGGGGAGGATATCAGACGCACCACGGCTCTCTTTCGAGACGGGGTGTGTGCGTCTCGCTCTCGCGGGAATTTCTTTTGCGGAAGAGCTAGGTTTGCGCTCGCGTTTCACTGGCAGATAGGTACTTAGTGAGCCGGACTTCATTTCTCTTCCCCGGCGCCAATTTGTACTCGACTTTGTCCATGAGGGTTCGCATCAGGTAGACACCCAATCCCCCGCGTCGGTAGTGGCTCAGGTGTTGTTTGAGGTCGGGCAACTTTGCAATGGAAGGGTTGAACGCCTTGCCGTCATCGATGACGGTGATCTGAAGCCGGTCGATGTCCGGCTGGATGACAATCTCGATCTTTCGGTCGGGTGCATATTGATAGGCGTGTTTGATGACATTCGTGCAGGCCTCGTCCACGGCAAGAACGATCTTCGATGACTCCTCCTCGCCAAAGCCAAATTGGCGAGCAGCCTTCAGGACAAACTCCCTTACTTCAAGGAGACTGTCTGTTCGGCTTTCGATCGTCTTTGTCAGTTTTTGTGCCTTACCGGCCATGGTGGAACACGCTTTTCATGGTGAAGTGTCTCGTCGCTGTTCAACTACGGTTTCTTTTGTGCCCTGAAGCGAACGACCGCCTCCTGCTCGTCCTTGTAGATCTCATACAGAATTGGAAATCCGAGCAGATCGAAGACGTTATATACCTTTGGCGACATGTTCGACATCTTGATGTCACCGAGGTTCTTCCGCACATCTTCAATGAATGCCATGAAAACGCCCAACCCAGCGCTGCTGATGTACGTAAGGTCTTTGCAGTTTACGATGATGTTGAACTTCTTGTCGTTCAACAACTTCTGGAAGGCGTTTTCTAAATCCGGGGCTGTGTGGGCGTCGAGATACCCCTTCAGATCAATCACACTCACGCCTTCTCCGTCTCGCTGGTGGACCCTGAAATCAGCCATGGTGGTTTGCTCCTTCTTGATACGATAGAATTGCATATTGCCGACCCACGTCTCCTTCACGATGCGCTTGCCCGGGTCGACGGGTTCCAGGTTGATATTCTCTCACAGTTGTTTCACCACCACGAGCGTCATATCGTCCCCATACGAGGAATTACCCGTGTAGTTTCGTACTTCCTGGAGGATTGAATTTTTGATTGTTTCAGCGGAATTGTTCCGGCAGTGAAGTGCGACATTCACAATGCGGTCATACCCAAATTCTTCGCCTTCGGAATTCCGGGTCTCGCTCAGACCATCGGTGTAGAATATACAAATATCTCCGATCTTAAGCGAAATCGTCGTTTCCTCGGTCGAGTCCTCAAAAATCTTCTCGTGCGTCAACCCGAGACCCAGTCCCGACGGGCGCACCATAGAAGACGAGTCACCCGAAATATGAATCATGGGACAATGACCAGCCCGGGCCAGCGTCACGCATGACTTCGAACTGTCAAATATTGCGTATAAGAGACTGACGAAAGCATTCCGTTCAAGGCTGTCCGCCAGCGCCTGGTTCGCACGCAAGAGGAGATCCCTCGGAGAAGCCGCAATGCGACTCAATGCCTGAAAAATTCCCTTCACTTCGGCCATGTAGAAAGCGGCCGAGACGCCTTTCCCGGAGACGTCCCCCACCACCACACCGAGTCTGTCCGAACCAAGGGTCATAAAATCATAATAATCTCCCCCAACTTCAAGGGATGGTTCAGAAACGGCCGCGACATCAAGCGAGGGGTAGCTCGGAATCCGCTGCGGAAGCAGCCGCTTCTGCATCTGCTGCGCCACCATCATCTCCTGCTGAAAACGCTCCCGTTCGAGCGATTTCGCAATCAGCTTGGAGTTTTCGATTGCGATCGTGACATGATCGGCAAACGTAGTGAGCACATCGATGTCGTCCTGGTCGAACCCGTACTGAAATTCTTTCGTCGCGTGCAAAAACCCGATCAGCTCCTGGTGCGATGCCAGGGGAACGCAGATGAGGGATCCCACCGCCACATCGAGTTTCTTGATGTGCTTCGTCCTGCGGTCGTTGCTGATGTCATCGATGACCAACGGGCGCTTTGAATCGATAACGAACTGGCGTAAGGAGAGGTCGCCGTTGACGGCAATGGATTCGATCTGCTGACGGGTGGTATTCTTAAGCGAGACCACCTCTACGAGCACCTCCCCCTGCTCATTCCGCCCCTTGATGAGCTCGAGCCATGCGCTTTTCGCCCCCACGACCTCAAGCGTCATCCCTGTAACGCTGTCGACGAGGTCGGAGAAGTCAAAGACCTGCGTGACAAGCCGGCTCAGGTTGTGCAGCGATGTAAGCTCGGATTGCTTCCGTTCATAGACCTCAGCCGTCGGCATATGAAAGAGGGTGCTAACAAATGCCATCCCAAAATAGATGACTCCAAAGATCGCATTCAACCGAATGAAGCTCTGGAGAGGCGGATGATAGGCAATGAGCGCACGCTCAAGGACCGACTGGCTCGTGATCAGGGTGATACCAAGCAACGTGAGGAAAAGAAGGGACGCATAGACAATCGAATACATCTTCTCGCGACGGGAGAGATAGACGACCCAGTTCTGCTTGAAGGAGTTGACGACGATCAGAACAACCGCGACCGCGAACAGCAGAGGCCCAAACAACTGGCCATCTCCCCGCAAGACCGGCATGGCCGCCACACTCGCCACCAAGAGACAAACGACGTACGCTATAAAATTCCTCTTTGTCCATTTCTTTCTCTTGTAGTAAACCAAATCACGGATGGACAATAGCGCCATGATCGAAAATAATCCTAGTGCTACGGCGGTAAGAGAGAACAGAAGAGTCGCAAGAGCGTTCCCTGAATTCTGAGTGCCTCCTTCAGGCACCCAATCCGGCCTTGCATTCGCGGCAATGATGATGAGGACGAGAACGAAGAGTGAATACGCTAGAAGCTTGCCGAGATTCTTGGGAACAGTGAGAGGCTTCGCACCCCTCATCCCCTGGAGATAGAGAAAGAGGAAGAAGAAAGAGAAGAACACTGCCGCTTCCCGAACGGTCAGCCACGTCCCCTGCCCGAGGCTCACTGCCAATCGGACGACATCAATCAGGTACACCCCCAGCAAGAGGAGCAATGCACCGGCGAGAAGCAGAATCTTTTTCAAGCGAGACATGCAGAGACCTGGATTTCACTCCTCGTTGACATGGAGAGGAAAAGCCACTTCATATACTTCGTCAAATGAAAGGAAAAGTTGCAGAACTCTGGATACCGTGGGCAAGGACAAAGAAACTGCCACGAAGGCACTAGGGCACGAAGATCAAGAAGTGAAAAAGTGGACTTCTCATACACATGAGTGTTTTCATTGCGTTACTATCCCGCTTTTCGAAATCTCCCGCTCTTTGTGATCCCGCCTCATGGAAATGATTTTGTCGCGGGAAAAGCAGGACAACTCAACGGGACCCGCCACGAAGAACTATCATGACTGGCGGGAAGGCGATGCTTTTCGACCGGTTCTCTATGCTGTTGCTTCAGCGATCCAGCGATCGATCTCACGAGCAACGCCGGACGTCGGGTAGTCCTTTTTCACCTTCTTGAAGAGTTCGGCTGCCTTCTCCTTGTTACCGGCAAGCAGATAGTTCTGTGCAGCGTGAAACATGTTTTCCGGGACATTCACATCCTTGGCAGATTTGAAAGCCGCTTTCTCGAATGTGGACGCAGCTTTGTCGTACTGCCCTTTTACCTCATAGCATGCTCCTGCTCCAGCCAACGCCGAGGCGCCGATCAAATCATCCTTGACATCGACGTCAAGGAAATATCCCAATGCTTTGTCGTAGTTCCCCTGGGCAAAGTAGGAATTCGCAAGGTAGAACCCCGCCAACTCTCCCGCCTTGGTGCTTCCGTAGTCATCAACAATCGACTGAAGGCCCCGCACGTTCTCCTGCAGGTTTCCGGCAATCGCAAGATCATACTTGCCCTGGTCATAATAGCTGAGGATCTTGCCGAGCTCCGCTGTCGCTTTCTGGTTGTTCGAGCTCACATTGTTCGTATACGCGACAATGACGATCGCAAGAACGACAATTCCCGTCAACACGCCATTGACGATCTTCTTGTTGTTTTGATACCACGTCGATGCCTCGAAATACGTGGTAATGAGCCGATCCTCTTTGATTTCTCTCTTTGTGATTTTCTTCTTTGGCTTAAGCATGCATCATTCCTGTGATTGATGTGTGATAGATTGGGTTAACCCTGTGCGCCCGAGGCGATTCGAACGCCTGGCCTACAGCTCCGGAGGCTGTCGCTCTATCCAGCTGAGCTACGGGCGCGGTGAGATCGACAGTTGTCGATTTTCGCTTGAGCTGGGTTTTGGCCCGCGGCTCCAAGCGTAGCGGACAAATGAAGCTTGAGATGAAAGATACGAAAGAAACATACACATCGCAAGAGTATCGAAGGTCCGAGATGATTCAAAACGCCCGAGATTTCCACGGTCTAATGTCTGAACTCTGCGGCATCTGCTCATTACCCGCTTGGGAGATCGGTTCGGTGTGTTTGATTTGAGATTCTTGACGCTGGCCAGCTTTGAGCTCTCCCTCGGCATCTCTCTGAAACTCCAGCCTGGGGTGTGGCAGCCCCTTTCACAAAAACGAGCCCACGCAACATCTGCGTGGGCTCATCAATTCGGGTTGGGGTATCAGCTGGTCCGCGCTACATAGCCGGGAGGGCCTTTTTCACGATTCCTACAAAATCATCCACATCGAAAGGCTTGCTCACATACGCAGTGGCCCCCAAAGTCTTTGCTCGTTGCTGACCCAGCCGATCGTCCATGGCGGTGAGAAAGATAAAAGGAACAATCTTGTTGGTTTGAGTTCTCTTCAACTGTTCAAACATCGTAAATCCATCCATGTTCTCCATCCTTACATCGGAGATAACGAGATCTGGAGAGTATGATGTGTACGCCTTCAGGGCTTCTTCAGCACTCGGCATTTTCTTTACCGCAAAACCTTCGTCCTGCAGTATGCTGGCCATGATATTGATGAGTTGATCCTCATCATCGACGAGCAGGATTTTTTTCATCGAAACACCATTGGGAGTGGTAGGTTTCTGTCTATCGCGGGAATGTTCTTTCCATCGCTTGAGAATAGTCTAACGGTCTGTGTGGCGACAAGCTATGATGTGAAGCACAAGAAGAATGGTGTCCAACTATCGGCAGATCTGGGGGGGGGATTGGTCAAAAATGGAAAAGGCCCGGAGAAATCCCGAGCCTCTTCTGCCAGAATGCCTGGATGAACATCAGCTATTTTGGATTTGTCTGCCTGCGCAGACTGGTATCCGTCACTGCTTTCTGGCTTTTCTTTAAAGCTTCAATTTCGGCCTTCTTCGCCTCGACGAACTCCTTTACGCCTCCCATAGTGCCGTACGTGCGATCGATGCGTTGCAGCAAGTCCACCGCCTTGTCAAACTCTCCGACTCCCTCGTATGCCTGGAAAAGAAGCATAATCGGACTATACTGAGTGAGAGGTTCTGAGGGCCCCGATTCAACGCTCTGGCTCAGTTCCTGCACGATCTCGTTCAGGACCTCGCGGTACTTCTGCGCGTTCCCCGCCATGTTGTAGAGCATTGCCAGATCCGACTTGAGCCTGTAGTCCATCGGATGGATACGGCGAGGTACGACCTGTTCCATCCTATCAAGCACTGCGCTGACTTCCTGAGGCTTGTTCTTGGCGTTCGACAGATACATTGCGAGCGCATAGAATGGCTGCCTATAGCTGCTGATCATCCGCCGCTGGTTCTCGTCAAAGCGAATCGTCGAATCCTGCAGCCCACGCCAGAGAGAACCGTAGGATGGCTCCTTCGACGCCACTTTCACATCCGTGAAGAGATGAGCGCGCGTTCTCTCCTCGTTCACGGCTGCCCAGTACGCCTGTCGCCGCTGCGGGACAAGCTTGTATGCCAATCCTTGAAGCTCCACATAGTCTCGTAATCCGATCTTGCTATCGTCCCCACCGGCCGTGATGGCAAAATAGATAGGGCGCTGCCAGTTCGAGGTCCGGACAATGTCGAACACGAGAATGTCCTGAACGCGGAGCGCACTCACGTTTCCAAATTGGAGGGTCGCCGGCATCACGAACTTCATCGTGTCGACGATGGTCGTGCTCCTGGGATCGTTGTTGTCCGGAGAATTCCATCCATCCATTGCGAAGCGCGGCACCGGAATTTGCACCAACTGGGTCTTGTACATCATCGGCTGGATACCGTCAATCTGGTCATCCGGGATGCTGATCGGGACCGGCTTTGCGCCATACGGGCTATTGTGTTTGAGCTGCTTGATATACCAATCGGTATTCGCCAGGCTGAGGTTAACAATGCGGACGTCCCGTCGGACACCTTCGACGTCCTGCAGATACCAAAGCGGGAATGTATCATTGTCGCCCGCAGTGATGAGCACTGCGTCTTTTTCCACACTCTGAAGAAGATTGTACGAGTAATCCCACGCCAGATAGTGTCCGCTACGAGACATCGGCTGAGCGTTTGTTCGGAGCATATTTCCCGGGACCAGAATCAAGAGGAGGGCAAACGCGCTGGAGGCAACCATCGTAAGGTTCTTTCCTTCGAGGCGCTCCCGCAGAAAATCCATGATCGCCAGGACCCCAAGCCCGATCCAAAGACAGAAACAGAAAACGGAATAGACGAAGAAGTAGTCGCGTTCCCTGGGTTGTTGTTCCTGCATGTTGAAATAGAACGCGAGTGCGAACCCCGCCAGAAGGAAAAAGACTGTCATGATGAAAGCCATCTTCTGGTCTTTCTTCCAGTGGTAGAACAACCCAAGCAGTCCGATGATAAGCGGAATCCCGTAAAGTTGGGAGACCCGTACTCCAGCGTCCTGCCAATCTGCCTGCCTTCCGATGAAATTCCATCCCATGTACCTCAAGTACATGTGCTTGATTTGATACTCCCAAAGGTAGTCGAGATCGCTCGTGTATTTCTTGAAATTCTCCACCTTGTCGGGCTCGAGTGAAAACCGACGGTTCATCAGGGGTGTCTCGCCGTACTGATCGCGCTCGAGGTACGAAACGAGCCGCTTGAGGTTGCTCGGATCGTTTTCATTCATCGGGGTATCGGCGTTTGCCCTCATGAAGGTCACGATGTACGTCGAATACCCGAGGACGATAAACAGGAATGCGAGTGAGCCAATGTTGAGAATTCGGTTGTTCTTCCTGGTCGAGTATCGCACGAGGTAGAGCGCAGCCAGGATGGCGGCTATAGCGACGGCGATCCACAAATTGCTCTTGATGCCAAACACGTCCGCGTCAAGCATCGACGGGAACCATTTCACTATTCCTGGATATGCCGTGAAGAAAATGAGAGACGCAACAAGGCCGAATTTCAAGACATCGGTCGAGAAGAAGAACTCCTTCAGTGATTTCTGATAGAAACGGAAGTAGACAAGGAGAATCGCGACGAAGAATCCCAGCAGCCCGTGGATGTGAACCCCCACCGTGAGGCCGACAAGGAATGTGATGAGCAGAAGATAAAGGTCGCTGTGCCTGTCTTCGGCCTTCTCGTACCATAGCAGAACGAGCCAGATAATGAGCGCCGTAAACAGGAGGCTTGTGTTCCTTGTTTCCACCTCGATGGAATTGAACCAGAACGTGGTGCTGAAGGTCAACGCCAGTGCACCGATCGCCGCTGAGCCATAGAGCGAAAGCGCTTCAAAGGGGGTGGACGGAAGTGAGCGCCACATCAGCATGAGCCTGACCGCAATCAAATAGAGCAACATGATCACGACGCAACTCGCAAGGACGTTCACCAGTATCATTCTCAGCGCTATGTCGCTGACGACTGGCACCATCGAGCCCACTCTCATCACTAGAACGAGGAGAGGCGATCCGGGCGGATGCTGGACCTGCACTCCGAAGGATGCGGCGCAATGTTCGCCAACGTCCCAAAAAACGACTGTCGGAGGTGCTGTCCTCAGGTAGGTAACGAGTGACACTAGGAAAACGACAAATGCTACAATGCGATTGAGTTTTTTGTGATTCATCTCGGTCGTGAGCTGATAGTATCCTTGGACGTTGAATTCCCTAAATGGGCTTTTTGAACTTTAACTGGTGACTACTCAGCCACAAAGTCACAAAGGCACGAAAGATTCAGAGAATAATCCTCTTGATACCTCTTTTGATGAGAGGGACATTGAAATTGTGCGTTTGCGCCTTGCCCGCCCGATCGCCTGACTCTGTCAGGCGGGCGGGGTGGCTATTTGTATCCTCAAAACTAGTTGACCAATTCATTTAATGTAACAAAAACTTGTTGATGATGAAATGCATTTCGATCGCGAACACTCATTTCCGGGAGGCGACAATCCTCGATCCACTTGGGGGATCTGCCGGTTCATCATGAAGAAAGACGCGAAGGGATATGACGCGGAGGCGCAAACAAGGCGGACGAATTCGGCAATTCTATACTCCCCTGGCTCCGGAGCAGGTTCGACCTTCCCCCCTACTCGACCCGGTAATCCCACATTTTCAAGGGGAATTGGTTCGGGAGTACGACAATCTCGTCGATTCTCACCCGTTCTGGAAGTGAAGCGACATAGACCACTACATCAGCGACATCCTCGGAATGCATCATGGCTTCCCGCACTTCTTTGGACAACGGAACAATCTTCTTATCCCATATCGTCGTGTTGGTCGGGCCGGGATTTATCATGCACACACGGATGCCGTATTTGAAGTTCTCGGTGAGCAGAGCCTGCGTCAAGCCCACTGCACCGAACTTGCTGGCGCCATAAGGAGAGACCAGCGGAGCCGACTGCCTGCCCGTGATCGAGACGATATTGATAATGGTCCCACATCTGCGCTCCCGCATCGAGGGCAAAACGGCTCGGCAGCAGAGAAATGTCCCCCGCAAATTGACATTCACAATCCGGTCCCACTCTGCGATTTCGTAATCTGCGACCTCATACGGCGCGACCGTACCGACGCCCGCATTGTTGACCAGGATATCAATCGGCCCGAAAGCAGCTGCGGCTTTCTTGAACGTTTCCTCAACTTCCTGCGGACTTGCGACATCGCACTTGAGGGCGACAGCTGTTCCCCCTCCCTTCGTAATGAAACCAGCGACTTCTTCCACATCTGAAAGCGTCCGTGAACAGACAATGACCCTGGCTCCTGTCCGAGCCAGTGCTATCGCAACCGCCCGCCCGATTC
>QYQB01000036.1 GCA_007280275.1 bacterium | reverse complement strand
TATGTTTTCCAGTTGGTCCGCCGATGATCGTCGAAGACTACGTACGCTGCTCCCGCATCAAATTTGGATGCTTCCACGTGAGGGATCCATGTGTTTTTCGGAACGTCCGGGATCCGCTCAATCACGTTGGTCCATGTCTTTCCACCATCCTGCGTGACCTGCAGGTTTCCATCATCGGTTCCAACCCAGAGGACGCCGCGTTGCACAGGACTTGGTGCGATCGTGAGAATCGTCGTATGGTTCTCTGCGCCGGTGACATCCTTCGTAATGCCGCCGCTCTCATCCTGTTTCTGTTTCGATGCATCATTGGTCGTCAGGTCGGGGCTATTGATTGTCCAACTATCGCCCCGGTCTGTGCTCTTGTGAACAAATTGACTCCCGTAGTAGATTGTCTTCGGGTCAAACGGATCGCTGGCAATTCCGGCGTTCCAATTGAAGCGCAGTTCGATTTCATCGGGTCCCCATGGCCGGATGTCTTTTCGCTCACCGGTCTTCCGGTTGAAGCGAATGAGCCCCCCCGCCTGCGACATCGCGTAGCCACAGTTTGCATCGGACGCGTCAACGATGGTTGCGAACCCGTCTCCGAAGCCAACTTCGTTCCAGTGCCAATTCCGGATCCCGCCGTTTTCCCATAGTTCACCGGGACCACGCCACGAACCGTTATCCTGCATGCCCCCATAGATGTTGTAAGGGATTTCCATGTCGACATTGATGTGGTAGAATTGCCCGAGCGGAAGGTTCTCGACAAAACGCCAGGTTTTTCCCCTGTCGTTGCTGACCGCCAGGCCGCCGTCGTTTCCGTCGATCAGCTGGCTCCCGTCAAGCGGGTTGATCCAGAGTGCATGGTGATCAGAATGGACGCGATTGCCCGGCGTAATATTGCTGAACGTTTTTCCACCGTCGGTGCTTACGGTGAGATTTGTTTGCAGACTGTAAATGCGATTTTCATTCTGAGGATCAACGCGAATGTCGGCGTAGTAGAACGGCCGGCCATTAACGCTGCGGGAATCGTTCACCATTTTCCATGATTGTCCGCCATCCTCTGATCGATAGAGCGCGTTGCGCTTCGCTTCCACAAGTGCATAGACAACATCAGGATTCGATTTTGCGATGCCTATGCCGATTCGCCCCAGTTCTCCCTTTGGCAACCCTTCGTCGGAGCCCAGCCGTTTCCAGGTTTCTCCGCCATCGTACGTACTATAGAGGCCGCTGCCCGGACCGCCGGATTTAAAGAACCAAGGCCATCGACGGTACTCCCACATTGCCGCGATGAGTTTGTTCGGATTCGCCGGATCCATCACCAACTCTCCGCAGCCAGTCTTGTCGTCAACAGAGAGCACTTTTCTCCATGTTTTGCCCCCGTCGGTTGTTTTGTAAACACCCCGCTCCGGGTTTTCTCCCCACATCTGGCCCATCGCCGCTACGTAGGCCACATTTGGATCGCCCGGGTGAAGGAGAATGCGATGGATGCGTTCGGTTCGATCCAACCCCAGGTGGCTCCAGGTCTGACCGCCATCGATACTTTTGTAGATGCCGTTGCCGACGCTTACGCTGTTGCGCGGGTTTCCCTCCCCCGTTCCCACCCAGACGATTGCCGGGTTCGGTTGAAAGATCGCGACCGACCCAACGGCGGCGACCGGCTGCGTGTCGAACAGTGGTTTCCACGTTGTCCCGCTGTTTGTGGTTTTCCAGACACCTCCGGTCGATACACCGACATACATGATTTCTGGATTCGCAATGACTGCATCGATACCGCCGATCCGTCCACTCATGCCGGCCGGTCCGATGCTGCGAGCCTTCATACCGGAGAATAGCGCGGTGTCAAGCTGTGCCTGCGCAACGCTCACGGCGCAAAGGAGAAGGAAACAACACAGGGCGCGAAGTGGTTTGGTGTTCACGAAAACCTCCAGGGAAATGTTGAACGTACGAGGAATGATGTAGTCGTGTTGCCTTCGAAGTCTGCTGGCGTGTGGCGTTCAGGTTATCCAATTCTCCATAGAAAATCAAGTACTCCGCCGGGCGACTCACCGTTGCTTTCCTGGTTATTCTTCGTATCTTTCCGACATTATTCCGGCCGGACAATTCTCAGGCAGACCACATGAAGACCTTGAAACCTCCCCGCCTCCGTAGGGGCGATATCATCGGGATCATCTCTCCTGCAAGCGCGCCGTCAGCTCAAGAAAAGATCGATAAGGGGGTGCGGTATCTCGAACGTCTTGGCTACCGTGTGAAGGTCGGCCGGCATGTCATGGCTCAGCGTGGGTATCTTGCCGGTACCGATGAACAACGAGCGGAAGATCTCAACGACATGCTCCGCGATCCGGGCGTAAGGGCCATTTTCGCGATCCGGGGCGGCTACGGAACACCCCGGCTCCTTCATCTGGTGGATTACAAGGCCGCCCGGCGCAATCCCAAGATTCTCGTCGGCTACAGCGATCTCACCGGATTGCAGCTTGCTCTCTATAGAAAGACCGGTTTGGTCACGTTTTCAGGCCCCATGGTTGGCGTGGAAATGTGGGACAGCATTGACCCATTCACGGAAGAGCATTTCTGGCGTGTCGTCACATCGTCGTCGCGCATCGGCAATCTGCAGAATCCTGACGGGGAGTTGTTGGTCGCATATAATAGAGGAAAAGCCACCGGCGCGCTTCTTGGTGGCAACTTCTCTCTTCTTGCTTCGCTGTTGGGGACTCCCTACCTGCCAAAACTCCGTGACGCGCTCCTCGTGCTCGAGGATGTCGATGAAGCGCCTCATCGCGTCGACCGCATGTTCACGCAGCTGCATCATGCGGGCATCACAAAGTCCATTGGCGGCCTCATCCTCGGCAAGTTTACCGACTGCGTTCCATCCGATCCCTCCAAACCGCATTTGACCATCGAGCAGGTTATCGAGGACGCTGTGCGACGGATCACCCGTCCCGTTCTCGCGAACCTCCAATATGGACACATTGCGAAGAAGCTGACGCTGCCGTTCGGCGTTCAGGCGCTTCTGGACTCACGTAACGGCGTGTTGAAGATTCTCGAGGGAGCTGTTTCTTAACCAGCGGGCGTTCCAACGTCCGCGCCTCCATTGTCCTTCATTGACTATCCCTCAACTTATCGCTACATTTTGTTCAACTTTGAATGTCGCGGTGTGATTCTGGCTTGATGAACATCGGCGTTTTTGCTTCCGGACGCGGGTCAAATTTCCAGGCAATTCTCAACGCTATTCAAGCGGGCCTTCTCCCTGCACGCGTAGTCCTTGTCTTGAGCAACAAGGGGGATGCCGGCGCGTTGGAGATTGCGCGTGCGCTCTCTCTTGCCGCTGTCCACCTCAGCCAAAAACAGTTTCCGGATGAGGGTTCTTTCGCTGCAGCGATGCTCCATGTGCTGAAAGAACACAACGTGCAGATCGTTGCACTCGCCGGATACCTCAAGAAGATACCGTTGAGCGTTGTGCGGGAATACAGAAACCGCATCCTCAATATCCATCCCGCACTGTTGCCCTCTTTTGGAGGAGCCGGGATGTACGGACATTACGTGCACGAGGCAGTCATCGCCTCCGGTGCGAAGCTCAGCGGGGCGACGGTACATCTTGTGGACGAGGAATACGATCGCGGGCCGATCGTCCTTCAAAAGGCCGTTGCGGTGGAGGCTCTTGACACCCCGGAAACATTGGCGGAAAAAGTGCTGAAGATTGAGCATGAGATTTATCCCCTTGCGCTCAAAGCCTTCGCTGAAAACAGGGTAACAATCAACGAAAGGTCTGCGTGGATACATTGACACTGTTTAAGGTTCCAATCCTTGAACACGATGCATGGACTGGAACCAAGGAGGAATCATTGCTTAAGGTTCGACGGGCATTGATCAGCGTCTCCGACAAACGCGGCATTGTTGAGCTGGCGAAGGCTCTTCGCCGCTTTGGCGTAGAAATCATCTCAACCGGCGGTACACACCAGGCATTGAAGGATGCGGGTGTTGAGGTCAAATCTGTTTCTGAGGTCACCGGATTTCCCGAAATACTCGACGGCCGCGTGAAGACCCTTCATCCGGCTATCCACGCCGGCATCCTTGCGGCCACCGACAACCCGCTTCACGTGAAACAGCTCTCAGAACACCACATCGATCCGATTGATCTTGTCGTCGTCAACCTGTATCCGTTCGAGCAAACCATCACACGCGAGAATGTCACGATCGATCAAGCCATCGAGCAGATCGATATCGGCGGGCCGGCGATGCTCAGGGCAGCAGCAAAGAACTATCGCCACACAATCATCGTAGTCAACCCGGACCGTTATTCGTCGTTGCTTGAAGAACTGACGAAGAACAGCGGCACTGTTTCATCCCAGACGCGCTTTGAGCTGGCGCGCGAAGCGTTTCAGCACACAGCAACGTACGATTCGATTGTTGCAGCTTACTTCAGCGGACTTCAGTCGACGCAGAGCCTTCCCGATGTTGTCACGCTCTCGATGAAAAAGTCTACCACGCTCCGCTACGGCGAAAATCCTCATCAGGCTGCTGCGCTGTACGGGAAATTCGATACCTGTTTCAAAAAGCTCCACGGAAAAGAACTTTCATACAATAATATTCTCGATATCAACGCCGCGGCTCTCCTGAGCGCCGAGTTCGAAAAGCCGACAGCCGTCATCATCAAACACAATAATCCATGCGGAGTTGGTTCGGGCGAGACGCTGCTCGACGCGTACAAGAAAGCTCTTGCGACAGACCCGAAATCGGCTTTCGGCGGCATCGTTGCAGTGAACCGGGTTCTCGATGCCGGCACGGCTGAAGCGATCAACGAGATCTTCACGGAGGTGGTGGTTGCCCCGGGCTTTGCCGATGGTGTGCTCGACGTGCTGATGAAGAAGCGGGATCGCCGTTTGATCCAACAATTGGTAGATATTCGCTCGATGAAATCGTTGGACATCCGCAGTGTTACCGAGGGACTCCTGGTACAGGAACAGGACCAACACAGGATCACTCGAGAAAATCTTCGGGTCGTCACCACACGAAAACCAACGGAAGAGGAGTTCGAAGCGCTCATCTTCGCCTGGCGGGTTGCCAAGCATGTCAAGTCGAATGCCATCGTCTACACGCGCAAAGACCGCACGCTGGGCGTTGGGGCTGGACAGATGTCCCGAATTGACTCCGCAAAAATTGCCGTTTTGAAGGCTGCTGAAGCCGGTTTGGATCTCACCGGCTGTGCGGTCGCCTCTGATGCCTTTTTCCCGTTTGCGGATGGGCTCCTGGAGGCAGTCAAGGGCGGGGCTGCATGCGTGATTCAGCCGGGCGGATCGGTACGCGACGAGGAAGTTATCAAAGCTGCCGACGAACACAACGTTGCCATGGTGTTCACGGCCATCAGACACTTCAGACACTAATTCTTTTCTACTTTCACTCTCAATCCACAACGGTCACAATGGGCCTCTTTTCTTTGTTTTCTGCAGATATCGCCGTCGATCTCGGCACAGCCAACACCGTCATCTGGATGAAGGGGAAGGGTATTGTCCTCAACGAACCATCCATTGTCGCGTTCGACCGCAACACCAAAAAGATCATTGCCATCGGTCATGAAGCGCGAGAGATGCTCGGTCGAACCCACCGCGATATTCGCACGATCCGCCCGATGAAGGACGGCGTCATTGCGGACTTTGAAATCGCCGAAGGAATGCTTCGTGAGTTTATCCGAAAAACCAGCGTTGGGTGGGTACCCAGTCGGCGAATTGTGGTATCTGTGCCATCGGGGATTACAGAGGTTGAGAAGCGTGCGGTCCGCGACGCGGCCGAACATGCCGGAGCCAAAGAGGTTCATCTGCTGGCCGAACCAATGGCCTCTGCCATCGGCATCGGACTCGACGTCGACGCGCCGGTAGGCAACATGGTCGTGGACATCGGCGGGGGAACAACCGAGATCGCAGTGATCGCTCTTTCCGGCATTGTGACTGAAGAATCTGTCCGGATTGCGGGCGACGAGATGAACAATGCCATCATCCAGTTCTTTAAGCGGAACCATAACATTTTGATCGGCGAGCGAACGGCTGAAGCTATCAAATGTGAAGTCGGATCGGCCATGCCTCTGAAAGAAGAGATCACGATCCAGGTCAAGGGCCGCGATCTTGTCAACGGCGTCCCCAAGACAACGGAAGTAAGCTCTGTGGAAATTCGCGAAGCGCTGAACGAGCCCATTGCACAAATCGTTGAGGCGGTCAAAATCACCCTCGAGCGAACTCCGCCAGAGCTCTCTGCTGATATTCTTGACCGTGGTATCATGTTGACGGGCGGCGGCGCGTTGCTCAAAGGACTTGATGAGCGCATCCGACTCGAGACGAATCTTCCCGTGCATGTTGCTGAAGATCCTCTGACAGCTGTCGTGCGCGGTACGGGACGGGTGTTGGAGGACCTCAGGCATTTTTCGAAAGTTCTCATCAAGAGCAAACGGTACTAAGCCGTGCACTCTCGGCCCGTCGATACAGAGTACGAGCCCTTCCCCCGCCTGCGATGGCTCCTCCCTGACAGAACGTACAACGAGCGGCATGTTCAAACGCATCTATAATCTCGCGCTGGTCTTCAAGGAGTACACTGTTCTCTCCGCGCTCCTCGTTGTCTCGCTCATCCTCATGGCGCTCGGTGACAACACGCAGCTTCGTCATATCCGGGGTGTTGCGACGGTGGCATTCGGCGTTGTACAGGAACAACTTTCCTTTCTTCCCCGCTATTTCAGATTGCGCGGCGAGAACGACATTCTGCGCCGCATGAACGTTGACCTCGCCGACGAAGCAAGCCAGTTACGTGAAGCGAGGCTCGAGAATGACCGACTCAAGAAACTGGTCGGGTTGAGGGAGTCGTACCGTTACCCGGTGATTGCCGGAAAGGTCATCAGCAAGAACCTGACCCTGCTTCGCAATACCATTACGCTCAACGTCGGAAAGCTCAACGGCGTACTTCCCCATATGCCCGTTATCGGTGACGGTGGCCTCGTCGGCATTGTTTCAAGCGTGAACGATCATTACTCCGTTGTGCGGATCTTGCTCAACACCGATTTCCGCGCCAGCGCGAAAGTCGAACGCAGCCGCGTGGATGGCATCCTCGCCTGGGACGGTGACAATTTAATCCTTGGCAATGTTGCGAAGACTCTCGATGTGATGGCCGGCGATACGGTCATCACATCAGACTACAGCAGCACGTACCCCCCGAATATCCGGGTTGGCGTCGTCCATGAAGTGAGCGATCAACAGGGATCCTTGTTCAAGGGGGTCTATGTTTCACCGGGCGTGAATTTTGTGAGACTGGAGGAAGTATTCGTTCTTTTGTACCTCCCCGACTCCGAGCGGTTGGATCTGGAGCAACCCGCGCCGCAGAAAACAAGGCGCTAACCTGCAAGAAGAAATTCACTGCTTCACTCAACGATCCTGGATTGCTCTATGAAAGTACTCAAGTTTGGCGGCTCGTCAGTCGCGGATCCCGGGCGCATACGCGCGGTGGCGCAAATAGTCTTGAGCGCCGCAAAACGGGATCGTGTTGTTGTCGTTGTTTCCGCTTTTCAGGGAATTACCAATCAGTTGTTGCACTGTGCCCGCATCGCCGAAAAGGGGGATGCCGGGTATCAGCAGGTCTACGATCAGATTGCACACAAGCATCGAGAGTCGATCGATGCTCTCCTCAAAAAAAGTGGACGCAAGAGCACGCTGGCTGCCGTTGATAAGCTTCTGGATGAACTTCACAACGTTCTCCTTGGAATTTCCCTTCTCCGTGATTGTCCCCCCCGGGCGCTCGATCTGACCGCCAGTTTCGGTGAACGTCTCTCTGCTTTGATCATCGCAGCCTATCTGCAGCAGTTGCACCCTTCTCTCTTTGTCGATGCACGCCAGTGTATCATCACTGACGATCAGTTTACGCACGCGGCGGTGCTCTTCGATCAAACAAACAGAAATATCCGTTCCACCTTCAGCAGGCTCCTGCGCAAAGGGAGTCCGGCCGTCATCCCCGTCGTAACGGGGTTTGTCGGCGCAACAGAGGATGGCCGCACAACGACCATCGGTCGCAATGGATCGGATTACACTGCTGCGATCGTCGGGGCGGCGCTGAACGCATCGCTCATCGAGATCTGGACTGACGTCGATGGCATTCTGAGTGCAGACCCTCGCGCGGTCCCGTCGGCATTCGTGCTTTCTCAGATGTCCTATGAAGAAGCCATGGAGTTGTCCTATTTTGGCGCGAAGGTTCTCCACCCCGCAACAATCGCTCCAGCTGTCGCGAAGAAGATCCCGATCGACATCAAGAATACGCTGAATCCCGCGGCACCCGGCACCCGCATTTCAGAAAAGGCGGAAAATTGGGAGGGTGTTGCAAAGGGAATCGCATCTGTTGACGACATCGCCTTAATGACCATGCGCGGCATGGGCATGGTGGGTGTTCCCGGTACGGCAGAGCGCCTGTTCCGCTGCCTGGCATCTCATCGTGTGAATGTGATCCTCATCTCGCAAGCCTCGTCCGAGCATACGATCTGTTTCGCGGTGAGCACATCGGATATTACGGCTGCCCGACGGGCCGTCGCCGGAGAGTTTCACTACGAACTCCAGAGCAAGCTGACGTCGCTCGATGAACGATCAAACCAGACCATTGTGGCAATCGTCGGAGAGGGAATGAAGGGGGCACCCGGCGTGGCGGGGAAGGTCTTCCAGGCACTTGGTCGCAACAGCATCAACGTTTCCGCGATCGCGCAGGGGGCTTCCGAGCGGAACATTTCGTTCGTCATCGATTCTGCGCAGAAGAATCGCGCTCTGAACGTCATTCACGAAGCATTCTTCGAGAAGAATAAACACCTGGCTGTCGTTGTCGTTGGCGTTGGAAATATCGGCTCAGCCCTGCTCCGTCAGCTTCACCAACAGCGAGCTTTTCTCTTGTCCCAGGGATACGACGTCCATGTCTGCGGTATCGCCAACAGCAAGCGCTATATCCTGGACGCGGGAGGAATCGATCTTGCGACGTGGCGCGAGAAACTCCATCGGTCGCAACGAAAAATGTCTCCTGGTGAATTTGCGCGCCAGATAGCCCGTCTCGAGTTCGTCAATGCTGTGCTTGTTGATTGCACCGCCAGCTCGGATGTGGTGGATGCATATCCTGAGTTTGTCAACGCCAATCTGCACATCGTCACGCCAAACAAGAAGGCAAACGTCCTGCCGTGGAAGCGTTATAGCTCACTGATGGATCTTATGAAAAGCCGTCAGAAACATTTCCTGTATGAGGCCAATGTTGGTGCAGGGCTGCCCGTGATATCGACATTGAGCGACCTCATCGCTAGTGGTGATCAAATTGTGAAAGTCGAGGGCGTATTCTCGGGTACGTTGAGCTATCTCTTCAACCATTTCGACGGAGGCAAACCCTTCAGCGAGTTTGTCCGTGAGGCACACCAGCTGGGGTTTACGGAGCCCGATCCGCGCGAGGACCTCTCGGGCGGCGACGTTGCACGCAAGCTGCTGATTCTCGCGCGCCATCTCGGGGTGAAACTGGATATGAAAGATATTCGGGTCGATAATCTCATTCCACCGTCGTTGCGTAAGGGCTCTTTCTCTGACGATTTCTTCACACGGTTTGCCAGGTTTGACTCCGCTGTTCAGCGACGACTTCGGAAAGCCCGAACGCGTGGTACCGTTCTTCGATATGTCGGGACGCTGCAGGGTCGCGAGGCTTCAGCAGAGTTGAAAGAGGTTCCGATGGATCATCCATTCGCGGGAACAAGGGGGAGCGACAACATTATTGCTATCACGACGCACCGCTACTCACGCACCCCCCTTGTTATTCAGGGTCCCGGCGCAGGAGCTGACGTCACGGCGATGGGGGTATTCTCCGACATTCTCAAGCTCCTTCATTATCTCCCTTACTAAGTTCTATACGTATCTGCTCAACGAAAGAACGCAACAGGACTTTTTTCTAACCACCGATGGCACACAGATGATCACCGATAAAAACAAGAAGATAGAGCTCTTGTATGAAGAAATAACATATAGGATCATTGGTACCGCGACTGCAAAAGGTTCGCCGTATCTTATGATTCAACTTCTGAGTAGATCGGTGTGTCATCGGTGGTGGATTAGCTGAGTAGTTACGCTCTATTGCGCTTTTGTCTAAGAGCCAGAGAGACTGGCCGGAACGCACAAAGAACTTCACAAAGCGACCATCGAGCAGTTATGATCCCACGGTCCGTCAAAACGTTTGCACCTGCGACAATTTCCAACCTCGGCCCCGGATTTGACGTCCTGGGGG
This sequence comes from bacterium, assembly GCA_007280275.1. Classification (GTDB taxonomy): domain Bacteria; phylum Bacteroidota; class Ignavibacteria; order UBA10030; family UBA10030; genus UBA9647. The sequence goes on along the minus strand of QYQB01000036.1, from coordinate 27,325 downwards.
TCGCGGTACATGCACCGGGGGACTTTGTCGTCGCAAGCAGGCAGACCGAACACGGTCTTTCGTTCTCTGTGAAGACCGATCAGACACATGTTCCGCAAGATCCGGAGAGAAATGTTGCTGCGTACGTCGCCCAGTTGATGCTTCATGAACTGAAACCTTCGTTTGGAATCGAGATGATGCTGCAAAAATCCATGCCCATCGGGTCGGGGCTTGGAAGCTCCGCTGCGAGCAGCGTCGCTGCGGCGATGGCCGTCAACGAGCTGCTCCCGAAGCCGCTCAAGAAATCCGATCTCTTGAGGTTTGCCCTGGAGGGTGAACTGTTCACCTGCGGTTCTCTGCACGCAGATAATGCAGCCCCATCCTTGTTCGGAGGAGGGTGCCTCATTCGGAGTTATGATCCTCTCGATGTCGTTCCCATCACGATCGATCCTTCCCTTGTCTGGATCGTCGTTCATCCTCACATTGTTGTTCTTACCAAGAAGGCCCGGGCGATTTTGCCGCGGAGCATACCGTTGCGCTCGGCGGTTCGTCAATGGGGAAATGTTGCGGGTCTTGTCCTAGGCCTTGCGCGTGGAGATCGGGATCTTATCAGGCGTTCTGTCGAAGATGTAATTATGGAGCCCGCGCGCGCCCGGCTCATTCCTGGATTTGACGACGTGAAGCGGGCAGCCTTGAAGGCGGGAGCGCTGGGATGTTCGATCTCCGGATCCGGTCCTTCTGTTTTTTCGATCGCACCTTCCATGCGGGCGGCGCGGATTATCAGCACGGCAATGACAACGTCGTTCCGTCGGGCAGCAGGTGTGAGCAGTGACATCTTCATCTCCCGCACCAACCTCTGCGGCGCGAGTGTTGTCTGGAGAAAAGACGCATGAGATTTCGCTCGATTCTCGGCGAGAGCCCCCCGGTAAGTTTTCGCGAAGCGCTTTTTCACGGCCTTTCACCTGATGGGAGCCTGTACATCCCGGAAAGCATTCCATCGCTCAAAGCGCAATCTGTAGACCATGAGACCACGCGTCGGTTTCCCGACATGGCATCAGAAGTGCTGAGTGCGTTCATTGACGACCTGCCACCGGAGGAAATCCACAGCATCGCCGAACGGGCGTTCAACTTCCCGATCCCGCTTGTCAAGCTGGAACAGAATATGTTTCTCCTTGAGCTGTTTCATGGCCCAACCCTCGCTTTCAAAGATATTGGGGCTCGCTTCATGGCCCGCGCACTGTCGTACTTTCTGGAACGCGAAGAACGGGACCTGACTATCGCTGTCGCAACTTCCGGTGACACCGGGAGCGCCGTGGCCCATGGTTTTTTCAATGTTCCCCACATTTCCGTCTTTGTTTTCTACCCGTCGGGCAAGATCAGCCGCCTGCAGGAGCAGCAAATGACCACGCTGGGGGGGAATATTCACGCTGTCGAGGTAGAAGGAACCTTTGATGACTGTCAGCACCTCGTGAAGCGCGCGTTGGGAGATAGGGACCTGGTGCTGGCCCGGAATCTCACGACGGCAAACTCGATCAATCTTGGCAGGCTCCTTCCACAGGTAACGTACTATTTCTGGGCTACGCATCTTCTCCAGCAAGCCCTTGGGAGTGCCGGTCAACCCGGCACGCGATCTGTCATCACTGTGCCGAGCGGAAATTTCGGGAACCTGACGGCCGCGGTTTACTCCAAACACATGGGTGCGCCCATCACACGATTGATTTCCGCAAGTAATGCAAATGAAGTAGTGCCGGAGTATTTCAAGACCGGAATATTCCGACCGCGCCCTTCCCTTCAAACGTTTTCCAACGCGATGGATGTTGGGAACCCGAGTAACTTCGCGCGCCTTCAGGCACTCTATGGAGACAATCTTCACGAGATGCAGCAAGAGATCGCTGCGGTCAGTGTCACAGATGGTGAGACGCTCGACGAGATGCGTCGCACGTACGAACAGAGCGGCTGTGTGCTCGATCCACATACGGCGGTCGGAGTGGCTGCCTCACGCAAGTCCCAATCATCGGGATCTCCCTCCGAACCAACGGTTGTCATGGCAACGGCCCACCCCGCGAAGTTTCCCGAGGTCGTAGCCAGAGCCCTGAATACGACCATACCACTTCCCCATCAACTCGAAGATGCATTGCGACGCCCGAAGCACAGCATTCAGATTCCTGCAGACTACATGCGCATGAGAGAACTTTTGCTCTCGTGATGAGTTCTGCCTCAAGAAATTGCTTCTCGCTTGATTTCTCAATACGTTTTGTCAGAAGATTCGAAGAAAGCTTTCACATGGAACATTACACCCGGTCGGCCCTCGCTGTTTTGGCCTTGTTGCTGCTGCAAACCACTTTTGTGCCATTTCTCTCCATTGGCGGATTCCTCCCCGATCCTCTTCTTCTATGGGTCGTGTATGTTGCCATCAGGCGGGGCCACATGGAGGCGACCATCACGGGGTTCCTCGTTGGGTTGCTGCAAGACGCAGTGTCTATGCAGTTCTTCGGGTTGAGTGCACTGACGAAAACCATCGCTGGATTTGTCGCGGGGTACTTCTTCAATGATAACAGCACCGAACAGACCCTGGGATCGTACCGATTTCTGACGATTCTCTTTCTATCCTCCTTTGTCCACAACATCGTCTACTATGGGATCTTCCTGCAGGGTATTCAGGATTCCGTCTTTTCGACGATGATTGAGTTCAGCGTCGTCACGAGCCTTTACACGGTGGTGGTGGGTGTGTTTCCGATGTTCACGTTTGTTCGCAAGTACCGTCTTTCACAATCATTATGATTCACGACGAACACTTTGGCTCCCCGGAGCGGCGCAGAACCCTCATCATTGTTGTCTTCGTGATGTTTGCCGTCCTAATGCTGAGATTGTATCAGCTTCAGCTGTTGTACCATGTGGAGCTTGACAAGAAGTCGGAAGAGAACAGCGTCCGCGCCCTGGTCAAGGACCCGGTCCGCGGGTACCTGTATGACCGTTATGGGAAGCTCTTCGTTGACGTTGGACCATCGTACTCCGTCACCCTCGTTCCGGCAGAGTTTGAAAAACGCAATATTGCACTCCTCTCGTCTATCCTGCAGATGGAACCTCAGATGCTTGAAGAGCGCGTCGCGCGGGCGCGAGCCTATTCTCCATTTCTGCCTGCCCGCATCAAGCGCGATGTTGACATGAGAACGCTCGCAGCCATCGAGGAGAACTTTACCACCTTTCGCGGAGTCTCGTTCCAGGTTGAGTCGAAGCGCGTGTACCCAACGAAGGCGCATGCATCGCACCTTCTCGGCTATCGTCGTGAAATCGCTGACGCTCAGCTTTCGGAAACAGACGAGTACTACAGACCCGGGGACCTCGTTGGCGTCGCAGGGCTGGAAGCCCGTTACGAGCCTTTACTCAGAGGAACAAAAGGATTTGAATATGTCTCGGTCAACTCAAAAGGACAAATCATAGGAAGTTTCGAGGACGGCAAGCGGAACGTCTCTGCGAAAGAGGGTTCCGACCTCCTTCTCAGCATTGATGTCGGTTTGCAGGCGCTCGCTGAGTCGTTGATGACTACCTACAGCGGGGCGATCGTAGCCATGGATCCAAACGGCGGCGGCCTTCTCGCCCTCGTCAGCAAGCCCGACTACGATCCATCAATCATGAGCGGTGTGACGCCGGCTGATCTCTGGTCCGAGCTCCAGTCCAATCCGGCCAAACCGCTCTACAACCGTGCCACACTCACCCGGTACCCCCCGGGCTCAACGTTTAAGATGGTTCTTGCTGCAGCGGCGTTACAGGAAGGAATTATTGACGAGAACTATCGAATTAACTGCACCGGTGGATTCCGTTTCGGCAACAGGGTGTTTAAGGACCTTCACGTCCATGGTTCTGTGAATGTCGTTGAGGCAATTCAGAAATCATGCAACGTTTTCTTCTACCAGCTGATGCTGAAAGTTGGATTTGATACATGGACCGAATACGGCCGCCGTTTCGGTTTCGGACAAACAAGCAATACCGACACAGGAGAAGAAACAACAGGTCTCTTGCCTTCGACCGAGTACTACGATTCACGGTATGGCAAAGGCAAGTGGACGCAGGGTTTTCTCATCAGCCTTGCGATCGGTCAGGGGGAAGTCGGTGTTTCGCCATTACAGATGGTACGCTACGCCGCGGCGCTGGCCAACGGAGGAACGGTATACCGGCCTCACGCTGTGGAGCTTGTTCGAAACAAAGAAACGAAAAAGATCGAGCCCATCCCGCGCGATTCCAGTCTCGTCGGTTTGTCTCCGCACGTGATGGAATTAATCCGGGAGGGTATGCTGCGTGTCGTCCAATCCCCCGGCGGAACCGGGGCTCTTGCGCGCATTCCGGGAATTCTTTCGGCCGGTAAGACCGGTACGGCAGAGAACCCGCACGGAAAAGACCACGCTTGGTATGTCGGCTTCGCCCCCTTCGACAACCCAAAAATTGCAGTTGCCGTGATGCTTGAGAACTCCGGGTTTGGCGGCGCGAAGGCGGCGCCACTCGCGGGCATGATTATGGAAAAGTACTTGTATGGCGAGTTGATACGAAACAAGCCGAAACCCGCCCCGGCGCAGAAAACCGTGGCAAGGACAATGACCCCGGCAACCCATTAGATGATCGACGTGCGAGCATTGAGGATCTGACGCAAGGAGGTTTATGTTCGATTACCTTAAAGAGTATTTCGACGCCAAGGCTCTGCTGATCTGTCTTGGTCTCGTTATCCTCGGATTGTTCTCGGTTTACAGCGCAACATTCGATGTCGGTGCAGCTGCCGCGTTCAAGAAACAAGTCGTCTGGGCTGCCATCGGCCTCGTCGCACTTTTCATCATGGCTTTTTTTCCCCTCAAGACCCTGCAACGGATTTCGTTTCCTCTTTACATCTTGAACCTTGGATTGCTTCTTGTCGTCCTCGTTGTTGGAGAACGGGTTTCGGGATCAAAGAGTTGGTTCGGACTGGGCGGCTCGGGTGGTCTGGCTTCCTTCGGCGGTCAACCATCCGAATTTGCGAAGGTGGCCACCGTGCTTGCGTTATCGTCGTTCCTCGCGCGGACATCCATCACATTATCCAACGCGAAGCATCTCATGCTTGCCATCGGTATTGTCATCGTACCGATGGTGCTGATCCTTGCCCAACCCGACCTGGGAACCGCTGTGGTCTTTTTCGCAATGGTGTTGCCCGTTCTTTATTGGGCGGGGGCTTCCAATTTTGTTCTCGCCGCTATCGTCGCCCCCATCGTCGCTGCGGCCGGTGCGCTGTTCGGAACGCTCGTCTTTCTCGTCTCGTTGCTCGTCAGCGGAACGCTGTTGTATCTCACTCGCCAGAACAGATTCGCCGTGGCGGTCGCCTTTGGTCTGACGCTTGCTGTGGGATTGTCTGTTCAGGCGGTCTACGAGCGAATGCCGGCGTACCAACAAAAGCGTATTTCGACCTTCATAAACCCGGGGTCTGAACAAAAGGGGGCGGGGTACAATGTATATCAATCGAAAGTCGCCATCGGATCGGGAGGATTTTTCGGAAAAGGCTACCTGCAGGGAACACAAACACAATTGAACTTTATCCCTGAACAATGGACCGATTTCATCTTTTGCGTGCCCGGTGAAGAGTTTGGGTTTGTTGGTGCTTCACTGGTGATTGGTCTTTTCACGGGACTCTTGCTCCACGGGGTTAATGTAGCCGGACTTTCGAAAAACAAGTTCGCCAGTGCCGCGTCAATCGGAATCACGGGAATCTTTGGTTTTCACGTTCTCGTGAATATCGGAATGTCCATGGGATTGCTCCCTGTCATTGGTATTCCTCTTCCATTCCTCAGTTACGGGGGTTCTGCCCTCGTCGCCAATATGTCGATGGTTGGCCTGTTAATGAATTTCTATGCCAATCGAAAAGAGCACTAGCCAGTTGCTCATGCCGGGACCATCTCGAGGATTTGCTTCATGCGCGGCTCCTTTTTGCCAAGCTCCTCTCATTGAAACTCTCCGCTCTTTTTGTTATCCTGATTCAATTCTTCAACAAGAGATTTCATAGAAATGTCGACAGTTTCTTTTCTTCTTCTGGTCCTTGGCGGTGGTGTGGCGGGAACGATGGGGGCAATGCTTGGCCTGGGGGGCGGCGTCTTCCTTATCCCCTTCCTTGCACTTGTCTTCGGACTTCCGATGCACCAAGCGATTGCCACCAGCATTCTTGCTGTCATCGCGACATCGAGCGCGGGAGCAGCGATGAACGTGGAACGACAGACGGTTAACCTGCGACTTGGAATGGTTCTGGAAATCGCGACAGTCATTGGAGCAATCTTTGGCGGCGTGACGGCAAACATTCTCAGCGGTGAAGTGTTGTCGCGCATCTTTGCCGCCCTTCTCCTCTTTGTCTCTTTCATGATGATTTGGAGAACGAGGTCTGACATCGACGCGGCCGCCCCTGTCATCAACGGCTCTTTCTCCTCCAGTTACAGGGATGAGGCAACCGATACGGTTGTGACGTACTCCGTTAAGCGCGTGCCGGTAGTTCTCGTGATCTCATTCATTGCGGGGAACATCTCCGGATTGCTCGGCGTCGGCGGTGGCATCTTTAAGGTCCCGGCGATGCACATGGTGGCGGGAATGCCCATGAAAGCCGCAACTGCAACGAGCAATTTCATGATCGGCGTCACAGCGGCTGCCAGCGCATTCATCTACTTTGCGCACGGTCATCTGAATCCCATGATCGTTTCCCCTGCTGTGCTCGGCGTTCTGGGGGGTTCGTTTCTTGGTGTCAGTGTGAATCGCCGCATCAAGGGATCGTTTCTTCCATGGATTTTTGCTGTTGTTCTGGTTCTTGTATCAATCTGGATGTTTTGGAGAACGCTTTGAACACCGATGGGTTGACAACCGGGAAAGATTCAGGCGCGCACCATCTTGTCGAGCGCTGGGTTGGACGGACACTTCGGTTCGGCGTCTGGACCAGCGCCGGTCTTATGGTCGCCGGACTCTTGCTCGCATGGCTTTCTGCCGGCTCTCTTCGCCTGCCAAGTGAGAATCCGCCTCCCGGCGAAGTCTTCCGGAGCTTGTTGGCCGGTTCTCTCGACCCCGTTACGCTGATGTTTGCAGGGTTATTGCTCTTGATGTTGACCCCCTTCCTTCGGGTCTTGACGGCAGCGGCGGGATTCGCGGCGGAAAAAGATCGGCGTTTCGTTGTCGTTGCGCTCGTTGTCTTCGCCATGCTGCTCGGTGAGCTTGTGTTCTCACTCCGGTAATCTATTACCGGGAGGTCCTTATCTACTCTCAATTCAAAAGGAAACAATGATTCTTTCCGACAAGAGAATTCTCGAGGAGGTGAACCACGGTACAATTGTGATCAAGCCGTTTCATCGAAAACACCTTGGCTCGAACAGCTACGACGTACACCTTGGCGAGTGGCTTGCGATGTACAAAGACGAGATTCTGGACTGCAGAAAACATAACAAGGTTCAGCACTTCAAAATCCCAGACGAGGGGATGCTCCTCGTCCCAGGCAGATTGTATCTCGGCGTGACGCAAGAATACACAGAGACCCACGCCCACGTTCCGTTTCTTGAAGGAAAGAGCAGCATCGGCCGGCTCGGCATCGACATCCACGCAACCGCCGGAAAAGGAGATGTTGGGTTCTGCAATACATGGACGCTCGAGATCTCAGTTCGGCATCCGGTTCGAATCTATACCGGCATGCCCATCGGGCAGTTGATCTACTTTGAAATCTCAGGCGATGTAGACGTTGCCTACAACAAGAAGCCGGGTGCGAAGTACAACAAGCGGACCGTGAAACCTGTTGAGTCAATGATGTGGAAAAATTTCAAATAGAAAGCGACCATCGCCTGTACCGTTGAGCGTTCATCATAGGCTGAAAGACTCTACAAATGAAATTCATCGATAAGTTGTTGAAGGTTCAACGCAAGAACCGGTCTCTTCTCTGCGTGGGTCTTGACACCGATCCGGCAAAACTGCCGCGCCACCTTGGCGTGTCTAGGAATGCCGTGCTGCGGTTCAATCGACAAATCATCGAAGCCACCAGCGATCTTGTCTGCGCTTACAAGCTGAATCTTGCATTCTACGAGGCCCTGGGTGAGCGGGGCTGGCACGTTCTCCAGGAAACGCTTGCCGTGATTCCATGCCATATCGTAACGATTGGAGATGGTAAGCGCGGAGACATTGGAAATACTGCAGAGCGGTACGCGAGCGCATTGTACGAAGAGCTCGCCTTCGATGCGGCCACGGTAAACCCGTACCTGGGATACGACTCCGTTGAGCCTTTCATCCGGAGCGATCGTCACTGTGCGTTTGTCCTGGCCCTGACGTCCAACGAGGGTTCCAATGATTTTCAACGACTCACAATCCATGGACGGCCGCTGTACGAGAAGGTCATCCAGACAACAGTGAAGTGGAACACCAAACAGAATATTGGACTTGTCGTTGGGGCAACCCATCCGGCCGAGCTGCAGCCAATCCGCGACATCGCGCCATCGATGCCAATTCTTATCCCGGGGATTGGTAAACAGGGGGGCGATCTTGAGTCCGCCGTGCGTTATGGCTGTGACAAGAACGGGCTGCTTGCCGTCATCAACGCCAGCCGCAGTGTTCTCTATGCCTCGTCCGGCAAAGACTTCGCAAACGCAGCAAGGGCCGAGGCTCAACATCTCCGCAATCAAATTCAAGAACTCCGCACTCAATTCTTTTCCTAGAGGGTTGTTGAAGAACCCCACCCCGAAAGGCGGGCGGTTTTCTTTTTCAGCATCCCGCTAACCCCCGCGGTCAAACATCTCTTGACTGCAAGACATAACCAGCTTCGTGCGACTCCCCGTGGGCAAGCACACACTCAATATTCACGAGCGATTTCTCCGTCACATCTGGAACCGGCAGTACGTCGAGCAGATGGCGCTCAAGACAACCGAGAATCAGGCGGTGCATGTCCTTGATGTGGGGAAGCTCAATACTGACAGCGGTCCGGATTTTCGAAATGCGGTGATTCGCATTGGCCAGGCCACGTATCATGGTGAGGTTGAGATTCACCGGACGGTTGCCGGTTGGCGCAATCATCAGCACTTCAATGATCCACGGTACAACAAGGTTATTCTTCATGTAGTCCTCGAGCGCGGATCCAATCAGGCACCCACGCTTGTCTCAAGCGGTCGCAACGTTCCGGTGCTCGTTCTGGAGCGGTTTCTTAGTGAGTCTATCCGTTCCCTTTGGCAAAAGACCATCCTTGACGATCGTGCCTTGCAGAGAAATCGCATCCGTTGTTCCGATCAAAACCAATCTGTGAGTCCAGAGCTTCTGAAGGATTGGATTCGACATCTTGGTGTCGAACGGCTCGAGCTGAAGCTGCGACGATTTGATGAGCGCTTAAGAGAGCTTGCCCAGGTTCGACTCCTTGCTGTCCATGACCAGCGTGGCCGTCGGAGCCGATGGCGCGTTCAGGGAAACCCGGACGATATACCGCCCCCCCATGCGGAGCTCCTGCTCAAGAACCTGGTGAATCGCGAATTCTGGGATCAGTTGTTGTACGAAGGCGTGATGGAATGTCTCGGATACAGCAAGAACCAGGAGCCTTTTCTTCGGCTCGCACGTGCGGTAACACTGCAAGAAGTTCGGGTACAGAAAATTGAAAGCAATGAAGAGGCTTTACAGGCTCTGCTCCTGGGGGCCGCGGGTTTACTCCCAAAACTAAAGACGGTGAAGGACAAGGAATCCAGAGTCTTTGTTCGTCACCTTACCAACGAATGGAGAATCCGAAAAAGCTTGTACCATTCTGCCATACTTCACCCCGCTGATTGGCAATTCTTTCCGACCCGACCCGTTAACTTCCCCACACTTAGAATTGCAGCCGCCACCTCTCTTGTTCGGACAATACTCTGCGATGATCTGTTCCGAAGGATCATCGAGGTCACGAAGGGTTCGGGAGACGGAACCTCTGAAATTCAATCTCTCCGTACCTTGCTTGCTGTCAGACCTCTCGCTTTTTGGACCAGTCACTATCGGTTTGAGCATGCATCGTCGAAACCCGTGCATTCTCTCGGTCCGGAACGAACGGACGCCGTTATTGCAAACGCCATCATTCCGCTTACCCTTCTTTACGCACGGATCTTCAAGGACAGGATCGTTCGAGAGGGGGCGCTCCGCCTCTTTGAATCAATGCCTCCGGCAGCGGATAACTCTATCACGCTGGCGATGCAGAGACAACTCTTGAAGGAGAGATTCCACCTCTCGTCAGTCAGCGCACAGCAGGGGGTGATCCAACTCTATAAATTCTATTGCCGTGAAGAGCGATGTGCCGAGTGCGATGTGGGAGTGGCTGTTTTCGGTGGAGGAGCGGGGCGCGTATAGTGTGGTTGTGCGTTCACATCAACCTGGATGAATTTTTCCAAAACGCCTATGTCTTCTGCTGTTTCTTCTTTGCCGCAGGGAACAACACGTTGTTGAGGATGAGCCGGTATCCGGGGGAATTCTTGTGGAGCGAGAGATCGGTCGGAGGATCGCCCACTGCATGCTGGTAATCTTCGGGGTCGTGCCCCGCGAACCAGGTGAAGGTACCGCGGCCGAAGTTTCCATGAATGTACTTCACTTCTTCCGTTCCTTCACGCTGAGCAAGAAGGGTCACCGAGCGCTTGATCAGGTCTTTCTTAAATCCCGTTGTCTGTCCCATGAATCCTTTGACGATGGAGACATGGTTCTGGGTCAGCATGGTTGGAACCGGGTCGTACTTAGCGGAAAACTCAAACAGCGTGAAATAATCCGTATTTGGATCGCGAATCGGCGGCGGCTCGCTGGTTGGAATATCGATATCTGAATATTCGTACCGCATCGGATTCATGTCCAGTCTGAAATTCTCGAACGCCAGCGTTCTGCTGAAGTCCAATTTCTTCTGTGCGTCAGGATCCGGTGGGTCGCCATCAAACATCACATCGCAGATGTCAACCCTCTCTGAAGCAAGAGCGATGTCATAGCTGTCCGTTGCAGAGCACATGGCGAACATGAAGCCGCCATTTCCAACAAAGTCCTTGATACTGCGGGCGATCGCTTTTTTCTCGTCAGAGACCTTCTTGAAACCCAGTCGTTTCGCTTCCTTTTCGTACAGAATCTGCTGATCAACATACCATTGCGCGAACCGGTAGTTCGCGTAGAACTTTCCGTATTGCCCGGTGAAGTCCTCGTGATGCAGATGAAGCCAATCGTACTCAGCCAGCTTCCCCGAGAGAACTTCCTCATCCCAAACTTTTGTGTAGGGTATCTCCGCGTATTCTAGGGCTAGCGTTACGGCATCATCCCACGGCTTGAAATTCGGCGGTGCATAGACGGCGATCCTTGGTGCTTTCTCGAGACGCACAACGTCCTTGTTGTTGTCCTCGCGTTGCACCTCTGCATAGATAGACGATGCATCGGCAACGCTTGCCGGCTCGAAGAGAACACCCCGGATTCTGCACTCTCGCGCTAGCACATCGCTGTAATCTACCATGAACGCTCCACCTCTGTAGTTGAGGAGCCAGTCGACTTCACCGTTGCGCTGAAGCACCCAGAACGCAATTCCGTACGCCTTCAGATGATCGGTCTGTTTCAGATCCATCGGTATCAGCAGCTTCGACTGCCCGACCGCCACGCTCCAGACTCCTGCCACCACCAGCAAAAGCAGTACCGTCCACAATCCACCTGCTAATTTCGTTTTTCGCATCGACTTTGTCTGTACCTGCATTACAGAGAATCTCCCCGCAAGAGTCGAATCCGTTTTCGCGCTTCTTCGACAAAAAGGGACGTAGGATAGTTTGCCAGCACATGTTCGTACGCTTCGATAGCTTTCTGCTTGTTCTTCAACCGATTTTCGTAGATTTCGCCGATGCGCATCTGTGCGTGATCGCGCAGAATGCTGGCCGGCATATCGTTTGTCACTGTCCGGAAGAGCGCAAGCGCATCATCAACGCGGTTGAGGAGCAGCTGCAGCTCCCCGATTCGCATTGTCGCATCATCCACGAGTGCTGTGGTTGGATATTGGGTTAGCACGGATTGAAAGCGTACGATTGCTTCGGAGTACTTTCGCTGCCGCACCATGAGGTCCGCCAGGGCAAATTCGGTCAGCGCAGCTTGTCCTGCGGCTTTGTTTTCCTGGATGAAATAGAGAAGCTGGAGGGCGTCGTTTGTCAGATCGTTGCTTGCATTGCCACTGATGCCTTGCAGCACGGCGCTCGCAGAGTCAAACCTTGCTTCGAAATAATTGAGTTCCGCCAGGCGAAAGAGAACCCGATCCCGGAATTGTTCCGGCGAGCCCTTCAAAAGGCGGTCGTATTCCGCACGCGTCCGTCCGAGGTCATTCCTTGCCGTCTGGACTTCAGCCAGGCTCAGTGCGGCTTCATACATCAGGTTCGAACCGAACGGCATGGTTCTGACTTTGTCGAACGCTGCAGCCGCCCCGCTGAGATCAAAGAAGCGGGTGAAGCGTATCGTGCCGATGCGAAACAGCGCCTGCATTGCTGTTTCCGTATTTGGATGGTCCATAATCAACGACTCGTACAGTGCCAAAGCTCCCTGAAACGTTGGCTGGGTTTCCGAGACGGTCGACCCTCGTCCAACACGAGATGAACGCTGATCCGGAGCCCGTGCCATGGTGTCGTTCTCCACGCTGAGCTCTTCAATCGCGCGAGCATAACCGAATCGGGCGAAGGGCACAATGGTGGCGGCAGCTTTTCCGTCGACGACTTCCCGGAACGCTTTTGCAGACGCCAGATATGCGTGTTCCTGTGCAGCTCGTTGCCCAAACTGGAAGAGTTCAGATCCATTCGCCTTTGTAAGGCGGTCAATGATGCGATACTGCTCCAGGGCCGCCTCATATTGCTTCCCCTCCATGAAAAGCCAGGCAAGAATTGAATACAACGGAACCTCTTCTGTGTTCCTCGCAACTTCGTCCCTGATGACGCCCAACGCGGCGCGACGCCCCTCCTCGCGGCCCGTGAACGATGATAACCGGGATTGAACGTACGTCGCTTGCTGAGGATTTGTGCGTACAATCTTGATATACTCGCGCGTTGCTGATTCGTACTGGTGCAGCGCTCCGTAGAGTGACGCGAGCTCTTCGACGAAGAGACCGTGATTTTTCGTGGCTTCGCGGCCTTCCACGTAAATCTCAATTGCCTTGTCGTACTGCCGGTGATCGACAAGCTGCGCAGCGATCAGGCGGTACAAGTTCGTATTCGTAGGGTTTTTCTTGATCACAACGTGCCAGATGGAATCGGCTGTCTGCGGCCGACCGGCCAGGTCATAGAGACCTCCAAGAATCGAGAGAAGGTTTTCGTCCGTTGGGTTGCCCCGGAGTTGTTGTCGAACAAGCTCCGTCGCCTTGTCGTATTGCTTCAGTTCCATGTACGATCGACGCAGGCCTTCGAGAATGACGAAGTTCTGCGGGTTGCTTTCAAGCAAAGACTCATAGATTGTGACTGCGCGGTCCCACGCACCTGATTGTTCAAAGCTCTGAGCTAATCGAAGCTTGGCGACGATATCGACTTGCTGCGCTCCCGCGAAAACAGCAATAGCGCAAAGACTCAGAATGATCTGAAGAAGTCGCCTTACAGCTTGGGCGAGCTTGGCATAGAGACATTGCATGGTGATCGTAGGGTTGTGACTCTCAACAACTTATCAAAAAACGCCGCCTTAATCAAATCGTACTCTCTTCTCCTCCCTTAACACCCGCGCCGATGCATTGCGTTCCTCGTCTGCCCTTCCGTGCATGCGCTCGTTTGCTTTGCCATGTGAATTTGCTTACCTTTTCTCAAGAGTATGGGCGCGCAAAAAAATATCGTCATCCTCGGATCCACGGGATCGATCGGAATGAACAGCCTGGAAGTGATCGGAGGTTTTCCGGATCGCTTTCGGGCAACATATCTGACGACCAACAAGAACATTGATCTGCTGCAAGAACAGATCGGTCGGTTTCGTCCGAAGGGCGTAGTGGTGTTGGATGAAGGCAAAGCTTCCGAATTGCGAAAACGTCTTGACGGCTCTGTCGAAGTCCTCTCCGGAGAGGCCAGCCTCGAGCAGGTGGTCACGCGCGACGACGTTGATGTTGTTATCAGTTCCCTTGTGGGATTTGCCGGGCTGAAACCTACCGTCGCGGCAATCCGGCACCGGAAGCGGATTGCTCTTGCCAACAAGGAAACGCTTGTTGTCGCCGGAAGTCTCATAACTTCACTTGTCCGCGAGTATGGGGTCGATCTTCTTCCTGTAGACAGTGAGCACAGTGCGATTTTTCAATGCCTCGTTGGGGAAGATCGTTCTCGCGTGACAAAACTGATCCTGACGGCATCAGGTGGACCATTTTTGAACATCCCTGCCGGTGATTTTTCGTCGCTGACGGTTGAGGAGGCGCTCAACCACCCAAAATGGAAGATGGGGAACAAGATCACCATCGATTCGGCAACCCTCATGAACAAGGGGCTGGAAGTCATTGAGGCGCACTGGTTGTTCGGCTTGCCCGGTGACCGGATCCAGGTGGTCATACACCCTCAATCAGTGATTCATTCGATGGTTGAATTTGTTGACGGCTCTGTGAAAGCTCAACTTGGCTTGCCCGACATGAAGCTGCCGATCCAGTACGCACTCTCCTACCCCGAGCGATGGCCGATGAACGGTGCCAGGGTTGACTTTCCTGCACTCCGGTCCTTGACTTTCTTTGAACCAGACCGGCACAAGTTCCGCTGCTTGGGACTTGCCTACGACGCGCTTTCGCTTGGCGGTACCGCTCCAGCCGTTCTCAATGCGGCAAATGAGGTCGCAGTGAACTCGTTCCTGGATCGAAAGATCTCTTTTGACAAAATCCCGACCGTCATTGAACGCGCGCTAACACTGCATAAGACCTCGTCCAACCCGGATCTGCAGGATATTATAGAGGCTGATCACCAAACTCGCGAGTTTGTAGGAACTCTTTTGCAGTAATTCCGGTATTACAGTAGGACATAGACGCCGGATTCTGTCCCGGAACCCTAACAATCGAGATATGCATGGAAGCTTTACCAACGGTTTTCTATTTCCTCGTCGTCATCGGTATCCTCGTGCTCGTCCACGAACTGGGCCATTTTCTTGCCGCCAAGTTCTTCGGTATGCGGGTGGATCGTTTTAGCATTGGATTTCCACCCCGGGCTTTCGGCAAGAAAATCGGAGACACCGACTACTGCGTCTCATGGGTTCCCATCGGCGGCTATGTGAAGATCGCCGGCATGGTGGATGAGAGCCTTGACACGGATTTTGTGAACGAAGAGCCAAAGCCGTGGGAATTTCGTTCAAAGCCGATCTGGCAGAGGATGATTGTGATTTGTGCCGGTGTCGTCATGAACATCTTCCTGGCAATTTTCATCTTCTGGGGAATCATTTTCTATCAGGGCAAGACCGTCAAACCGGTCACCGAGATCGGGTATGTAGTCCCGGAGAGCCCTGCAGCGAAAGCGGGCTTCCTGACGGGAGATGTGATTATTGACGTCAACGGGAAACGCGCGACACACTGGGAAGAAATCGAGAACTCGGTTTACTCAGATGCTCTTTCAGGCAATCTCGTGGTTACTATCCGGCGTGATGGTAAGTCGACCGTCGTAAATATTGTACAACCGTTGACGTCCGAGATTCTCGAGAGTGGTTTGGGTTTGCAGCCCGCGGGACTTGTTGCCCTGGTAACGAACGTCGAGACCGGCAAACCTGCCGACCAGGCCGGTCTGAAACCGGGAGACGTTCTTCTTGACCTCAACGGGCAAGACGTCTCGTTTCACTCGTTGCAGCAGTCTGTCAAACGTTACGCCGGAAAAGAGGTAACATTCAGGTGGAAACGAGAGGGGGAAACCAACGAGGCTCGTCTTACACCAAGTGCTGAAGGAAAGATTGGCGTCGGGTTTCTGCCAATGTATAACGGCCCGCTTGAGAACGTCCGCTACTCGCTGTTGGCTGCCCTTCCCGAGGGAATCAAGGATGCATGGAACATGAGCTGGATGAACCTGAAGAGCATTTACCAGATCTTCGCAGGACGTGTTTCGCTCTCCAAGTCGGTAGCCGGACCCATCATGATTGCCAAGATGGCGACCCGGTCCGCGGAAATGGGTGTCATTAATTTCCTCGGGTTTATGGCTTTGTTAAGCATGAATCTCGCGATTCTTAACCTTCTTCCTTTTCCCGCGCTGGATGGCGGTCACGCAGTGTTTCTTGTGTACGAGGCTATCTTTCGCAGGGAGATTCCCTCGAGAGTGAAGATTGCACTCCAACAGGTGGGATTCGTGCTTTTGCTTGTTTTTATGGCCTTCGTTCTGTATAATGACATCATCAAGTTCTAATCAGTCATCCCGTGTGACCAAGGTCACCCACGTTCAACCTCGCAGAACATAGATTTTGTACACACCCACATCAGGAGGGACGTCCAATGAAAAAATTCTTGGGGGGGGGAACAGTATTATCATGTTTCATCATTCCCCTCGCGTTAGCTTCGTTACTCACCGTATTCACCCCATCGGCATCGCATGCGCAGTGGGAAGTCGTTCTCAACATGCCGGATACGGATGTGTTGATGCTTTCGAACTATGTCGGCGTTGACAGAAAACTCAAGCCGGTTGCGGGCCAAAGCCTCACCATTATTGCTCCCAACGCCACACCCACCGAAGTGTACCTGGAAGCGACGGTTACGGGTGTAAACATCAAAGATCTCGCCAGTTGCAGCGGTGAGATCGCCTGGGCGAAGACCAAGAAATTCCTGGTGACAGGGCAGAAGACCCTTGGTGCAAACGATTTTACCGGCGGTGGCATCGGCATCGATCTCTCGAGGCAAAGCGGTTGTGTTGATGATCTTGCGAAGAAGGTTACTGAGGGTGTTGGATCGGCTCCTCCGGGCACCTATATCCTGACGCTCCGGCTCTTTGACAGCAACGGCAGAGGACTGGGATTGAAATCTCCGGCCGAGAAACGCATTGAAATCATCGCGGCGTCGGCTCGGGAGGTCAACCTCAACCTCATAAAGCCCGAAAACGGAGGGCAGATCTCCTCGTCAAATCCAATCTTCGAATTTGACGCTCAGAAGGAAGGAAAGATTTATGTGTACGAACACTCGAATTCAGGGCAGTCTTCTGAGGATGCTGTCCAGCCGGGTGGCTTGAAGTGTCTTGAGCTTGCCTACAACCTCAAAGGAATAAACCAGGTAACCTATCTGTATCCCGGCAACGCGGGTCGCCCTCTCCAGATCGGCAAGAAATATTCATGGTTCATCGAGGCTTCGCTGGCAACCGGCGGCGGTCAGTCAGAAACGCGCACAAGCGCGGTCTACTCATTCACGGTTTCTTCGAACGACCCGAACTACACCCGCCTTCTGGACGCTCTCACGAACGCCCCTGATCCGATCGGTTCAACTGTCTCGAATTTGCTCTCAAGTGGATATACACTTGCTTATTCAACTTCCAACTACATCAAGCTGAAGGCCGGAACTTCGAGCACTCGTCTTGAAATCTCCGATTTGCTTCAGAAGCTTGCTGAGTTGACTCAGAAAGGAACACAGGTCACCGTCTCCGTTGGAACCGAATAACTTTTCGTATAGAGGAACGCTCTTATGAATAAGCGATCATTTGTTCTCGTTGTCATTATTGCCGTTGCTGCGCTTCTCGCGGCTCCGGCATGGAATTTTCAGCAGGACAAGCGCGATATCTCGGCTCATATTATTAAGGTTGTACGAGATGTCGAGCGCAAATCGACAACCGGTTGGTCAAAAGCTGTCACGACAGACCAATTGAAGTCGGGACAAGAGGTGCGCACCGGTGAAAAATCCTTCGCAATGATTCTTTTTGCCGATCAGTCGAAGGTCGCCGTGCGTGAAAAATCGATCATCACGATCACCGGACAAATGCAGGGAAGGCAAATCGTAGACCGTGATGTGTACATCGAGAGAGGCCGCGTGTCGTTCGGTGTAAAAAAACAGCAAACCGAGCAATTTCGCTTTACCTCCCCCATTTCTGTGGCTTCCATTCGCGGAACGGAAGGCGGAACGGGATTCGATCCCGCTGTCGGTGAAGCTGACATTACGATCATTGTCGGAAGCGCCGAGTTCCGGAGTACAAGGTCCAACCAGTCTACGACTGTAGGAGCAGGAGAGACGGGAAGAGCAGACACCAGCGGAAATGTCGGTAAGGGTAGGGCCAACCAAAACGATCTCAACAACAACGATCCCAACTCGAACCTCAATCAGGGTGGAGGTGGTGGCGGCACAGGCGGAACCGGTGGCGGCACCGACAGCACGGGCACGCGACGCGATACGACCGGCACGGGGGGCGGACAACCGGCTGCCGCCAAGTTCACACTTTCGTTGCCGAGCGTGATGCTTACTTCGGGCCAGGGCGTCCGATTCCAGATCAGCCTTGTCAACAAACCAACAGAGATAACGCAAGGAGCACTCCGTTACAGAATCCAGGGAGACCCCACATTCAAGCAGGCCACCCTGAATGTCTCTGCAGACAACGCAACGGTTGACGTTCCAGGCGGTGAAGTGCGGGCTGGTGCGACGAAGACCTTTGAGTACTATATTACCATGCTCGGCGCAGACGGCAAATCATACACGTTCCCGGAAGACAGCCCGGAATCGAACCCTTATACATTGCCGGTCAAGCCGAGGACGGTTGAAATACTCGTACCTGTCAATGACCCCGGTGGCACGCTGAAGTACATTAAGATCTCCTATATAGAGTAGCGGTCACTCTCTTCGATGGCTCATTTAATGATCGGGTTGATTGCTTCTCGACGCTGTGTTTGATAAATTGGACAGCAGGTTTCAACACTGCCGTGTTGGAATCTGCTGTTCTTTCGTACACCGATTGTTCCCGACGATCCGAACAGGATTTGACCCTCTCCAACCATTCATCTTCAGATAGAGGATTCCCCATGAAGCGCACACTTCTGGTCTGCGGTTTCGTTCTCGGTCTATTGACCTTCGCTTTCGTTTCTGTACAGGCACAAGGCACGTCCGTCATCGTGCGCGCCAATGTACCTGTTGTCAACCAGAATCAACCGCTACCCATCAGCGTTGAATTCTCCCCGAGTGGGGGTGTTGAGCGTGTTGTTCTCAAGTACCGCGGTTTCGGCGAGAGCGAGTTCAAACAACTGGACATGCTCCTCGCCGGCAACAGCGCAACAACGACGCTTGGTGCTGAATTTGTCAACCCTCCGTATATCGAGTACTATATCCAAGCCGAACTTTCTGGCGGACGGACAGAAACGTACCCGCTTGAAAATCCACAGGTGAATCCTCTGAAAGCAACAATCAAACCCATCGATCCCAAGAACCTGGAAGCGCGCATGCTCAGCCCCGAGCAGGGTGAGACTGTCGCCTCGGAAGACCTTGTGATTGCCGTATCCTTGTTCTATGCTTCAGACAACGTCGAGACGAAGGCAACCAAGTTGTTTCTCAACGGCATCGATGTTACGTCAATGGCGATTTTCAGCGACGATGTCATTCTTTTCAGCCCCGCGAACTTCTCCCGCCCCCTCTCTCTTGGTGTGCAATTCATACGCGTTCAGTTGTACGACAAGAAGGGGGCACTGTATCACACGCTCGAATCAAATTTTAACCTCTCAACAGCATCGGCGATCGAGGCCACAGAAGAGCGCTTCCGGCTGGGCATCGACGGACAGGCCGAATATCGACGGGAAGATATCGGCACCACGGTAAGCACCTTTACGCGCGGCCAACTCCGCTTCAATGGCAACTACCGATCGTTGAATTTCGGCGCCAACATGCTGATGACCAACGAGGAAAAACCCGACCGCCAGCCCCAGAACCGACTGCTCGCGTACGCAGATCTTGACTTTCTGAAGGTTCAGTACGGCGATGCCTATCCAAAATTTCCAAGCTATATCGTCAGCGGTAAGCGTGTCCGCGGCGTCAGCGCAACCTTGTCTCTGAAATTCTTCAACGTCGATGTTTCCTACGGCGACATCACACGCAACCTCGACGGTTCTCCCCTGCTGAACTACACCGGAAAGGCTGATTCGTCGCTGAACTATCTGGTAGGTGGGAAGGTTGACTCGTCGGCGCTCAACACCCGCCCGGAAAATTCTCTCCAAACGACACCCGGCAAGTACGTCGTATTTAACTCCGGAACATTCACTCGCAACTTCCTTGCCATCCGGCCCAGTTTTGGTGCCGGCGAGAATTTCCAGTTGGGGTTCACGTACATGAAGTCTAAAGATGACGCTGGATCCATCCGGTACGGAATCCGCCCACAGGAGAATTTCGTTGGCGGAGCAGACATGATGATTGCGTTCGACAACCAGAAATTCCGGATCGACGCTCAAGCTTCGCTGAGCCTGATGAACAACAACATCGCCCGGGGGAATTTTTCAGATTATGACTATGACCTGTTGGCCGGGAAATTCGATCCAACTCTCACCCCGTCGGAGAAAGCTGATCGGCAGAAGCAGTCAGATGATATCAGAAAGATCGCCGATATTGCATCGAAGATTATCACGATCAACGAATATCTTACCCCCCTCAACCCTGTGGGTACGGGCTTGCCAGCCCTGGCCTACGAAGGCACGCTGACGATGAATTACTTCAACAACTTTATCAGGGCACAGTACTATCAGCGCGGTGCAACGTATACGTCGTTCGGCAATGAGTTCCTGCAGGCCGACGTCCAGGGCCTTGCGGTTTCTGACAGAATCCGAATGTTTTCGAACCGGGTGCTTCTCAGCGTCTCCTACGAACAACGCAAAGACAATACCGCCCAGACAAAGGTCTACACCACCACGTACGATTATCTCAACTCCTCGCTCACGCTGTACCCGGCCAACGACTGGCCGTCATTCACGCTCGGCTATGGAAGCAACAACCGCAAAAACGATGCAAAGAAGGATCTCACCAAACCCAACAACACAGAGTTGAATATAGCAGACGACGCTCTAGCCAGGATCTCGGCTCAGGTCAACTATGACTTCGTCGCCGGTGCACGACACAACCTCTCGATGGGAGCCAACATCGCAAACAAGAAAGACAACACTCTCAACAAACGTGACCAGACAAATAACATGTACTTCGGCGCGTTAACGAGCGTGTTTTCCTTCCCCCTGCAAACGACGATCACCTTCAGCACGGGGGAAACCAAGAGCCAGCAGCTTCTGATACCGGATAATGCAAAATCTCAAATACTTGAAACCCTTCTCAAAATTTCATCGCTCTCGGCCAACCTTCAATATCGACTCATCAATGACAAGTTGCGACTCGCCGCGAGTTACAACTCGACGTTCGGCGACCTGAAACGCACGCTGCTCCAGGGGGGCCTCGATTATTCGGTCACAGAAAATCATGCCCTGATGTTTCAGTACGATCTCATCCTGAACAGCGGGACAAACCTCCTGACCGGCGAGAAGTTCAAGAACGACAACATCATGAGCCTCATTTATCGCTTCAACTTCTGAGTCGATTGCTGAAAGGGCTCTATGGCCTCGTACTCCTTCAAGAAGAACATACTTCCACTTCTGATTAAGACCGGAATCGGGTTAGGGATTGGTATTCTTGTCGCCCTTATCCGCGTTTTGGACCCCGGCTTCATACAGAACGTAGACCACCTCTCAACCGACTACCGATACCAGCAGCGGTATGAACGTCAACTGGCAGCGGGCGATTGGTGGAATCCGAAGGAGCAGGCCGGCGTCGTCATTGTCGCGATTACAGCCGAGGATACGAAGGCTCTTCCCGAAACCTTTCCGTTTCCGCGATCGTACTACGCTCATGTGATTGAGAATCTTGAGCGGGCTGGTGCGCGCGCCATCGTGCTCGATATTACCTTTGACGAGAAGCGCGACAGCGTGTCTGACGGAATGCTCGATGCTGTCTTGGCCAAGTACAACAATGTTGTTCTCGGCGCAAAGATTGATGAGTCCACGGGTGGAGACCGGTATCGGTTGAGCACAATCGAGCGATCGTACGGTAACGTTTTTTATGCGCCGGGAAGACGCGTCGGTATAACCAATATTGCCGGGAAAGATCGCGACGATATCGTCCGACGATACTATCCCGAGATGACTGTCGGAAACTTCCTGACACCCACACTCGGGTTTGCCGCGTTGAATATTGCTTTCCAGCTCAACGACACTGTTGTTGCCGACGTGGATGGTGAATCCCTCATCCTTGGCGATCACGTCATTCCTGCCGTTGATGGCAGCTCCTTCCTGATCAACTACTATGGCCCGAGTGGCTCCTTCCGGCATCTCAAGTTCCAGGAGGTCGTGGATGATTCCTCCTTCAAGACGAAGGATGAGCTAACGTACGAATCTGATATCAACGCGTTTGACGAAACTACCCAAGCGCTTGTAAAAGACAAGGTCGTGCTGATCGGGTCGGTAATGCCGGAAGAGCGCGACTTCCATCAGATCCCCGTTGCCGATCTTCTGCAGGGACAACAGACTATGAACGGGGTGGAAATCCACGCGACGGCAATTCAGAACGTTCTTGACCAGAAGTACATCCGCAAAGCTGATTCGAACCTGGAGCTAGGGCTTGCGATTTTTCTTGCCCTTGTTTCGTTCCTCGGCATTCTCCGGGTGAGACAATTGAAGATTCGATATGTCGTTCTTCTTGAATTTGCCTCCGTTGCGATTGTGGCGCTCCTGATCTTTGCTGTCTTCGAGATTGCCGTTCGTTCTTTCATGAACAACGGGACGCTCGTGAACTTCGTCTACCCGAGCCTTGCCGTGGTCCTCGCATATCTCAGCGCTGCCATCTACCAGTACCTCGGTGAACGGCAGCAAAAAGCGCTCATCAAAAATGTTTTCAGCAAGTACATCAGCGCCGCGGTTGTGAACGAACTGGTGGCAAACCCGGAAAAAGCGAAGCTCGGCGGCGACCGGCGTGAGCTGACCGTGTTCTTCTCCGATATTGCGGGCTTCACCACAATATCAGAACAGTTTTATACCAGACCGGAAGGCTTGGTCGAATTGCTCAATGAGTACCTGGACGAGATGACCACCATCGTTCTTAAGCACGAAGGAACCCTTGACAAGTACGAAGGGGATGCCATCATGGCATTCTGGGGCGCGCCGATTGCTCAGAAGGATCATGCTCTGCGTACCTGTCTCGCTTCACTCGACATGCAGAAGCGATTGGCTATATTGCGACCAAAGTGGAAGAAAGAGGGAAAGCCTGGTTTGGAAGTGCGAATCGGTATTAATTCCGGCACGATGATTGTCGGCAACATGGGTGGACGTGACCGCTTCGATTACACTGTTATTGGTGACAGTGTAAACCTTGCTTCGCGTCTCGAGGGGGCAAACAAGCAGTACGGATCCAACATCATGATCAGCGACTTTACCTTCCAGCAGGTCAAGGGACGGGTCGCAGTCCGGGAGCTCGACCTCATCCAGGTGAAAGGAAAGACGGAACCGGTGAAGGTGTGGGAGCTTCTCGGAACAGCAGACATGCAGATGACCGACAACCAGAAACAATCACTCGAGATCTATCACGAAGGCCTGCGACTTTATCGCGAGCGAAACTGGCAGGAGGCGATCGCATACTTCCAGCAAGCGAGACAGTTGGATCCTACCTGCCGTGTGTCGGAAATTTACGAACAGCGTGCGAGCCTGTACCAGTTGAATCCGCCGCCACCCGATTGGACCGGGGTCTTTGTGATGACAACAAAGTAACCCAATCCAAACAGAACTCTTTAAGAAGTGAAGCCGGAAAGAAGCACTTTCCGGCTTCGCCGTTTCTATGATATACTTAACAAGCTCCTGGCACGACGATTCCGAGAGGCTGTTTGCGTGGGGGGGGCTGCGGCTTAATGTTGTTCGAGGGGAACCCGGCGAATTGCGGCGGCCGGTTCTGTGATAGAGGTTCGGCGAAGGCCGTACATCAATTGAATTGATGTTTTCAGCGTCTCAATGGTGGTTTACTCGGCCTCGGGTTGGTTGTAACGCACAAAGGAAGGTGTCTCTGGCTCTGTTATTGCGTAGGCGCCCTCCCGAATCTGTCATCCTGCAGAACAAACCGCAATGAGATGCGGTGTGTATTTCCCAGGGTTTCGTCCGCCGTGAATTTGGCAAAAGAGTAATCGACATCGAGCATTCGAAGATGGACCCCGGCTCCGAGCGTGAGTTGCTTGACGTCGTTGTATCCCACACGTAATGCCACTGTTTTCTTGTAATCAAATTCCAATCCCGCGTGAGGATCGAAGCTCACCGCACCCAAATTGGCCACAGAAGAAAAACGCCTGTTCTCAAAGCGTACATCGGCATCGACCACCGGAGTGAACCGTCCTCCAAGAGCTTCGATACTATAGGCCGCTCCAATTTTCAACGTCGGAGAAACCAGCTCATTTCGTCCCGTACTCCATGCCACGAGCGTTGTCGTAACATCCTGGGCGTTGATGCCAAGGTAGAGGTCCGCCATCGGCGAGTAGAGCGCGCCGACATCAAATCCAATCCCGATGGCAGATTGATCGGCGAGATTGCGTCGGATTATCTTGACGTTGGCTCCGTACATGAAGTTGGATGACGACCGTTTTGCGTATGTGAAATATAGCGCCCAGTCCGCTGCGTTGAAATAGGTGACCTTGTCGTAATCAAGACGATCGACATCGTCGAAAATGCCATTGCTGTTGTTGTCAACCCAGGCCTTCCGGGTGTCTGGAATTCCGTCCACTCCAAGCCGCAGAAGGCTCAATCCCAGGCTCTGATCCAAACCATACGGAACAGCCACGCTGGCAAAGTCAAAACTGATGAGGCTTCCAAAGCGCTCGTCGTGCATGACTATGCCTTCGGGGTAACCGATGCGCGCAAGCGCGGCCGGGTTCCAGTAGCCGGCTGTCGCATCGCTGACCAACGCGACGTGCGCACCGCCAAGTCCAAGAGCGCGGCCACCAACACCGATTGCCATAAACTCTCCGGCAAACTTCGCGACCGTTTGAGCACCAGAGACAGAACACAGCAGGAACACAAGCAATACACCGTTCCTGAACATTCGCATGGCTATTTCCCTTTGCAATGAAAGGACATGAAACAAAAAAACCGAATTCACCCTAACGCAATGAATTCGGCCAACACGCATTGTTAGAGTGACTCACGCTGCAACTTCTCTCGCGGTACTTCGGCCTCTAACAATTGTCGATATTCTCGTGCCCCTCTGGCATCAAGATAACAGAAAATCGCGCAGATTGTCAAGCCGACGCGTTGGGATCGTTACTCAGAGCGCGGATTCTGTTGATTTTATTGACAAAATCCCTTAACCTCAGTCTGCCTTTCTGGCGTCGATGTGCGACGCTGGGGGCTGCTTCAATGTCCTTAGAAAGGAACTCATGGATAAGACTCACGATCCGTCCTTCTTTGTTCTCTACTCGGCTCACCACCAGCGATGCGGTCAATCCATCGAGCGTACAGACTTTCGTGTCGTGACAAAACAAGATTTGTTCGCGTGGTCACATGATCTTGCCGCAAACGGAGCCGTCCAGCCCCTTCCTATACACTGCGACACATGTGCCGAGGATGTGCAGGCTACTCATGTTAGAATCATCAAAGACGTTGATTCAAACCCGCGAACCGTTGTGCCCGACTTGGAAATCAAGAGCTTTCACCCGGATGATTGGATCTTGAAGATAAAAGAGGACACTTGAAAGGAGCAACCTTATGCCGAATAACATCTACAAACACATTGAGTTGACGGGAACTTCGAGCGTTTCGATCGAGGATGCGGTGCAGGGCGCGCTTGCGCGGGCATCAAAGACCGTGCGAAATATTCGATGGATGCAGATCACCGAGACCCGCGGTCAGGTTGATGGCGGAAAGGTTGTTCAGTGGCAGGTTACATTGAAGGCGGGGTTCACGCTAGAGGATTGACCGACTCGCAAGGACGGGAACTCTGGCTCAGCGACGCCCGGCATCTTCCTGCCGGGCTTTTTCTATTTCTACCGGCTGTACTGATCCGGTTTTCGATCTATGATCAGGTCGTTATAGTGATTGATCCTTTTCTTGTCAGCCTGCTGAAGATCAACGTTGACCGCGACGATACCAGGCGTATCCTTATCTAATCGGGCCAGGATCTCTCCGCTCGGTGACACAATTTCACTTGTACCAATAAACTGGAGATCAAACGAACCACGATTTTCTCTCCCCACCCTGTCGGCTGTCGCAGCAAAGATCCGGTTCTCAAGGCAGCGGGTGACCATCGCATCCGGGCAATACGGCAAAACCAGGTTTGATGGATGGACTATCAACTGCGCACCCTTGATAGCCAGCGTGCGGGCTGCTTCCGGATAAATCCAGTCGAAACAGATCATCATTCCAATTCTGCCAAACGGAAGATTGAATACCGGGAATCCATGGTTTCCTGGTTGGAAAAATAGGTTTTCCCGGTCAAAGAGGTGGACTTTTCGGTATAACCCGACGAGCCCCGACGGTCCAATGAGCGCGGCAGAATTGTAAAGGTGGTCGGCTTTCTCGGCAAACCCATACGCGATGTAGCAGATCCGCTTTTGTGCGAAGGCCAGAAGTGCTTGAAATGTTAGGCCATCCGCTTGCTCGGCAACCCTTTCCACCTCGAGGATTTCAATGAAATTGTAGCCCGCGTTGAAGAGCTCTGGCAGCACATAAAGGTCTGCGGGCATACTCTCCATGAGCTCCAGTGCAGCTTGGACGTTTTCCTGAACCTTGCCGAACACCGGGCTTGTCTGAACAATTGCAAGTTGCATGATTCT
Organism: bacterium; assembly: GCA_007280275.1. Taxonomy (GTDB): domain Bacteria; phylum Bacteroidota; class Ignavibacteria; order UBA10030; family UBA10030; genus UBA9647. Next base: position 668 of record QYQB01000036.1, on the reverse strand, counting down.
TCCTGTCTTGCGGTGAAGTGCCCCCGCTCAAGAAAGTCTAGTTTCCCGCCTTGCCAAATCTCCGCTCAACGACCGCCTGAATGGCCCGACCAATCAGTTTCTGCTTCGCGGGATCCATCAACAGGTCGTAACTGACTTTGTTGTCTCCGATCTCCAGCAGTACGCGCACCGGAGACGCATTCACGTTTTCGTCCACGCTGTAGAACGAAAGTTTGCCCGTGTTCTTGCACCGGTAGTCATTGCGGTTTGGTGAGCTGTCCCCAAGCACACCCCGGTTTTCAAGACCGGACACCCGACAGATCTCTTCTACAAATTCTTTTGCCAGATCCCTGTTGCCCTGTTCACCCTCATCTCCCTCGTGCACGTATCCCCAACACGCATTGCGATTTGATGCACCGTTGTTGTGAACTGCGATGAAGACGTCGGGGTGTAATTTATTTGCTTCTCTGATTTCGTGCGTATACCCGGAAATTCTTCCCAGGGAATCGACTGCGACGGTGTGATCGACTTTCGTGTTGCTTCCTTGTCGCGCGTGATGGAGTCCTTCGACGTTGTAGCTCCACACCTTGTAGGTTTTGACAACTCCACTTGAGGCGGCCATTGCTGCTTCCACGATGTTGTTGCAGACGAGTGCCTCGTTAAAATTCACGCCGGTGTCGCTTTGATGC
>QYQB01000155.1 GCA_007280275.1 bacterium | reverse complement strand
GGCCAGATGAACACTTCTTGGTGGATTAAGAGACCGGCAGCCAGGGTCGTCCTGCTGTTCACTGCCGGCATAGTTCTTGACAACGTCGTCAGGCTGGCTCCGTCGCTACTCTTTTTTCTTGTTGCCGGCAGCTTGTTGGTTGTCGGCTTCGCATATTGGCAATGGAGGTCATCCGTATCGACTTCCATTGGCCTTCACCTCGTCCTCATCCTGTTGGGACTTCTTTCCGTAGCGACGCGTCGGAATCAGATCGAGAGTGATGTCCTGAATCCCAAGTACTACGGAGAACGAGTACTTGTTGAAGGGAGGATTGAATCAGAACCTGTAAAAAAGGGATCCCGTTCCGAGATGGTCGTTCGAACTGCCCTGATCGGCACCGACTCCACGGATGTTCGGGTCGAGCGTCGTGTTCTGATCCACATCGTACGGACGGCGCATTGGGAGGACTCTGACTCGCTGGAGATTGGTGACATCGTCCGTATCTCCGGCCATCTGGAGTCGCTGCCGGGAGCCCGGAACCCGGGAGAGTTCGACTACGGAAGGTATCTTGTGCTCAATGGGATTCAGGGATTTGTGAGTATCCGCGACACGAATTCAATTCACCGAATGTCAAGGTCTCAGTCATTCACGCTACCTGAATTCATAGGCAGAGCCCAGAACAATATCTATAGGATCTTCGATCGTTATCATAGTCCGGGCGAAGCAAGCTTCTTGAAAGGAATCGTTTTTGGCTATCGTGGAGATCTCTCAGCTGAAGTGAAACAGGCTTTCATGGACACGGGGACGATCCATATACTCGCGGTCTCCGGATCAAACGTCGTGGTCGTTGCTCTGATCTTCTACTCACTTGTGGGCTTTCTGCGAATCTCACCGCGGGCGGCGACTGCATGCACGCTGATCGGATTGTTGTGGTACATGGTCATCACCGGGCTGAGCCCTTCCGTCATACGTGCGACGATCATGGCTTCTTCGATTCTCATCGGGACTGCAATCGGACGGAAGGGGGATATCTACAACTCATTGTCTTTCGCGGCTCTCCTCATGCTTGCCTGGGATCCAACCTACCTGCTCGATGTCGGCTTCCAACTCTCGTTTGCAGCTGTCATCTCGATAGTATATTTCTACCCGAAGCTCGAGCTCCTCACAAAATTGCTTCCCGACCGACTGACCCGGTTCACAATCGTCGAATCAACGTTGAAGCTGTTCGCTGTTTCGGTCGCTGCTCAGCTTGGCACGTTGCCGTTTTCGGCATACTACTTCGGCCGCGTGTCGCTCATTTCTGTCCTCGCCAACTTGCTGGTTGTCCCGCTGAGCGGTTTGAATACCCTTCTGGGAATCACCACGGTCGGGTGTTCATTCATCTCCGGTTGGGCTGCTTCGTGCTATGCGGCGCTGAACGACCTCTTGGTGTCGTTCCTTCTGAGATTTGTCATGTGGAGCTCAACTGTCCCACACGCGTATGTCGAGACTCTCGGAGCAGGAGCACTGTTTACCGTGGTGTACTACGTCGCCATCGCCGCCTTGTTCAATGCTCAAAAACCCAGAGTGTTGGTCAGGGCTGTTCTATGTTGCCTGATCGCGATGAATGTGCTCATCTACGGAGATGTCCTCCAATACGGTGCGCCGTCATTGACCGTGACTGCCATTGATGTCGGTCAAGGGGATGCACTCCTGGTCGAGTTTCCGAACAAGAGGCGCGTGTTGCTGGACGCAGGCCCGAAGAGTTTGACCGGTGATGCTGGTCAACGGGTCATCGCCCCCTATCTCAAGAGGAGGGGAATCGAGACCCTTGATGCGGTCATACTGTCCCACGCCCACGATGACCATATCGGTGGCTGTCGTTTCCTGCTCGAGGCGTTCGACGTTCGCCGGCTGATTGTGGCAGACACGACCGCAGTCACGAAGCTGTACGGAGAATTGCTGGAAGCCGTCAGGCAGCGAAGAGTCCCCATCCAGATTGCTCGCGCAGGTGAGCGCTTGCAATTTGACCCCCAGACGCGCATCTTTGTGCTCCACCCGGGGTCGCGTCTTTCGGAAGGGGACCTGAATAATCGATCGCTTGTGCTCAAGGTATCCTACGGAGCCACCTCGCTGCTGCTTCCCGGCGACGCCAGCCAGGATGTCGAGGACCGGCTCGTGCACACACGCAGTCAGATCCTCGCGAGCGATGTGCTCAAGGTTGCACACCATGGTTCGCCAACGAGTTCGAGTGAGAGCTTTCTCGAATCTGTCCGACCCTCGTTAGCGGTGATCTCGGTCGGCCGGCTGAATAAATTCAACCATCCGTCGCCCGTTGTCTTGTCCCGCTATCGTCATCTCGGGATCGCGACAACAAGGACGGACCTCGACGGAGCAGTAGTTTTGAACAGTGATGGGATGAGATTTCGGATCGTTCCGTGGAGGCGATCAGGAATATTGTGAAATCAGCGATTTACTTGAAATACTGTTAGGAGGAAATGATGGGTGGTCCATTGAACGAGCTCTTGGCGGAATGGGAGAAGGAACGGGTCCGACCCGCGATCGAGAAGCTTCCTGAGCGCAAGAAATCCAACCTGACTGATTCCGGAATAGAGGTGGAACGCCTGTACATTCCCTTCGAGATGGACTATCAATCGCAACTTGGATTTCCCGGCGAGCCTCCTTTCACGAGGGGGATTTATCCGACGATGTACCGGAATCGCCTCTGGACGATGCGTCAGTATGCCGGGTTTGGAACGGCAGAAGATTCCAATCAGAGATATCTCTATCTGATCAGCCAGGGAACGACAGGGCTCTCAGTTGCTTTTGACCTGCCGACTCAGATTGGGTATGATTCTGATCACCAGCTCGCCGAGGGAGAAGTGGGTAAAGTCGGAGTCGCGATTGACACCCTGGCCGATATGGAGACGCTGTTCCAGGGAATTCGGCTTGATCAGGTAACGACGTCGATGACGATCAATGCAACGGCAGCTATACTCCTGTGTATGTACGTTGCTGTGGCAAAGAAGCAGGGAGTCGATCTCAAAGGCATTTCTGGGACAGTCCAGAATGACATCCTGAAAGAGTACATCGCCCGGGGAACGCACATCTTCCCGCCGCAGCCGTCGATGCGACTCGTGACCGATGTATTCGAATGGTGCAGCGTCAACGTGCCGCGATGGAACACGATTTCGATCAGCGGTTACCACATTCGTGAAGCGGGGGCAACTGCCGTCCAGGAGCTTGCCTTCACACTCACGAATGCGATTGCGTATGTTCAGGCCGCGGTCGACAGGGGATTGGATGTGGATACATTCGGTTCGCAGCTCTCGTTCTTTTTCAATGCACACAATAATTTCTTCGAAGAGATTGCGAAGTTCCGTGCGGCGAAACGAATCTGGGCAGGACTTATGAAAGAACGGTTCGGTGCAAAGTTGGAGGAGACCATGCGGCTGCGTTTTCACGCTCAGACGGGCGGGTCGACGCTGACTGCCCAACAGATCGACAACAACGTTGTGTGGGTTACACTGCAGGCGCTTGCAGCCGTACTTGGAGGATGTCAATCGCTTCATACCAACTCGCGTGACGAAGCTCTCGCACTTCCTACCGAAGATGCGGTGCGGCTGGCACTGCGGACCCAGCAAATCATCGCTCATGAGTCGGGAGTGACTGACTCAATCGATCCGATGGGCGGGTCGTACTACGTCGAGTCGCTTACGAATGAGATAGAACGGCGTGTCTGGGAATACATCCGGAAAATCGACGAACTTGGCGGAGCTGTCCGTGCCATCGAGCAAGAATTCTATCAGACGCAGATTGCTGACAGCGCCTACAAGTATCAGATGGCGATCGAACGGAATGAGAAAATCATAGTCGGGGTGAACGAATTCCAGGCGGGAGACGAACAAACACCCGCAACCCTTCAAATCGATGAAGGGACCAGGATGAAGCAAATCCGGAGACTCGGAGCAACCAAGGCAGCACGAAATCAGCAGCGGGTTGAAGAGTCGCTTGAGCGGCTGCGAAAGATAGCCCAAACGAATGAAAATATCATTCCTTCAATGCTTGACGCCGTTGAGTCGTATTCAACAATCGGTGAAATCTCGGACACCCTGAGAAGCGTATGGGGAGAATATGAAAAGTAGATCAGCGCAGGTGGGCGGGAATTCGGGCGCTTTCTGGCCGACTCTCAGCTTTGTCTCTTTTGGCCATTTTGTCTATATTTGAACATGAAAGTCTCCAAAGCGGACATCAAGCTTTTTCGCACGCTCTCGCAAAAGAAGGTTCGACAGTCAGAGCGCAAGTTCATTCTTGAAGGCTGGCGTGCGCTCAAAGAAGTACTGAATTCATCCTCGAGAGTCGAGACGGTGGCGGTGTTGTCCCGATACCTGGAGGATCCGGATTACAAGGCAATTCTCTCGATGCTGGCTGAGCGCGGCGCTTCAATCAAGGAGTTGAGCGAAACAGAACTGAATCAACTGGCGGACACCGTTCACGCGCAAGGTGTTCTCGCAGTCGTCCATCAAAAAACGCACACCCTTGATTCGGTACGCTTCGGGCCTGCCCCAACGGTCGTCGCTGTGGACGCGGTCAGCGATCCGGGGAATCTGGGATCCATTGTGCGATCGTCGGATTGGTTCGATGTGGACGCGATTCTCCTCGGTCGGGGATGTGTCGATCTCTACAATGACAAAGTCGTGCGCTCCACAGTGGGTTCCATATTTCATATTCCGATCGTGGAGGGGGTTGACCTGCCGAAGACGCTGGGTATGATGAAAGAACAAGGATTTTTCATTGTGGCATTCTCGGGGGATGGAAAGCAATCGTATACCAACCTGCAGCCGCGAGGACGTTCTGTCTTTGTATTTGGAAGTGAAGCGCATGGGGTCTCGCGTGAAGTGCGGAGCGTAGCGGATCTGGTGGTTCGTATCCCAAGGTACGGCAAAGCCGATTCGCTCAATGTGGGAGTTGCCTGCGGCATTGTGCTCGCACACACGCGTGCCGGGAAAGAGAACACGAAAGGAGTCTAAGTAGAGTATGCTTACGGCCGTACCGGGAATCAGAGTAGGACACCACACGGACAGCAAAGCGCTCACGGGCTGCACGGTCATTCTATGCCCGCCCAATACCAGAGCCAGTTGTGAAGTGCGCGGGAATTCTCCCGGAAGCAGGGAGCTGGCGCTGTTGGCGCCGGAAAAATCGGCGCAAGAGATTCATGCGATCTTGCTCACCGGTGGCAGCGCGTTTGGTTTGGCGGCCGCCGATGGTGTGATGCGATGGCTTGAGGAGCACAATGTCGGATACTCCACTCCTTGGGCAACGGTTCCCCTCGTCCCGACAGCGGTGGTGTTTGATCTCAATGTTGGGAGCAGTGCCGTTCGTCCGGACGCGTTGAGCGGATATCGTGCATGCGACGCTGCAACAGATGACGGGGTGGAGGAGGGAAATGTCGGAGCGGGAACGGGTACAACTGTCGGAAAGTGGAAGGGATTTGAATTCTGGATGAAGGGAGGAGTCGGCACGGCGTCTGTGCAGGCGTCAGGCCTGATTGTCGCGGCGCTTGCTGTGGTCAACTCGGTCGGCGATATCATAGACGCAAATGGTGCTGTCCTCGCAGGTGCGCGACGGGCGGATGGAGAATTTTTCGGCAAGACGGAGCTTCATCGTCCACTTTCTCGTGGAAAAGTTCTTGAAGAGTCCAACACAACGCTGGTGGTGGTTGCCACCAACGCCCGGCTCTCGAAGCTCGAGTTGTTTCGCGTCTCGCAACGGATGCATGACGGAATGGCTCGTTCGGTCGTTCCTGCCCATACGTCGTATGACGGAGACGTCTCCTTCGCTCTTTCGTGCGGGCAGGTGGAAGCCGACCTTGATCTGATCTCAGAAATCGCTGCCCAGGTTACGGCAGATGCGATTCGGCGGGGCGTCAAGTCCGCAAAGAGCGTAAGCGGTATCCCGGGCCTGAACGCATGATTGTTCAACCTCGCACGTCTTGGATTCCGTACCATTTTGCTTTATCTTTGTCCGGCGTAAAAAATAGTTCTGAGCCGACGCCGGCTGCTTCACGTGAGCCATCGAGGTCGACATGAAAACTTCCCGTGGGCCCGGAAGGGTCACACTACCTCGGGCACTCTCCAAGCTTGGGTTGGCATCACGGTCGCAGGCAATCCGTTTTATCCAAAACGGAGACGTGACGGTCAATAAACGCGTGGAGTTGAATCCGCACCGTTGGATCGATCTCGAGCGAGACCGGATTGAGGTCAAGAGTCAGGCGGCGCAGCATCGCTCGTTTCGCTATGTTGTCCTCCACAAGCCGAAAGGATTCGTCACGACAAGTTCGGACGAACGCGGTCAAAAGACCGTGTTCGATGTGATCGGTGATCATGGCGAAGGGTTGTCTCCCGTTGGAAGATTGGACAAGGATTCAACGGGGCTGTTGCTTTTCACAAATGATCATCAGCTCGCGAATCGATTGACAAGCCCGGATTCAGAACTCGCGAAGACATACGTGGCATGTCTCGACCGGCCGATCGAGCGGGAGCACATGCTCGTCTTGTCCAGAGGAATGGAAATCCGAATCAAAGGCAGTGCGCACAGGACGAAGCCTGCGCTCGTGTCCCGGACGCTCCCGTCGGAGGTCGAGATTTCGATTACCGAAGGGAAGAACCGGCAGATTCGCCGTATGTTGAGCGAGCTCGGGTATGAACTGACGAGTCTTCAAAGAATCTCGGTTGGGCCGCTTCAGTTGGGAGATCTTGCACCGGGAGAGTTCCGTGACTTGACCCCGGGTGAAGTGACCGGCCTCAAAGAGGCGGCGCGGTCCCCGAAGCCAACAGCAACAGGACGGAAGAACCGTCGTCAGTAATCTGGAGATTATTGCGTGTCGAATATTGTGTCCCGCACCGTCGAAGTATGTGTTTTCAAGATGGAAGAAGACGGCCCAAAATACCTTCTCCTGAAACGATCGCTCGATGACAGCCTCTACCCGGGCATGTGGCAATTGGTGACCGGGACGATGAAAGAAGGGGAGCATGCCGTCAAAGCTGCCGTGCGGGAGTTCCGAGAAGAAACAGGGCTTGAGGTCGCCCGATGTTGGGTGGTTCCTTATGTGAATTCCTTCTATGTCGCGGCAAATGACATGGTACACGTAAGTCCCTTGTTCGCCGTCGAAGTCGACCCCCAGGATCAGGTCCGGCTCTCGACCGAGCATCAGGAGTATGGTTGGTGCTCGCTCGAAGATGCGAGACTGAGACTTGTCTGGCCGGGACAGCGCCATGGACTACAGATTGTGGATGAATATATCGTCGGGAAGCAGGAAGCTTCCCGACTCCTATCACTTTCCGTTTAATACTCAGTAAAAGGAGTGCTCATTGGGTCTACTCGTCGTTGGCTCCGTTGCGATCGATTCTATCGAAACGCCCTTTGGTAGTGTGAAGGATGCCTTGGGAGGGTCGGCTATCTACATTTCCGTCGCTGCCAGCTATTTCACAGCGCCTGTCCGGCTCGTCGCCGTCGTCGGAGGCGATTTTCCGCGAGAGCATATCCGGTTCCTTGAGAGCCGCGATATTGATGTTGACGGTCTCCAGATTGTGCGTGAGGGGAAGACCTTCCGATGGGGAGGCAGATACCACTATGATCTGAACATGAGGGATTCGCTGTACACAGAGTTGAACGTCTTTGAGAAATTCAATCCCGTCGTCCCCTCGGGCTACAAAAACAGTGCGTACGTTTGCCTTGGCAACATCGATCCAACGCTTCAACGGCAGGTGCTCGAGCGGCTGGGAAAACCCCGCCTTGTTGTGGGCGATACGATGAACTACTGGATTGAGCACAAGCCGAAAGAGCTCGCGGAGACGATAAGATTCATGGATGTCCTCGTCGTCAACGAATCAGAAGCGCGGTTGCTGACCAATGAGCCGAACCTCATCAAGGCTGCAAAACAGATCATCAAGACGGGGCCGGGGATCGTTATCATCAAAAAGGGAGAACACGGGGCCGTTCTTGTGACCGAACAGACGATCTTTTCAGCTCCTGCGTATCCTCTGGAGAACATCAATGATCCGACCGGTGCGGGTGATGCCTTTGCGGGAGGATTCATCGGGTGGCTGGCCCGAACCGATGATCTGTCTGCGGAGAATCTCAAGCGCGCTGTTGTGTACGGCAGCACCCTCGCGTCCTTCTGTGTCGAGAAGTTCAGTGTCGAAGGTATGAAGGACCTCACCTATCTGCAAATCCAGGATCGTTACCGGTCTTTCATGCAGCTCTCGCGGTTTGACGAACGGTGATGTCTGTGCGATCGATTGAGTGGCATGACGGCAAAGTCAGATTCCTCGATCAATCGCAGCTCCCGGCGAAAGAGGTCTACATTGAGACCGGCGATGAAACCGTCGTCGCCCAGGCGATCAGGTCCCTCGCTCTTCGCGGCGCACCGCTGATCGGAATTGCAGCGGGCTACGGATTCGTTCTCGCGTTCGTCCGTCTGAAGTCGGTTGACGCGCGGTCCATCACAGCCTGCATCGAACGCACAACCCACCTCTTCACGTCGACGCGTCCAACTGCAGTCAATCTCTTCTGGGCTGTGAATCGAATGCGTCAGATCGCGATCGACTCCACAGGCAAATCCATAGAGGCCATTCGTGCGAATTTGCTGGCGGAGGCAATCGCGATTCACGCTGAGGACGAAGAGAAATGCCGGATCATCGGCCGGCTTGGGGCCGAGCTTCTGCCCAACGCGGCGAGCGTTCTGACGCACTGCAATACCGGTAGTCTTGCGACAGGAGGCGACGGGACGGCGCAGAGCATCCTCAAAGTGGCGTGGGAGCAAAAGAAGCTGAAACACGTCTACATGGACGAAACGCGCCCTCTCCTCCAGGGTGCGCGCTTGACCGCCTGGGAACTTCAGCGGCTCCAAATCCCCTGCACGCTCATCACCGACAGCACGGCGGCATTTCTTCTGCAACAAGGCAAAGTGAACGCCATCGTTGTCGGCGCGGATCGCATCACATTGAACGGAGACGTGGCCAACAAGGTGGGGACGTATGGGCTTGCAGTCATGGCCATGTACCACGGAATTCCCTTTTACGTCGCCGCGCCAACGAGCACTGTCGATTTCGACATGGAGACGGGAAGAGAGATCCCGATTGAACAAAGGAGTGGAACTGAGCTTACGAAAATCGGTGAATATCAAATTGCTCCGGCAGGAGTCGACGTCTACTCGCCGGCGTTCGATGTAACCCCCCATGAACTGATCACAGCAATAGTGACGGAAAGGGAAGTACTGCGGAAGCCTTACAGGGATGCTCTTGAAGCCCTGAAGAGGCAGAACCTGTCGGCGCCGATCCAAAAGAGTCCTTCCGCTGGGCATTCGGGATGATCACAAAGACAGAAGCAGTAGTGCTGAAGTCGATGAACTACCGTGACAGCAGCAAGATTGTCACGTTCTACACGCGCCGTTTCGGCAAAGTGAAATGCATCGCAAAAGGCGCCAGACAGATGAAGAGCAGGTTCGGCGCCGGGCTGGAGCCGATCACGAATGTTTCGCTTGTCTTGTACAAGAAAGAACACCGTGACCTGCAGCTCGTATCGCAATGCGACGCGATCAAGACCTACAAGAGCATCCACAGCGAGCTCGAGCGTATGGCCGTGGCGCTTTCGGTGCTCGAACTGGTGAACCAGCTGGTCCACGAGGAGGAAGGAAACGATGCACTGTATCTCCTGCTTGTCGAGACGCTTGACGAAATTGAGCGCGCAAAAAGGAATTTCGTTAACCTGTTCTTCGCGTTTGAGATTCGGTGTACATCGCTTTTTGGGTTCTCCCCGGGTCTCGGCGCGTGCTCGGTCTGCGGCCGCAGCCTCGATGAGATTGGAGTAGATGGGGCGGCTGTCTTTCAGTTGTCAAAAGGCTCTGTCCTTTGCGGTCGCTGTGTGGCCTCAGCAAGCACTCTCAAGAACGATCCGCTCCGGGCCAGGAAGGCAGCGCTGGAGGCAAGGAAACAGCCTCATTCGGAAGAAGGGAATGTCCGCGTATCCATTGGGACTTTGAAAGCCCTTCAAAGACTTCTGACAGCCCGTCTTGACTCGGTTTCATCGCTTGAACTGACGACGGCGGCCGGGAACGAAATTGATGGAACTTTACGTTTATATATGCGTCAACACTTCGAAGACCTCAAGCCGATCAAGTCTCTCGATATCTTGAAGAAATTCTCCGTCGCGAAACCGGAGATTGGTGCTTGATGGAATCCGGGGTTTTGGAAACAATCATTAAATTCGTTCAAAGAACAACTTCGTATTGAGGAGATACTCCATGTCGATGAAATCAGTTGTTGTTGCAGTGCTCTTGATTGCAGTCGGAATTGTCTTCGGGGTCACGCTCGTCTCGAGCTTCAAGGGCGTCGATTTCACTTTTGCAAGGCAGGATGTCAAGCTCGGCGCGCAGTCGAAGCCTGCAAATCCACACCCGACTCTTCAGTCGCTCAATGAGGCCTATCATGCTATCTCAAAACAAGTGACACCAGCAGTCGTCTATATTGTTGTGACATCCAAACCAAAAAGCGACCGAAACAGCCAGAGCCCGTTATTCCATTTTTTTGGACCCAACTTCCAGGCGCCCAAATCACAACCTGAAGTAGGAGCCGGTTCAGGAGTCATCCTCACATCAGATGGATACATCCTGACAAATAATCATGTCGTCGAAGGGGCAACGTCGGAAGGGATCGAGGTGACGTTGTCGGACAACAGGGTATTCAAGAAGGCAAAGCTTGTCGGCACGGACAAGTATACGGATCTTGCGGTTATCAAAGTCGATGCGCAGGATCTCCCCATTCCTCGACTCGGTAACTCGGATAATGTCGAGGTTGGTCACACCGTGTTCGCATTTGGCAATCCTCTCGGCCTGACGTCCACGATGACGCAGGGAATCGTCAGCGCTCTCGGCCGGCAATTGAGAATCATTGAAGATGGCTCACCACTGGGCATCGAAGATTTCATTCAGACCGACGCTGCCGTCAATCCTGGGAACAGCGGCGGTGCTCTCGTCGATATCTATGGTGAAGTCGTGGGCATCAACTCTGCGATTGCGACAACGAACGCCCGCTACCAGGGGTACAGCTTCGCAATCCCCATCAACCTCGCCAAAAAAGTTGC
>QYQB01000214.1 GCA_007280275.1 bacterium | reverse complement strand
GCCCTCACCGGTGGCAATGTTCGAATTGAGCAAACCGATGAAGGGACGACCATTCGAATGCCGGTCCGGGAGCAGAACAAAGTCAACACCGTCGTGAAGTTAGAGATGGATGCGCCTGTCCATCTTCAATAGACTGGCTCCGGCAGGCATCGATATCAATGTGCTTCACCATTTTGTACGCTGATGGAGTTTTGGCGAGGCACAGGTCGATTCATTGATAAAGCAACATCATGGCGATCCCTTGAAATGGGATGACAAACAGGAAGTCTCTTACGGCTATATCGAGAATGGCGGTGTCTTTTAGTTGTTTTTCATTGACAATGACATACGAAGCTTCGAAGCGAAACTCGATTTGGTTAAGAAATACAAACTGAGAGGAATTAATAATTGGTTCTCGGGGCAGGATGATCCAAGGATTTGGGAAGGAATTCGAGAATTTAGTTGGTAGTGGTTTGGTGCGTGTCAACCAACCCGATCTTGTCCATTTGACTTTGTCGACATACAGCAGTAGCTTCGAGGCGAAGTATCTTCCAACTGTACCTTCTGAGTTTACCTCGGGTGCAAAAAGATTCGCACCAATTGAACCTGTCATTCTCATCTGACGAAGGATATCGATAGACTAGTTCCTCAAATAATTGAACTTGCTCAACCAATCAAGAGCCCTAGACTCCGGATTACTGCTTGCTGTTTACATCACTATCGACTATGTCTCTATCTCTATACTCAGACCTAATATCCAACAACCCATCGATTGATTTCAACCGACCATGAAAGGAGCCGCTATGCGTGATTCTTACACGGTACGAATGCTTCTTGGCTTCCTGCTGCTGGTCAGCGTGCTGGCTGTCGAGCCGCTCTCCGCCCAAGAAGCAAGGAAGACATACACCATCACAGGCATCGTCGTTGATGCAAAAACCTCGGAGGCGTTGGTTGGAGCCAACATCACGATCAGGGGCACAACGCTCGGCGCTGCGTCAAAAACGGATGGCAAGTATTCCATCCTGGCGACCCTGCCTCGCGGTACCTATCGAGTTGCTCATTCATTCCTCGGCTACCGGACGAAGAGCCAGGAGGTGCAGCTGGGGGAAGCCGCAATTGTCGAGATGGGTCGGATTGCGCTCGATGACGATCCGTTGCAGATTCAGGAAGTCGTTGTAACGGGCACGGGCACGGCAACGGAAAAGGAGCGGTTGGGAAACGCGATCGGCACGGTGACCAGAGCGTCGATTACCGATTCACGTGCGCCGACGGTTGATGCGGCCCTGATCGGCAAGATCACCGGGGCTCTTGTTCAGCAGAACTCGGGAACCCCGGGCGGCGGTGTATCTGTTCGGTTGCGCGGAACCTCAACTATCTCAGGAAGCGCAGAGCCGCTCTACATCATTGACGGGACAATCGTCGACAACAGTTCGAACGAGATCGTCAATTTGGGTGGATACGTTGGAAACCGAATTGCGGATCTTGACCCCAACGATATCGACCGGATCGAGGTTGTAAAGGGCGCAGCTGCCGCAGCCCTGTATGGGTCTCGTGCCAACAACGGGGTAATTCAGATCTTCACCAAGCGCGGGCAACTGGGAACGCCGCGGGTCACGTTCCGTTCGCAAGCCGGCACGAGCGAGATCCGAAAGATGTATGAAGTCAACATGTATCCCTTTGACCGGCCGCCGACTGATCCTCTGCGAAAAGCAGTCACGCGCCGCGACTATCAGAAGGACATTTTCCGAACAGGATACCAAAGCGAGAACTACCTTTCCCTTTCGGGCGGGTCCGAAGCCACAAAGTACTACGTAGGCGGCACGTACGGCTCTGAAACCGGCATCGTGCAGGCAACAAGCTATCAGAAAGTGAACTTCAGGGCCAACCTGGATCAGATCCTGGGCGATTGGCTCAAGCTCTCGGTTGGCGCAAACTACATTTACTCGTATGCGGATAGAGTGCCGAATGGAGGCATCGTCGGCGGCGAGGGTGTCATCACGAATTTTGCCTTCCAACCAAACTGGTTCGACTTGAGCCCGAACGCGGAAGGGAAATATCCAACCCCGCCAAATGCGGGGTTCGCGAACGAACTTGAAGTCATGAGTACATGGAAAAACCCGGACAGGGTCAATCGCTTCATCGGGGGGCTGCAGTTGACTGGTACGCCCCTTTCGAACCTCAGCATGGAATACAGAGTTGGGCTTGATCAGTATCGGGAGAACGCCAACCGTCAGATGCCCATTGGTTCGTCTGCGGGCTACTTGACCGGATTTTCACAGCAGGCGACTCAAGATGTCCTGCTCGTGAACAACGACATCACGGCAACGCATACGATGTCGATGTCAGACTTTGGATTCACGACGGTAGCGGGCTTCAGCCACCAGTACTATGAGGGAACGAACATCACAGCTTCGGTGCGCGATCTCATTCCGGTTGCCACGATCCTGAGTTCCGGTGCGACAGCGCTCGCATCCGAGTTTCGTGAAAAGCGGGTTATCTACGGTTCCTTTGTCCAGGAGACGATCGGATTTCAGGAGAAGATCTACCTGACGGGCGGCATCAGAGTGGATGGGGCTTCGACATTTAGTGCGGACGATCGCTTCCAGATGTTCCCGAAAGCGAGCCTGTCTTATATTCTGTCCAATGAGAGTTTCTGGAAAGAAAACGTCGGCAGCATCGTCAATCGGTTCAAGTTCAGGACTGCGTGGGGCCAATCAGGAGGTCAGCCAGCCGGTACGTACGATCGATTCTCAGTGTACGTTCAGCAGAGCAACAGCAACAGGCCCGGCCTGGTCAACGCCGTGCTTCTGGGCAATCAGAAGCTGAAGCCAGAGCGCATGACGGAAATTGAGGTAGGCGGTGACATCGGCCTGTTCAACGATCTGGTAAGTATTGAGGCGACATACTATCAGAAGAAAGTCTCTGACCTTCTGCTCCAGCGGACGCTTGCGCCATCGACAGGGTTCTCGGGCATTCTCGATAACGTCGGCGAGTTGGACAACAAAGGGTATGAATTGATGGTCAAAGGCGTGGTGTGGAACAGCGACCAATTCCAATGGTTGAGCACATTGACGATGTCGCATAACCAGAACAAAGTCACAAAGCTAAATGGCCCCGCCTTTGCCGCTGCAAACAGCTTCGGCATTGGCCGCGTTGCTGAGGGCGAGCCGCTTGGATTCTTCTATGGCCCGAAGTATCAACGCAACACGGATGGCTCAATCAAATATGATGCGATTGGACTGCCGCTGAAGGATCCCGTCGCACAGAAAATTGGCGACCCGAATCCGTCGTTGGTTCTCGCGTTCGTCAACGATTTTGAGATCTTCAAGAACCTGACTGTCCACGTTCAGTTTGATGGAATATTCGGTCAGGATGTATTTAACTTTACCCGCCGTATCCTTGAGACGCCGGCATTCGGTAACGGCAAGGAATACGAGAAGGAGCTGAGCGGGCAGGTTCCGGTAGGCTATTTCAACAGCCGTCGAACAATTTTTGAGGAGTATGTTGAAGACGGTTCGTTCGTGAAGTTGCGTGAATTCTCGGTTGGTTACCGGCTTGATCAGGATTTCTTTAAATCTCTTGGAATGCGGAGTCTCGAAGTTACCCTGACAGGTCGCAACCTGTTGTCATTCGATAACTACCAAGGCTACGATCCCGAGGTCAATGCGGCGTCGCAAAGTACGCTCGTTCGCGGATTCGACTGGTCGACGACCCCGCTCCCGCGATCATGGATTCTTAGTCTGACCTTCAACCTGTAACCGCGCTCACTAGTGTATGATCACTTCAGACATTCAAGAAAAGGACTTTGCTATGAAAGCCAAAACTCTACTGATAGCAATGGGCTGTGCGGCTGTCGTGGCCGTCTCGGGTTGCTCGTTGGACCAGCTCAACCCGAATGCGCCCACAGATGCACAGGTTCTCTCTACGCCAGAGGGCATCAGGGCGATCGCTGTTGGCATGCAGGCGCAATACGGTGAAGGGGTCAACGAGACCATGGAGGTATCAAACTTCTTAGCCAAGCAGTTTGCGACGATGCCCGCTTCGGTTCTTGGGCTCCGCGAACTGGAAACAGGAGGAAGCGACGTTCAGCCCTTTAATGGTACAGTCAACAACATGTGGAGCACCCATTTCCGCACCATTAAATCGGCCGAGGACCTCATCAATAATGTACCTAAGACATCGCTCTCACCAGGAACAAGAAGTGGCATTCTTGCGCTTGCACGTCTCTTCAAGGCAATGTCGCTCGGCGAACTGATCGAATGTTACGAGAAGGTGCCTATCGATGTCACAACAAGTACAACACCGGTGTTTGCCGACCGCGCGACGGTCCTCAACCAGGTAATCTCCCTCCTCGAAGCCGCGAGAGACGAATATGCGTCTCAGCCCGCCTCAGCCTATGCCGATTTCAACAGCACCATTCTGGGAATCGGCTTCGACCTGCCAAACACTATTCAGGCGATGATTGCCCGCTATGCGCTCATCAAGGGAGACTATCCAAAAGCTCTCACCGCTGCAAATGCCGTTGATTTGACAAAAACATCAAGCATGTACTACAATAGTACAACAGCGCGAAACCCGATCTACCTTATTGCCATTCAGACTGTATACTACAAACCCGTCAGAAGCTTCAGGCTGAGCGCAGAAGCTGGCGATGGCAGAGTAGCCTATTGGGTCAGCGCTTCCACGGCAACATCATTCCTTGGTACCCCGGTTGACGATTTTAACCAGTTCAAGACCGATAACGCGAAATACTACGTCTATCTGCCGGGTGAAATGAGCCTGATCAAAGCCGAGGCCTATGCCCGCCAGAACGATCTGTCAGGCGCGCTGACGGAAGTGAACCGGGTTCGCACCAAGGCGGCGGATGCGGCTGGTGTTGGAGCAGCCCTACTCGCGAAAACAGCAGCGCAAGTATCAACGCAGCAAGCGATGCTTGATGAAATCTATAACCAACGACTGTATGAGCTCTTCATGCTTGGAACACGGCTGGGCGATACAAGGCGATTCAACAAGCAAGCTGCGGATCTTGCGATTCCGAAGGCGCAATGGAGCCGGAATCGCAACTGGTTTCCGTATCCCGATACAGAGCGATTGTCAAACCCCAACACACCACCCGATCCATCGCTCTAGTACATTGCAAAACATACGCAATTCCTGGTCGTAACTGAGTCCGTGCGAAGGCCCTCAAGGTCTTTGCCGGACTCTTTTTTTTCTCGTTACTCATTGAATCAAGGAAGGGAAAAAGCCATGAAGAGGACTCTTTCTGAGATCGGAATCGTCTTCATTATTGTCTTCTCTGCTGTTACCATTCAAGCCCAGACGAAAACCGAGCACCTGTTCTACTACGTCAACAGTGAACAGTGTTTCGAGGCCTTAAGTAAGAACATCGACAAGATCAGCATCGTTGCTCCGGGAGCGTTCTCTGTTGACGAAGACGGAATTGTTTGGGGATCGGTCGATTCACGGGTCATCGAGCTCGCCCGGGTCCATAATGTCGGTGTCATGCCGTTGATTGTGAACCCCGGTTTTGATCAACTCATGCTTCACCGGCTGCTGGTGAATCCTCAGGCCAGGTCACGGTGCATCGCCACATTGGTGGATCTCTGTGTGCAGGACAAGTTCCTCGGCATTCAATTTGATTTCGAGAATCTGAACATGAAAGACCGGGACGCTTTCACGAAGTTCTATCAGGAAACCGCCGAGGCGCTGCATGCAAAAGGCTTCAAGCTGAGCGTTGCCGTTGTTCACAGGACCGAGGAATATCCGGGACCAACGGCCTACCACAAGTGGTTGTTTGAGAACTGGCGGGCCGGGTACGATCTGGCTGAGTTGGCGAAAGCGGGTGATTTCATTTCAGTGATGACGTACTCTCAGCACACCCGCCGGACGACTCCCGGTCCAGATGCGGGTCTACCATGGGTAAGGCAGATCGTGGAGTATTTTTTGAAGTTTATGCCTCCGGAGAAGCTTTCGCTTGGGGTTTCGCTCGGGTCCATGCATTGGTACACCGCGCTCGACACAGTTCGGTATGTTGCGAATGCACGCTCGTGGAGCGATGCCATCGGCTACGGTCGCGCTATGGGGATTCTCAAGAGCCATAAGGCCAAGCTTCAATGGAACGACGAGCAGAAAGTCTCGTATGCCGTGTTTGACAATAGTGGGCTCTTCGAATACATCTTCGTGGAGGATGCGCAAAGCCTCAAAGCGAAATACGAATTCCTGAAGCAATTCAAGCTTCGGGGGTTCTCTGCCTGGGTTCTGGGGGCTGAAGATCCGTCGATATGGAATGTCCTTCCAAAAGTGGCTCGGTGACATTCGCCTTGGAGGGATTTACACGATTAGTCGTCAGCGCATTGAAGAACAAGTAAGGTCGCTCGGGTTCTGACCGACTACTTCGCCTGGACAGACCACTCCATTATTGCTTCGAGGTGATCATGACGAAATTCTCGACTCTTCAAAAGAAACGATCCAAGCTCATTGTCGGACTGATCTCCGGCACTTCGGCTGATGGCATCGATGCGGTGCTCGTCCGTGTCAACGGAAGCGGCACGTCAACACGCCCTACGCAGCTTGCTTCCGACAGCTATCAGTACCCGCCAGCGCTCCGTGCCCTTGTTCTCGAGAATTCGCTTCCGGGCACAGGGAGCGTCGACCTTATTTGTGAGCTCAACGTCCTCCTTGCTCATTTCTTCGCCGATGCCGTGAAGAAAATTGCTCGCAAAGCCCGTGTGGCGCTCTCGGAGATCGACCTCATTGGCTCGCATGGGCAGACGGTCCATCATCTGCCTGTTCCAAAGAGGTCATTCGGAAAGCTTATTCGTTCCGGTCTTCAGATCGGTGATCCATCAACGATCGCGAAACTCACCGGTATCACGACGATCGGCGATTTTCGGATGGCTGACATGGCCGTCGGAGGTCAGGGCGCACCCCTTGTCCCGTATTTTGACTACGTGATGTTTCGTTCCAGGACGAAAAACCGAATTGTCCTGAACCTCGGCGGGATTGCGAACTTCACCGCACTGCCAAAGAAATGCTCGTCAACGGACGTGCTCGCGTTCGACACCGGTCCTGCGAATATGGTCATCGATGCCCTGATGATGAAATTCTACGGTCAGCAATATGATGCAGAGGGCCAGGTCGCACTGAAAGGTACAATAGTCCCTGAACTCTTATCCGATCTGATGACCATGCCGTACTTCAAAATGCGCCCTCCAAAGTCGACGGGGAGAGAACTCTTCGGGGCGATGTTGCTGCCGCGAATAGTCGAGTACGAGGGAAGGGTGAGCAAAGAGGACATCATCGCGACGGTCACCCGATGGACTCCTTTTTCGGTCTTCGACCAATACAAGCGCTTCATCGCGAAGAGAATGAAAGCGGAAGAAGTCATTGTAAGCGGCGGTGGAGCACACAACAAGGCAATCATGGGTGCCTTGCAGGAGTATTTCAAGCCCGCACCTGTCAGGAGGATTGAGTCTGTTGGTTTCTCCGCCGATGCGAAAGAGGCCATTTGTTTTGCCATCCTGGCAAATGAAACGATCTCCGAACGCCCGTCAAACGTGCCAAGCGTGACCGGCGCAGATCGTCCTGTTGTGTTGGGGAAGATCTGTTTGTAGGTCTCGCAATCAGCGTGATTCGATGAAGAAAGCGCCTCCGCGCGTGATTGTAAATGTGAAGGAAAAGAGAAGCAAGCAGTTCATGCGAATTTGTAGCATGAGCGCAACATTGAGGCTCATGAACCTTTCTTTGGCCATGACCCCGTTGTGCCCGTGTCTGGTCGAATCTCAGGTTGGCACGGGATCCGGGAGTCGCGCTGATGTCATCCGGCACATCAGCATCTATCAGTCGTCGTCAGAGTACTGTGCCTGGCCCTCGATTGTCAGGACGTCGGAAGGCGATCTCGTCGTTCTGTTCACGAGAACGGAGGAACATCTGGGTCCGGACGGCGCGATCCTTCTCAGCCGCTCGACCGACAACGGAAAGACATGGCTCCGGCCGGTCGTTGTCCTCGATTCTCCCATTGATGACCGTGAATCGGGGATCACGACTCTTCGTGATGGACGGATTGTGGGTCACTTCTGGTCTACGTTCCACACAAAAGAGTCCTACGAACGTCTCGCACCGAACTCCTATGAGCGCGATTTGATCGACCGCTGGATCACGATAGTCGGGCGTCCAGGATACCGAGACGCAAAGAGCAACTCCGGAGCCTCGACGGCAGTCTCGAGCGACGGCGGACGAACATGGGCGAAACTGAGCCGGGGACACGACTC
>QYQB01000299.1 GCA_007280275.1 bacterium | reverse complement strand
TCTATCGGGTACGCGTTGCCCGATTGAAGGCGCTCGAGCGGCTGCGCATGAACATTGCCGGCGACCTTCACGACGAGATAGGCACGTGGCTTAGCAGCATCGCGCTGCAGACGGAGCTCTTGACGCGCACAACGCGCTCTGCGACGGAGCAGCAAATCGCCCTTGCAGATATCGTGACGACTGCACGCACGCTGGCAGAAAGTACTCGCGACGTCGTGTGGGTCCTCGCTCCTCAACACGAAAGTCTGAGCGATCTCGTCCTCAAGATGCGAACCGAAGCTCCGCGCATTTTGGCAGTTGAAGATCCTGCATTTGCAGAACATCTCGAGCACCCCGACGCGATTCTGTCGACGGAAGCACGCAAACATGTTCTGCTGATGTACAAAGAAATCCTGCACAACGTCCAGCGCCACGCGCACGCTGACCGTGTGAGCCTCGAGGTCAACGAACAACAAGGTACCTTCGAACTGATTGTGCGGGATTCCGGTGTTGGATTCGTTCCCGAGAACGCGAATTGCGGGCACGGACTGAAGAACCTTCGCTTCAGGGCGAAAGAATTGGGAGGTACCCTCACAATCACCAGCGTGCCGGGAAAAGGAACCAGGGTACAGTTCGTTGTCGAACTCACGCGTTTGCGTGATTGACATTCGATCCGCATTCCTGTAGGTTTGCAGTGTCCCTTCCTATGCAGTCAAAGAGAAAAGAAGATATTGACGTATCCTCCATCTGGATCATCGAAGACGATGCGATGTTCCGGAATACTCTGAAAGACCTCCTGCAACAGCACGCCGAACTTCAGTGTGAGAATGCCTTTGGTCGCTGTGAAGAAGCGCTCGCTGCGATGAAGAAAAGCGACCCTCCCGATATCATGCTTGTTGACATCGGTCTCCCCGGAATGAGCGGGATCGAAGGCATCAAGAAGATGAAGGAGATTTCGCCTGGGACAGAGTATATGGTCCTGACGATTCATGAGGAGGACGACAAAGTATTTGAGGCGGTCCGTGCCGGAGCGAGCGGGTATCTGCTGAAGACAGCATCTGCGGACGAGATCCTGAAAGCCGTTCACGAAGTCGGCAGGGGAGGATCGGCACTGAGCGCAGGTATCGCGAGAAAGATCCTCGGCGTGTTTTCGACGCTGAAGACATCTCAAGTTGAATACAAGCTCACCGACCGCGAGAACGAAATCCTTGGCCTCCTCGCTGAAGGACTGACAAAGAAGATGCTCGCAGACAAGCTTTTCTTGAGCAAACACACAATTGATACCCATATCCGCAACATCTACTTGAAGCTTCACGTCCACACCCGAGGCAAAGCTGTCGCCAAGGCTGTGCGGGAGAATCTGATCTAGTTCTTGATGCATTTGAGAGGCTTTCCAAAAGGTGAGACCCTTCGGGTGTTGTTGGCCTGAGGCCGTCCCCGCTAGCCCTTCATGGATTTCATCGAGGGCGGCTGGTGATTCATCAGATGGCCAAGCAGGGTTCGTCGCTCTAGATGCCGCTCACGTACAACACTCTCCTTACCACCCCCTAACTCCCATCTTGATCGTGTCCGACGAGGCATCGGCCAACTCTTCGTCTCCATTGCAAAACCACGCGTACGCGTTATTGCGGCGGACTTATCGCTTTTGCATTTTTCTATTGACTCGTTCTTCGATCATCTGATGCTTCGATTTATCTGGACACGCATGCAATCGCGACGAAATCATTCCCCTGCATCGATGTTTCGAATCGGCCGTAGTATTCAATTACCCATCAGATAGCTCTTACGAAAGGAGACATAGTATGCGCATCTCACGATTACTTTTCCTCACCTGCCTACTCTCGCTCTTGATTGTAGGCATGTCTGACGCCCAATGGGTTCAAACCAACGGACCCCTTGGAGGCAGCATAAAAGGCTTCGCTGTGAATGGCGCAAATATCTTTGCCGCAGGCAATCCTGGCGGTGTTTTTCTTTCCACAAATAATGGCACAACCTGGACCGCAGTCAATACCGGTTTGACGAACCTCAACATCATGTCTCTCGCCGTCTCTCCCGCCAGTGGCGGGACAGGCGGTACGAATCTCTTTGCCGGTACAGGTGGCGGCGTCTTCCTTTCCACCAACAACGGCACAAGCTGGACAACTGTCAGTACCAGCTTGACGAACGTCAATGGCTTTGCGGTAAGTCCCGCCAGCGGCGGGTCCGGCACGAATCTCTTTGCCGCTGCTTTTGGCAACGGTGTCTATCTTTCGACCAATAACGGTACGACCTGGACTTCGGTCAATTCCGGACTGACGAACAAGAATTTTGAGTCTCTCGTCGTGAAAGACACAAGTCTTTTCGCGGCAACCTATGGCGGCGGCGTGTTTCTTTCGACCAATAACGGTACGACCTGGAATCCGGTCAATTCCGGTCTGCCGAACAACAACCTCTGGGCTCTGGCCATCAAGGACACGATTCTCTTTGCTGGAGTCAGTGGCGCCGGCGTCTATCGCTCCACAAACAACGGCACAAGTTGGACTGCAGTCAACGCAGGCTTGCCGACTGCTGAATTCGATGCATTTGCCTCTTCCGGCACCAATCTCTTTGCCGGGGGTAGTGGCGGCGTTTTCCTTTCCACCAACAACGGCACAAGCTGGTCCGCCGTCCCAATTGGCTTGACACCTACTACTGTCTGGACCTTAGCTACAATACCCGCCAGCGGTGGGTCCGGCACTAATCTCTTCGCCGGCACCAATGGTGGTGGCATCTTCCTTTCCACCAACAACGGCACAAGCTGGACCGCGGCGAGTACCGGCCTGAGAATCACAAGGGCCTATTCTCTTGCGTACGGCACGGCCAGTGGGGGATCCGGCACGAATCTCTTCGCTGGTACTTTTCGCGGCGTCTTCCTATCCACTGACAACGGTGGAACCTGGGCAGTCGCCGGTGATTCGATGAAGGGACAAGCCGTTTGGGCTCTTGCGGTCACACCTGCCAGTGGTGGGTCCGGCACAAATCTCTTTGCGGGGACCTATGCTGGAGTCTTTCTTTCTTCAAATAGTGGGACTAGCTGGACACAAGTGAATGCAGGGCTCACGAACACTGTTGTCAATGCCTTTGCGGTGAGTGGCGCGAATCTCTTTGCGGGGACGATTGGTGGAGTCTTTCTTTCTACCAACATCGGGGCAAGTTGGACAACCTTGCCTGGCCCCGGTGTGACAAATGTCTATGCCCTGGCGGTTTCTGGCACAAGTCTCTTCGCCGGGACGTCGAGCGCCGGAGTGTTTCTTACCACCAACAACGGAGCGACCTGGACACAAGTCAATGCCGGGTTGACGAACACAATTGTCAATGCCTTTGGGGTGAGCCCCTCCAGTGGCGGGTCCGGCACCAATGTGTATGCCGGGACAAATGGTGGAGTGTTTCTTTCCGTCAACAACGGGACAAGCTGGACCGCGATCAATACCGGCTTAACAAATACGAGCGTCTATGCTCTTGCCGTTTACGGCACGAATGTCTTCGCGGGGACGAATGGCGGCGGAGTGTTTCTTTCCACCAACAATGGTGCGAGCTGGACGCAAATCAACACCGGCCTGACTCCTACCGGTGTCTATGCTCTTGCGGTAAGTCCTGGCGGTGGGTCGGGCACGAATCTTTTTGCGGCGACTTATGGCGGCGGCGTCTGGCGCCGACCACTTTCAGAGCTCGTCTCGGTTGAGAAACTCGCAGGTGGTGAATTGCCAAGAGAGTTCTATCTTGCACAAAACTATCCTAACCCATTCAACCCATCAACAAACATACAGTTTGATCTGCCGAAATCGGCACCTGTGACGCTGGAGATATTTAACATCCTGGGGGTTAGGATTCGCACGTTGGTGAGAGGTGAAGCGATGAGTGCTGGGCGATACACGGCTACGTGGGACAGCAGGGATGAATGGGGAACAAGTGTGGCGTCGGGAGTGTATGTTTATCGAATCAGCGCAGGGGAGTTCATCGCATCGAAGAAGATGGCGATTTTGAAGTAGTCACAAAGGCCACGAGGGTCGATGGATGATTGGCCCTCGCTGAGTTATCACAGGTAGAAATGCGAAGAGGCAATCCCGGATACCTGGAATTGCCTCTTTGCCTTATTCAACTTGGTAACCGAGCAATCGCGGAATTGGTACAACCGATCCTTTCAATTGGCCAATTACCCAGTTCCACATTTCCGCAATGTTTGGTAGCCCTAACGGGATCCTTCTGCACCCTGAAAATTCGTGCTCGGTGCTCACGCTCGACCTAGATTGAGTGATCAGGCATGAAAACCATCAAGCTAACATCTTGGCACTTTGCACTCATTCTGGCGGCCGTCGTTCTCTTCTTGACCGACCGGAATAGCCCCTCGGCTCCCCAAACGCAAGCACCAAGTCCGGGGTGGCAGGTCTACTTTTCACCACGTGCCGGCGCCACCTCGGCGATTCTGCAAACGATCGACAACGGGACATCGACTGTTTTCGTTCAGGCCTTTTCGCTCACATGGGAGCCAATCGTGCAAGCTCAATATTCTAATCTCTATGTGAGGACGTCCTTCCGTGCATAAAGCCGGTGCGAGAGTCCTACCAGCAATAAAGAGATGCCGACAAAATATAACAGATGCCAGAGATCAAGCTTGTAAGATGGATTGATTGCATCCATCCGGACATATTTGAATGGGCTCAGATACCCTATCCGTTCAGCGCCTTCCGTGATCCTCGAAAGCGTATAGACAAAATAGAAGACTAAAACCAGTCCGATGCTGAACGTAGTGATCGGTTTCGGCCTTTTGACCAAGGTTGACAGAAATAGCCCGATCGCACCGAACAAGAGATTAAGCAGCAGCGTATACACAGACAGGATCAAAAACGCCTCGATACTGAAGGGTCCCGTCTGAACCAATTCCATACAGACAAAGCCAGCCATGGAAGTTACCAGGTTCAATAGGAATATATGAAGGAGAAGCACGGCCAGCTTGCTGAGGAAAATCTCGCTTCGGGTAAGCGGCCGTGTCAGCAAGTATTCCGCGGTCTTATCGTATTCCTCCTTCAGAAGGATATTGGAAGAGAGGACGATGGCAAATATACTTCCCAGTAC
>QYQB01000271.1 GCA_007280275.1 bacterium | reverse complement strand
GGTTATCACCTGCGATACGAGTGTGGTTCACCTCAAGGGGATAGACCAGGAGGGAACTCTCTCGGAAGGACTGACGATGTTTGCGAACAATAGAGTCGCTCCGTTTAGTGCCGGAAAAATGAAAATCGTTTGCGCAAGCGCTCAGGCAATCTCAGGCGCAGGCGTGCTGGTCAAAATCGTGGCAAACGTGCGAACAAGGGGAACAACGACACTCGCGCTCTCCAATGTTATCATGAACGCGGGAGTTCCGCAGGTTCGGACCGAGAATGGCGTTCTGAGAGTTCAGGCGTCCCATGGGAAGAAATCGGGGACGCGCAAGTGAGGAGAAGTGACAAATCGAAAAGGTCCAGGAACTAATCATCCATAAACAGGAGGCTCAATGAACACTTTTGTGAAAAATTTCCGACTCGCGATTTTCGGGATCGCTTTGGCACTGACAGCTGGCGTTGGGACAGCCCTCGCACAGGTCGCTGTCACGATCCCCAACTCAGGAGCCCTGCCGGGAGCGGCAATCACCATACCAGTGAACGTCGGTGATCTCACAGGAAGAAACGTGACATCGTTTGAATTCGAGGTTCTGTGTGACAGCACGATCATCAGATTCACCGGCGTGGAGTCGCCTGGGACTCTTTCCGAGGGTCTCGGTCCCGTTGCAAATTACTTCGTAGCTCCCCGGGGACCCGGGAGAATGAAAGTGACGTGTGCGAGTGCCACACCCATTGTGGGGAGTGGCGTTCTTGTCTATCTCAAGGCAACGGCACAATCAAAGATCGGAACCACGAACCTTGAGCTCACTGGCTTCCTGTTCAACACTGGGAGTCCATCTGCCACGATTACTAACGGCTCTTTGAGGACCAATCGGGCACCGACGATGACCGCAATCAGCGCAAAGACTGTGGCGGAAAAAGACTCGCTTAAGTTCACGGCGACAGCGACCGATCCTGATCTTCCAGATGACACACATACATTTTCGCTCAGCGGCGCGCCTGTGGGAGCAACCATCACCTCGGCGGGTGCCTTCAGATGGGCCCCCGACTACGGTCAGGCCGGATCCTATTCGTTTCGTGTGAAGGTCACAGACCTCGGGAATGCTTCAGACAGCACGACCGTTTCGGTCACGGTCACGCATACGAACAGAAAGCCGTCCTTTGCTACAAAAATGGCTGATACGACAATTGCTGACGGCATCGCCTATTCGTTCTCCTACACTGCCACCGACCCCGATGTTCCGACCACGTTTACCTACAAGCTCGAGAGCAGCCTGGCCGGTGCAACGGTTTCCACCGGGGGACTCTTTTCATGGAGTCCGTCCTCTGCTCAGCTCGGAGTTGCCAATATCGTCGTCAGTGTCAGTGATGGAGCCCTTGCTGATACAGCGAAGGCCAAAATCACCGTCATCCATGTCAATCGCAAACCTGTTTTCGTCTCGAAACTGCGAGATACGACGATCAATCAGGGCTTGACGCTCACTTTCGCGTATTCGGCAACTGATCCTGATGCGGGCACAACGGTTGCTTATAGTCTGACAAACGCGCCGAGCGGAGCAAGCATTTCTGCATCCGGCGTTCTGACGTTTATTCCTCCTGCGAACCCCGCTGGTTCATATCTCATCACCGCGGTTGCAGGCGATGGGGCATTGGCTGACACTGCGAAGGCGACAGTCTCAATTAATAGAATGCCGGTGTTCGGCTCACGGACGCCTTCCAGCCCCACGGTGGTCTCCCGCAACGTCGCGACGACATTCACGGTCATTGCCACGGATCCAGACGGAAATCCATTGACGTTCACATGGAAAGTCAATGGTGCTACGGAAAAAACGGGCGACAACACATTCACTCGTACGTTCACGGACGCGCAGGGGACGCCTAAAACCGTTACTGCTGTGTTTGCCGACGCCGGTGGTTTGAAAGACTCTACCACGTGGAACTTCAGCATCACGCCGGTCGAGGACGCGGGAGATATTCCGACCGATTTCTCCCTCGGTCAGAACTATCCAAATCCGTTCAACCCGTCAACGACGATACGGTTTGATTTGCCAAAGGAGTCTCCGGTGACATTGGAGATCTACAATATACTGGGAGTCAAGGTCCGTACGCTGATGAAGGGTCAGACAGCAAATGCCGGAAGGTACACTATCGTGTGGGATGGCAAGGACGAGGGTGGAATGATGGCCCCCTCGGGCATTTATCTGTATCGGATCAATGCCGCTGACTTCCACTCATCGAAGAAGATGACGTTGATGAAGTAAGTCTCGTCACGCAGCGGTGATTTTCCAGAACAGCCCCGGGTGTTTTCGGGGCTGTTCGATTTTTGGCTTGTCGCGTTGAACTGCCATTCGCCCCGTCTCACGTCAGAATGACGGCAAGAGCCACCGTGCAGGCGGAACCATGTCAGCCCTCCTCAGATTTGACTATGAGAAGGAATCGGACTACTTTTGTGGTGCCAACTCGTCTCACCGACTTCAATCGTTTTCTCTGAGAGACCCCATGCCATCACATAAGTCCCCATCGCCGGTCAAAAGAGGCGAGATCAAGCGTCTCGAGGCACTCATCAACGCCTCGAAGATTCTCAACTCAACACTCGACCTCGGCAAACTCCTGTCCCTAATCCTGGATCTTGCGACCAACAACCTGAAAGCCGCACGCGGCACGATCTATCTTCTGGATGTCGAGCGAAAAGAGCTCTGGTCGAAAGTGCTCAAGGGAAAGAACCTGGTGGAGATCCGCTTGCCACTCGGTACAGGCATCTCAGGACATGTCGCGAAAACCGGCAAGACAGTGAATCTGAAGGATGCCTGGAAGGACAAGCGGTTTTTCTCCGGATTCGACCTGCGGACAGGATTTCAAACCAAGACAATGCTCTGCATGCCGATGAGAGATCGAAAGGGGAAGATCATCGGTGTGTTTCAGATCATGAACAAGCACTCAGGTGTCTTCAGGAAAGAGGATGAGAGATTCCTCGAAGCATTTTCCGTTCATGCTGCCCTTGCGATTGAGAATGCCCGGCTCCATCAGGATATCGTCGAGAAGGAACGGATCGAAAAGGAGTTGGAGATAGCGGGCCACATTCAGCGTCGCCTGCTGCCGAAAGAACTCCCGCCGCCTTCCGGTTATGAAGTTGAAGCCGTGGCGCGCCCTACGAAACTTGTGGGAGGAGACTATTACGATTTCATCCCGCTTGCAGACGGGAAGTACTTCGTGATGATCGCCGACGTTTCAGGCAAAGGCATCCCGGCAGCGCTCCTCGTTTCAACATTGCATGCCTCTCTGCATGCCTACATCGATGGGGTAACCGACCTGGCGCATCTGGCCGGGAGACTGAACAGGGTCGTCCACGACAATACCGAAGCCGAACGCTACATAACGCTCTTCATGGCTATCCTCGATCCTCAGAAGGGGACGTTTGCATACGTGAATGCGGGCCATTGTTTCCCGTTCGTGGTCCGCTCACAACAGGTGGCCATAACACCGCTCCCGTCGACCGGCCTGCCGCTTGGGATGTTCGAGGGAGTTCAGTTTGAACAGGGGACGCATAAACTCGAACCGGCGGATTTTCTCGTGCTCTATACCGATGGTGTCACTGAAGCGATGGACAAATCGTTCGAAGAGTACGGCGAAAGCCGTTTTCATCAGGCAATGGTTGGCCAAATTGGTCAATCGGCTGGTGGATTTCTTGGCGGAATTGTCGCTGATGTCGAGAAATTCGTGGCAGGAGAGCCCCAATCAGACGATCTCACCATGATGGTGCTCAAGAGGGTCTCATAAAGGGGAGTATTCGCCCTTGATTGTCCTTCCTGGCGAGATATCCAAATGCCACGACCCGGCCTCGGTGATTCTATCCGCACTTGGGTTAAACCTCCACGTGACCTTCCTTGTCCAAACTGAGCGAGAATTCTGCGCTAGAGGTCCAATCGAAAAGTGGTGCCACCCCCGAATAGGAAACTTCGGGGCAAGCAAGACACAAAGTCACTAAGATTCTTGAAAGTGAAGATAATTCAATGATCGTCTTCGTGTCTTTGTGCGATCGTGGCAAAGTTGATGATTTGGACCGCGCTGCGAGATGACAAATCGAAGTGATTTTGAGCTGTTAGAGCTCTTTCAGAGTGGAGATGAGTCGGCTTTCAATCATCTCGTCTTGCGCTACCGGGAGAGAGTGTACTGGGTCGCCCGGAGGTTCGTCAATGACCACGATGGCGCGGATGATGTCACCCAGGATGTGTTCTGCAAGGCCTATGAGTCACTGCCCGATTTCAGGGGCGAATCCTCTTTCTACACGTGGCTCTACAGAATTACAGTCAACATCGCCCTGAACAACGTCCGCCGGAAAAAGCTCAGGGAGTTTTTCCGGATCGATGAGATTTTTGAAGTCGAGGACAGATCTGCAGTCTCGCCCGATGTTGCAGTTGAGAAGAAGGAAGAAAGAAGGTTGATTGAGGAAGCGATCACGCGGCTGCCGGAAAAACAGAAATCCGTTTTCGTGTTGCGGTATTACGAAGAACTGCCATACGAGGAAATTTCTACAATTCTCAAGACGTCTGTCGGTGGGCTGAAGGCCAACTACTTCCACGCTGTAAAGAAAATACAGGAATACGTTAAGCGTGCACACGAAACACGTTGAATATCTCTTGCCGGACTACCTGAACAAAATGCTCGAGGAATCGCTCCGGCCGTTAGTGGAGAGCCATCTGGAAGAGTGCAGTGCTTGCAGGGCGGAGCTCGAGAACCTGCGCACAACATTCCACAGCCTTAGCACGTATCAAGCTCCGCCGCCAGCAGATGGCTATTTTGCGACCGTTTTGCCCCGCGTTCGTCAGAGACTGGGAGGGAAGAAGCCGGGGTGGTTTTTTTCTCATCCCCTGGTCGCCCGACTCGCCGTCCCGCTTGCCGCAGGCGCCGTCATGCTGGCGATACTGCTCAGCGTGCCGTTCTCAGAGCGCGGGTCCGAAAATGGACATAATCCGCTGCAACCCGTACTCCAGGGCCTCGAGACTGTCGAGTTGGTCGATATCATACTCGATCAGGCCGATCGGCAGTCGCTTACGACTCAGGGTGAGAGCGAAACAAGCGCGTTCCTTGCATTACCGTTCCTGGGAGGTGATCACCTCTCTGCAAGCGCCGGACAATTATCGTTTGCTGATGAACCGATTCTTGGCTCGGAAATGCAGGAGAGTCTCGATCAGTTCAGTGATTCCGATATCGATGTTCTTGTGGCTCAATTGGGTGAAAGGACAATCCTATGAACTCTCTCATAAGAAGAACATGTCTCCTGATGTTCGGCTTCGCTGCTGTTGCCATGCTTGCCGTTGCACAAGAGAATCAAGCGCCGGCGCCGGGCAGAGCTCTTGAACGAGTGGAGCAATTCAAGAAAATCCGCCTGATGGAGCTCCTCAATCTCGATGAACAGAGTTCCATCAAGTTCTTCGCGCGCTACAACAAGCACCAGGAATTGCTGCGTGAGGTCCGTCAGAAGCAGATTCAGGCTCTTGGACGTGTTCAGGCGAGTCGAAAGTCCAAAGCTGCAGATGTGGAGTATGACAAGATCGTCGAGGAGTTGTTGACACTCGAAAACAAAGCCACCGAAGCCAAGGCAAAGTACATCGATGAGCTGAAGCAGGTGTTGAGCAGCAAACAGCTTGCGGAGTACCTGGTATTCGAAACACGTTTCCAGCAGAACCTTCGGGACCTCGTGCGGGACATGCCTCGCAAATGGACCGACCCTCTACGACGATGATGAGGTCCTTTCTGCCAGACTAGCACCCATCTCAAGAATACTCACGCAAAGGCGCGAAGCCGCAAAGGGCAGAAACAACTACATATGTTCGCGCGACTTTGCGGTTTGGCGTGAGACCGGTTCTTCTTCCGAAAGTGTTTTTGAGATAGGTCACACTGAAAGCCGGCGTCTGCGAAGGAGCCGGCTTTTCTATTGATTCTTCAATGCAACGCCATTATATTCAGGCATATGAATCGGATCTATCTCGACTATAGTGCAACGACGCCGCTCGATCCCAGAGTATTGGAGGCGATGGTGTCAGTATTTGCCAGCACATTCGGAAACGCCTCTTCTGTCCACTCATACGGGAGGGAAGCGCGGGCGATACTTGAGGGGAGCCGTGAGAGTGTGGCTCGTTCCATTGGCGCGCGGCCGGATGAGGTCTTTTTCACAAGCGGCGGTACGGAGGCTGACAACCACGCCATTAAAGGCCTCGCCGCGGCGGGAGCAAGGAAGGGGAAAAACGAAATTGTTACGTCTGCTGTTGAGCACCACGCTGTTCTTCTTCCGGTGGAAGCTCTGCAGAAGGCGGGTTTCAACGTGAAATTCGTGCCGGTAGATGGGTTTGGAAGAGTTGATCCTGCCGATGTGAAGAAGGCCCTCAACTCGAAAACAGCCCTCGTCTCTTTGATGTATGCAAACAACGAAATCGGGTCTCTTAACGACATTCAGGCGATAGGAGCGATTGCCAGAGAAGCGGGAGTTCCCCTCCACTCAGATACGGTCCAGGCTGCTGGCAAGATTGCGGTCGATGTGAACGAGCTGAATGTGGATGTTCTCTCGATATCAGCCCATAAATTCTACGGTCCAAAGGGGATTGGGGCAATCTACATTCGAAAGGGGACCCAGATCGATTCCTTTGTTGAAGGGGGTGCTCAGGAGAGCAATCGCCGCGCCGGTACGGAGAATGTGCCGCTTGCAGTCGGTTTTGCGAAAGCATCTGAATTGGGTCAGGAATTCCTGCAGCACAATCTCTCGCATGTCAAAGGGTTGAGGGGTCATCTTCGAAACCTGCGCGAGAGCCAGTTCAAGGG
>QYQB01000323.1 GCA_007280275.1 bacterium | reverse complement strand
CGGGCCAGCAAATCTACTCATGGATTCAGAGGGGCAGCTCATGGAATGCCTCATCAGTATTGCTGACATCCTGACTTGCCTTTCATCGTGAACTGCAGTAGTTTTGTGGTAGAGTATGTCCCCTCGTCGGCCACACAACTAATAACCGGAGAAACCAATGACCCGAACCTCACATGCCTTCTTTGTAGGCTTTGTGCTCCTGCTTTTGAGCCTTCCGCTTTCGGCTCAGCAGCTGAAGCCAGTTCCACCTGCAAAGGTCGCTTTGTCTTCAGACAGGCTTCAGCGACTCACGGATGTGCTCAACGGCTATGTGAATGATGGCAAGCTTTCCGGTGCTGTGGCCCTCGTCGTCCGACATGGCAAGGTAGCGTATATGAAGGCCGTGGGGTATCGGGATATCGAATCGCGGTCGCCCATGACCAACGACGCTATCTTCCGCATCGCTTCGCAATCAAAAGCGCTTGTCAGTCTCGGTGTCATGATCCTACAGGAAGAGGGAAAGCTCCTCATCTCAGACCCTGTCGGAAAGTACATTCCGCAATTTGACTCGACGACCGTCGCTGTTCCGAAAGAGGGAGGGGGATACAACGTCGTTCCGGCAAAACGGAAGATAACAATCAGAGATCTTCTCACGCACACTGCCGGGATCGGCTATGGTTCCGGTCCCGCGGCTGACAAGTGGAAAGAGGCGGGAATCCAGGGGTGGTACTTTGCCGACCGCGACGAGCCAATCGCCTCAACCGTGGAGCGGATGGCAGCTCTTCCGATGGATGCCCAACCTGGAGAGAAATTCGTGTATGGATACAACACTGACATCCTCGGGGTTGTCATCGAAAGGGCATCAGGCAAGCCTCTCGACGTGTTCCTGGGTGAAAAGGTTTTCAAACCGCTTGGAATGACCGACACGTATTTCTATCTGCCGAAAGAGAAGGCGTCACGACTTGCTACAGTGTATTCGGTGGACAAAAATGGTCCCCTGACCCGCGCTCCTGACCCGGGAAAAATGGTTGGGCAGGGGATGTACCTCGATGGACCGCGCAAGAGCTTCTCGGGAGGAGCAGGAATCCTTTCGACCGCGCGCGACTATGCCACATTCCTGACGATGATTCTCAATAAAGGTGTGCACAACGGTAAGCGGATTCTCTCGCGAAAGAGCGTCGAACTCATGACGGTCGATCACCTGAGGAACATTCCGTACGGAGACGGCGCTGGATTTGGGCTGGGCTTCGAGGTCACTGACAAACTTGGTGACAGAGGGAGGCTCGGATCAGAAGGTGAGTTCGGCTGGGGAGGTGCGTATCACTCGACGTACTGGGTGGATCCGAAAGAGGACCTGGTAGTGGTGTACTTCACGCAACTGATCCCTGCGGGAGGAATAATAGATGATCATGGTAAACTGAGGGCGCTGGTGTACCAGGCCATCGTAGACTGAAGCGGTAGAATCGTTAGGTCGGCTTGCTTGATGAAATGACAAAAGTCCCCGTGAGGGGACTTTTTGTTGTAAGCGGGGTGAACGGGGCACCTGCAGAACCCTGATAATGTTGGTGCGTGAAGCGAATTGGTTGAACAGAGGGCCAGGAGGAAGAGCCAGGCATCGGTTCGCCGGTTTGGATTGAACTTGGTTCGGGCGTTGCCCCGTTTGTCATCGACAAAAATGCCGGCGGTTCCTTCGTCTCAAACCACGACTATGCCTGTTTGCTATTTGCAGTGAACTTATCTAGATTCAACACGCATCAAGCGTCCCTTCTCTGACAACGCTTCGTGGCTTTTTCACATTGTCCTCGAGTGCTCTCAGCAACTACTCCTAAGGGGGGTGTGTTCTTGCTCCATCCTGTCATTGTGAAGCACCCTTGAGAAAGCAGCAGTTGTCTGAAGTTCAGCCCCTGTCTTCGGTAGTTTCCCTGCAGATAAATGACCTTGCCACGTCGGAGGCAATGCCACGGGCCTCCTCTTTATGGTGTTCACTCACGACTTAGAGCTGATCTATGATCGGTCAAACAGTTTCGCACTACAGAATTCTCGAAAAACTCGGTGAAGGAGGCATGGGTGTTGTATACAAGGCCCAGGACGCCAAGCTCGATCGCATCGTTGCACTCAAATTTCTCCCCTCTCATGTCTCCGTAAATGAAGAGACCAAAGCGCGCTTCCTGCAGGAGGCAAAAGCGGCAGCCGCGCTGAACCATCCGAGCATCTGCACGATTTATGGCGTTGAGGAATCCGATGGCAAGATGTTCATTGCAATGGAGTACGTCGAGGGGGGGACCCTTAGGAAGAGACTCCCCTTCCACAAGATCAATGACGCGTTGTCCATCGCAATTCAAATTGGAGAAGCCTTGCAGGAGGCTCATTCGAAGGATATTATTCACCGGGATATCAAGGCCGACAACATCATGCTGACCTCCAAAGGTCAGGCGAAGGTGATGGATTTTGGCTTGGCGAAGCTGAAGGGTTCTCTCAAGCTCACGCGCACGTCGAGCACGGTCGGCACGCTTGCTTACATGGCGCCGGAGCAGATTCAGGGGGGAGAGGTTGACCACCGAGGTGACATTTTTTCATTCGGCGTGTTGTTGTTCGAGATGCTGACAGGAAAGCTCCCCTTCCGCGGAGAGCATGAGGCTGCGATGATGTATTCGATACTCAATGAACAGCCGTATTCGCTCCAAAATCATCTGCCGGAGGTTCCTTCTGAGCTCGTGCATGTTCTCAATCGTGCGCTGGAAAAGGATCCCGAGGACCGCTACCAGCACGCCGATGACATGGCGAGCGAGTTGCGAAGAGTGCTAAAATCCTCGAGGCGGGTTGTCCGGGCACCACTTGGAGACGTACCTGCCCAACCAATGAGCGGAAAGATCCCTAAGATCCATGACACCGAGTCCAAGGCCTTCGAAACCGAAACTGTGGCTCAGCCGCAAAGGCGAACTCGGCAATTTGTCGTGTTGGCGATCGTTACTATCGCGCTTCTTGCTGTTGTCATGGGGTACTTCTCGTTCCGCGGCAAAAATCAGTCAGTAGATTCACTCGCGGTGTTGCCGTTTGAAAATGTCGGTGCCGATCCGAACACGGAATACTTGAGCGACGGTATCACGGAAAGCCTCACGAATACAATGTCACAGCTGTCCAATCTTACCGTGATGTCGAGCAGCTCTGTGTTCCACTACAAAGGGAAAGACATCGATCCACAAAAGGCAGGCAATGAGTTGGGCGTAAAAGCTGTGCTCATAGGCAGAGTCACTCAGCGTGGTGACAATCTCCAGATCAGCACAGAGCTTGTAAACGTCTCGGACAACAGTCACATTTGGGGTCAGCAGTACAACAAGAAGCTATCGGATATCCTTGCCGTTCAGGAAGATATTACCAAAGAAATCTCCTACCAATTGAGGCTAAGATTGGTTGGCGAGGACGAGAAGAAGCTCGCAAAGCATTCCACCGAAGACACTGAAGCCTATCAGCTGTATCTCAAGGGAAGGTTCTATTGGAACAAACGCAAAGTTGCTGACCTTGATAAGGCGGTCAGCTATTTCAATCGCGCCATTGACAAGGATCCCGGCTATGCACTTGCCTACGCCGGATTGGCTTCGACCTATAGTGTTCTTCCGGAATATTCAAACAAACCGCCAAAGGATTTCATGCTGAAAGCTGAGAAGGCGGCAAGGAAAGCAATGGAATTGGACGCAATGCTGGCGGAACCTCATGCAGTGCTTGGATACAATTTTCAGAATCAATGGGACTGGGAAGGGGCCGAGAGCGAATTCAAACAAGCCATAGAGCTTAATCCGAACTATCCTACAGCTCATCAGTGGTACAGCGAGACTCTGGAGGCGCAGGGCAAATTGGAGGAGGCGTTATCTGAAAGTAAACGAGGGCAAGAACTTGATCCTATTTCGCCTATCATAGGCAATCAGGTGGGGGCAGCTCTTTTTTACATGCAGCGTTATGATCTGGCAATAGAGCAGTTCAACAGGGTCCTTGAGATCGATCAGAATTTTCACTTTGCGCACATGCTTCTTGGTAGCACATATGCCCAGCAGGGCAAATTCGTGGAAGCTATCAGTGAAATTCAGAGAGCCAGAGAGATCGTTGGCGCGGACGATCTTTTTGGAATGGGACAATTGGGCTATGCGTATGCGAGGGCAGGAAAGAAGAATGAAGCGATCAAAGTTCTCAATCAAATGCTTGAAGTCTCAAAAAAGGGCTATGCACTTTCGGTTCAAATAGCCTACGTCTATGCAGGATTGGGTGACAAGGATAAGGCATTTGAGTGGCTCGAGAAAGGATACAATGAGCAAAATCGGTGGTTCGGATTCATTAAGGTCCAGCCTATGTGGAATAGCCTCCGTTCCGATGGCCGCTTCACCGCTATGCTGAGGAAGATAAGATTGAATAGATGATCGGCCAATCCATGCTCGTCAGGAGAACTCGAAGGGGGTGGGGAAGGATGGGCCGAGTATTCAATGAAACACAAAATCCGACGTTCCTTTCAGGTAGGCGGGATTTGTTATTTTGAGCGGGCATGCGCCGACGAAGCACGAAGTGCGAAGTCGGGGGCCGACCCGCCAAAAGGATCGGCGGGCAAACGAGACTCAGTCAATTGTCTTTGGCGAAACGGAAAATGACCCGCGTGGGGGCATTTTCGTTTTGCGGAGCCGACCCCGACTGAAGGCGTCGGGGTAAACGAGACGAGAGTTCAAAGCCTGTTACGTACAACAAAAAATCCCCATGAAGGGGATTTTTTGTTGTAAGCGGGGCGAACGGGGCACCCGCAGAACCCTGATAATGCTGGTGTGCGAAGCACTGCTCGTCAAAGAAAAAAAGGTACCCCGTTCCCGGGTTTGACAATCCCCCTCGAAATCGGTATGTTTCCAGCCGTCAGCGCCGTCGAACCCACCCCCCTCTCGGGTTCACTACGTCGGAGATTTACCTACCGCAAAGCGGCATGAAGATGAATACCATGCTAAAGACCAGACCTTATCCCACACAACATTGCTGAGAAGCTCGGCATGGGCGAAGTCTAGAGGACGGCGGACGCAAAGCACGAGCGGAATGCATGGGGTTTATCCTTTAGACCTCTTTCGACCATGGAGCACTTCTCACGTCCACTCTTTCATCCCGACTGGAGGATGCTATGATAGGTATCAGAAGAAGATGTGATTCGAAGGAATGCCGTCTCTTCCTTTCTATGACGTTGGCTTTCCTGGTTGGCTGGATGTCCCAGACCGTACTAGCCCAAAGTTTATCGACTCCAAGCATCGACCAGTCCATCAGTCTTAAAAGCATCTCCAATCCGCGAATCTCACCCGATGGTCGCTATGTGGCCTATCAAGTCGCAAGGACAAACTGGGAAGAGAATGCGTATGAGACCGATATTTGGATAGGGGTCACATCGAGCGATGAGATATATCAGCTCACGTATGCGAAGAAATCGAGCACAAGTCCGACATGGTCGCCCGACGGGCAACGCCTGGCGTTTTTGTCCGATCGTGATGGAAAGAACCAAATCTATCTCATCCGACCCAACGGTGGTGAGGCCCGACAATTCACCCAATGCGAGAGTGGTGTCAACTCCCTGAAATGGTCTCCGGATGGACGCTTCATGGCATATACTTCCCCGGAGCCCGAAACCAAAGCAATGAAAGATCGAAAGGAAAAGTACGGTGATTATGAAGTGGTGCAGAGTGAATATACCATGACTCATCTTTGGATTATCCCAACACAACGTGACGACACTGCGAGGTTCGCTGTGCCAAAGCGCCTCACCAAAGGATCTAGTTTTACAGTGAACAACTTCTCGTGGTCACCAGATTCGAAGCTTATAGCGTTCTCCGCTCAGCAAGATCCTGATCTTGGCTCGTCCAGCACTGCCGATATTTATGTGTTGAATCTTGCCGATACAACTTGCCGAAAGATCGTTGACACACCTGGGCCCGATTCCAATCCCTGCTGGTCTCCCGACGGAAAAAACATCGCCTATGAGACGGCAAATGGACGTGAGTTCTTTTTCTATGTGAACGGTGTCATAGCGATTGTTTCGGCAGAAGGGGGGAAACCGC
Source organism: bacterium (assembly GCA_007280275.1). Taxonomy (GTDB): domain Bacteria; phylum Bacteroidota; class Ignavibacteria; order UBA10030; family UBA10030; genus UBA9647. The sequence continues at coordinate 1,726 of QYQB01000323.1, read as the reverse complement.
GAGTACTCTCAGAAGCGTTGGATGAGGACGCCTCGCTTCTGGGCTGGTCAAACGAGGGTATTCTTTTGTCGGCCCTGCAGAAGACAAACGCCCATCTTTTCTGCCTCAGCACGACAACGAAAAAAATTGAGCGCATCAGCGGCCCCGATGCGTTTGTGCTCTCGCAATGTTCCTTCACCAGCGACTTCAAACAGGCGGCGTTTGTAGGCGCAGAACCCAATCGATATTCCGAAATCTACGTCACCACTCTGAAACCATTTGCTCCAAAGCAACTCACCCGCTTGGGTGAACAGATTAAGGACTTCAAGGTGGCGACCCGCGAAGTTATTGAGTGGAAATCCACAGATGGCACTCTTATCCAGGGAGTTCTCATAAAACCTGCAGAATTTGATCCCTTGAGGAAATACCCTCTGCTCGTGCTCATTCACGGTGGACCGACAGGCGTCGATAGACCGACCGTGACTGCCGATCGAAACTATCCGGTTGAGCGATTTGTCGCCAAGGGTTGCATCGTATTGCGTCCAAACTACCGTGGCTCAGGCGGCTACGGAGAAAAGTTTCGCTCGCTGAATGTTCGAAACCTCGGAATAGGTGACTACTGGGATGTGATCTCGGGAGTGGACTACCTGGTCTTAAAGGGCATGGTTGATCGCGATAGGGTTGGTGCAATGGGTTGGAGTCAGGGGGGATATATCTCTGCCTACATCACGACATACAGTGATCGCTTCAGAGCTGTCTCTGTCGGTGCCGGCATTTCCGACTGGATGACATACTATGTCAACACAGACATTTACCCTTTCACGCGTCAATACCTAAAAGCAACTCCGTGGGATGATCCAGACATCTATCGCAAAACGTCTCCGATCTCGAACATCAAGAGGGCGAGAACGCCGACTCTCATTCAACATGGGGAGAACGACAAGCGCGTGCCGATTCCCAATGCCTATGAACTGTATCGAGCGCTTCGAGATCGTGATATCCCGGTGAAAATGATAGTCTACAAAGGCTTCGGCCACGGAATCACGAAGCCAAAGCAGATGCGCTCTGTCATGGAGGAGAACGAACGGTGGTTCGGCAAGTGGATATGGGGGGAGAACTAGTGTGAAGGCTTGGCAAGGATTGCAGGTCGGCTTTCCAACTTGAACGTGCACTCAATCCCGATGGCCTATCGGCCATCGGGACGACCTCCTGAGTCACGGATGAGCTTCTCAATGAAGACTCGACTCTTCATTTTCTTGATAAGTCGCTCGAAATGGAGAGCTTCGGCCTTTGTCGGGAATTGGCGAACCCACACGATCTTCCAAGGGCCTTTGCCCTTGGTGGAACGAGTCCAGCCGTCATTGTGCCGCTGACACCGGAGAATCGGATTGTGAGATGAGCCGGCGTAGAATGATCCGTCGCTTTCACTTTGGATTATGTAGGCGAAATGCGGCATGGAGGATGGAAATGAAGAAGCCCTCGTATTGCAGGGAGGGCTTTGTGTGCGGGGCCGACGAGACTCGAACTCGCGACCTCCTGCGTGACAGGCAGGCGCTCTAACCAAACTGAGCTACGACCCCGTGTGCTTATGTCCTGTGGAGTAAGTCCTGAGCAAAGCCGAAGGATCAAAGGCTGTCTCTATCTTCGCTCGGGATGTTAAATATAGCTATCCCTCACTATATTTGCAAGACTTTTTTGAGCCAACGTAAAAGGTCGCGCTGAATACATCCCGGAGGATATTGAAACT